>DATLZE010000139.1:0-2308 GCA_035574195.1 Burkholderiales bacterium | reverse complement strand
AGTCCCTCGGCACCGAATCCGGACAGATCGCGGGTCCCGAACTGGCCCGTGAGCGCGCGCACCGCCGCCTCGTGATCGAACCGCCACGGCGGCAGGCGCTTCACGGGAACCTCCGATCCGTTCAGGAAATCCACCGCCGCATCCTCCGGAACGAGGATCTCGGAGGGCGCGAGCCGTTCGAGCTCGGAGGGCGCGTTGGCGGCAGCCGTCTCCATCACCGCAAAGCGGCCGGAGGCGAGCGAGAGCCAGGCGAGCCCGAGCCGGCCGCGCTGCGGGAAGATCGAGAGCAGCAGGTTGTCGCGCTTGTCATCGAGCAGCGCGGCGTCGGTCAGCGTGCCGGGCGTGACGATGCGCGTGACCTGCCGCTCGACCGGCCCGCGGGAAGCGTCCGGGTCTCCGACCTGCTCGCAGATCACCACCGACTCGCCGAGCTTCACCAGCTTCGCGAGATACTGCTCGACCGAATGGTGGGGCACGCCCGCCATCCGGATCGGCTCTCCCGCCGATTCGCCGCGGCGCGTGAGCGTGATGCCGAGCAGCCGCGAGGCGCGCTCCGCGTCCTCGTAGAATAGCTCGTAGAAATCGCCCATGCGGTAGAACACCAGCAGATCCGGGTACTGCGCCTTGATGCGCAGGTACTGCTGCATCAGCGGCGTGTGGGCGTCGAGCGGCGCTGCGGGCTTCACGCAATGTATTATAGTGCCGCCCTTGATCCCGCCGGTCGCGACGAGCTGACGTTCATGAGCCACTGGTTCGAATACTTTCCGGGCCACCACATGTGGTCGCAGGGCATGATGTTCGGCATCGAAATGCAGACCTGGGGCGCGGCGGCGCTGGGCGAGATCGACCAGATCGGGCAGCGGCTCAAGGCGCACGTCGGCGACAACGAGAAGTGGTGGGAGGAGTGGACGGCGATGGCGCGGCGCATCGAAGGCTTCGGCGACGCCGCGGCGGCTGCGGGCCGCGAGCTCACGGCCGGCGCCTATTACCTGCGCGCGGCGATCTACTATTTCTGCGGCGAGCGCTTCATCCCGCCCTCGACGCGCAAGCGGGAGAGCTACGAGAGCTGCCTGCGCTGCTTCAGAAAGGGTATCGCGCGGCGCTACCCGGCGATCGAGCGCGCCGAGGTGCCGTACGAAGGGACCACGCTGCCCGCGTGGTTCTTCCGGGCCGAGGCCGAGGGGCCGGCGCCCGCAGTGGTGATGTTCGACGGTCTCGACAACGCCAAGGAAATGAGCGTGCTCTTCGGTGGCGTGGAGATCGTGAAGCGCGGCATCCATGTGCTCGCGATCGACGGGCCAGGACAGGGCGAGGCGCTGCGGCTGCAGGGCCTTCCGAGCCGCTACGACTACGAAGTGCCGGCGCGCGCCGCGCTCGACTACCTCGCGCGGCGCCAGGAGGTGGACGCACGCCGCATCGCCGTGGCGGGTTTCAGCATGGGCGGCTACTATGCGCCGCGCGCAGCGGCGATGGAACCGCGCTTCGCCGCCTGCGTCGCCTGGGGCGGGCACTGGGACTACCACGAATCCTGGATGCGGCGCCGCAAGATCATGGAATCGGGAGGGACACGGCTCTCCGCGCCGCCGTTCCAGCTGCCGTGGGTGATGGGCGTGCCGGATCTCGACGCGGCGATGAAGAAGATCGAGGACTTCCGTCTGGACGGGGTCGTGCAGCGCATGCGCTGTCCGCTCTACGTGATCCACGGCGAGAACGACAGTATCGTCCCGCTCGAATTCGCGCAAAAGCTCTACGAGGCGGCGGGCTCGAAGGACAAGACGCTCAAGGTGCTGACCGCCCATGAAGGCGGCAGCGAGCACTGCCAGGAGGACAACCGGCAGGTCGGCGCGAACCTCGTCGCCGACTGGCTCGCCGAGCGCCTCGGCGGGCGCCTCGGCCGGGTCCGGGAAATCTCGTGAACCGTCGAGCGCCGATCGTAAATCGCGGACGCGCTGCCGTGAATTCGAAAGTTCCGCGATTCGCGGTCCGGCGCCCGCATCGCGTGGCCGCCGCTCTCGCCCTGTGCGCTGCGCTCGCCGGTTGCGGTCCGAAGGCGACGCTGCTCATGGCGGTGCTGCCCGAGGGCACGCTGCCGGTGCTGTTGAGCCAGTTTCAGGGGCTCGACGAGACCAACCGGCGCCGCATCGCTGAGCTCGAGGCGCGCGGCGACTGGGACGGGCTCGCGGGCTTCGCCGAGGAGAACCTCGCGCGCGAGCGCTCGAGCGCCGAGTGGTGGCTGGTGGCGGGATACGCGCACGCGCGGGCGGGGCGGCACCCGCGCGCGATCGAGTGCTACGGCGAGGCAGTGCGG
>DATLZE010000138.1:0-14954 GCA_035574195.1 Burkholderiales bacterium | reverse complement strand
GGCGTGCGGCGCGGCCGATCAAGCCGCGTCCCGCCGGCGCCGGAACACGACGTCCCATACCCGGTGGCCGAGCCGGATGCCGCGCTGCTCGAATTTCGTGAGCGGCCGGTAGTCCGGGCGCGGCGCGAAACCGGCTGCGGTGTTCTCGAGCCGCGGCTCGGCGCAGAGCACGTCCAGTATTTGTCGTGCGTAGTCTTCCCAATCGGTCGCCACATGCAGATAGGCGCCGGGCTTCATTCGTGAGGCGAGCAGGGCGACGAACGGCGGCTGTATCAGCCGCCGCTTGTGGTGGCGCTTCTTGGGCCACGGATCGGGAAAGAATACGTGTACGCCGTCGAGCGCGCGCTCCGGGATCATGTGCTCGAGCACTTCCACTGCGTCGTGCTGGATCACGCGCACGTTGGCGAGCGAGAGCGCGGCGGCGCGCTTGAGCAGGGCGCCCACGCCTGGCGCGTGCACCTCGATACCCAGGTAATCGTTTTCCGGATGCGCGAAGGCGATCTGCGCGGTCGTCTCGCCCATGCCGAAGCCGATCTCCAGGATCTTCGGCGCCGCCCGCCCGAAGACGCGCTCGAGGTCGAGCGGCGCGGGCGAGAACGGGATGCCGTAGCGCGGCAGCAGCTCTTGGTAGGCGCGAGCCTGCGCCGCCGTCATGCGCCCCTGGCGCAGCACGTAGCTTCGGATCGGGCGGCGGGAGGGATCCATGGCGGAGGCCGCCGCCGATTGTCCCAGATTCCCCCGGCCGCGGGCAGCCGCGGTTTGAGCCGGCGGACAAAGCGGGTTAGAGTAATCCGTCAACCGCACCCAGGGGAGGGGCGTCAATGGAGGGGGGCGAGCGCAGCGCGCTCGGCATGCACCTCGCGCGGGCCCTCCGCCGGAGCCCGGCGGCTTTCGGCGTGCTCGCGCTGGGGCTGGTGCTCTCCTTTCTTGCCTGGCAAGCCGCCGAGCGGCGGATCGCGCGGGAGGCGGAGGCGCGCTTCCAGCACGAGGTCGCGCAGGCGATGGCGGTGCTCGACCGGCGCCTGCGCGACAGCGTCAACCTGCTGACCGGCCTGCGGGGGCTGTTCAGCGCCTCGGTGGAGGTGAGCCACGAGGAATTCCAGCGGTATCTCGCCGGCTTCAACATCGCCCAGCACTACCCCGGGGTGCGCGCGCTGTCCTACGCGCGGCGCGTGGCGCGCTCCGAGCAGGCCGCCTTCGAGCAGCGGATGCGGCGCCACGCCGGGCCCGGCGCGGAGGCATACCGCGATTTCGCGATCAAGCCGGCCGGCGAGCGCGAGGAGTATGCCGTGGTCGTCTACATCCATCCGCTTGCAGGCAACGAGGCGGCGCTCGGTCTCGATCTCGCGGCCGATCCGGTGCGCCGCGGGGAGCTCGCGCGCGCCCGCGACAGCGGCGAGCCGGTCGCCTCCGGGCCGTTCGCGGCCACCATCAATCCTGATGCGATCTCGTTCGCGGTGCGGATGGCGACCTACCGCCAGGGGCTTCCGCTCGGCACCCAGGAGCAGCGGCGCGCGGCCTTCACCGGCGTGGTGGCGGCGGTGATCGGCATGGACGAGCTGGTCGGCGGGCCGCTCGGCCGCCAGCTCGGCGCGAGCTACGACCTGCTCATCCACGACCTCGGCTATCCCGGCAACGGCGCGCAGCAGCCGGGCGGGGAGCGCTTGCTCTTCGACAGCCGGCGCGCGTTCGGGATGGAAGCGGCGAAGGACGCGCAGGCGCGGCTCGCCCAGACGGTATCGCTCGAGATCGGCGGGCGCACCTGGCGGCTCGTGTTCAGCGCGCCGGCCGATCCCGCGCACGGCGCCGGACGGGTGCTGCCGCGGGTGATCCTGCTCGGCGGCACGCTGACCAGCTTGCTGCTCTTCTGGCTGATCCGCTCGCTCTCGGTGTCGCGCGCGCGGGCGCTCCAGCTCGCCGAGCAAGCGCACGAGGTGCGCGCGGCCGAGGCGCTGCGCGGCCAGCTCGCCTTCATCCAGCAGCTCATCGAGGCGGTGCCGCAGCCGATCTTCTTCAAGGACGTGGAAGGGCGCTATCTCGGCGTCAACCGCGCGTGGGAGGAATTCTTCGGCATTCCGCGCGGGGAGTTCATCGGCAAGTCCGTGTTCGAGCTCTATCCTCACGATCCCGAGATCGCGCGCCGGCACCACGCCAAGGACCAGGAGCTCTTCGCCTGCCCCGGCAGCCAGTCGTACGAAGCGACCATCGTCACCGCGCGCGGCAGCGTTCACCACACCCTCTACAACAAGGCCACCTTCACCGGGGCGGACGGGCGCGTCGCCGGGCTGATCGGCACCATCACCGACATCACGCCCCTCAAGAATGCCGAGGCGGCGCTGCGCGAGAGCGAGCGGCGGTTCCGCGACCTGACCGAGCTGTCCTCGGACTGGTACTGGGAGCAGGACAGCGATTTCCGGTTCACCCAGCTCTCTTCCAAGGTGGCCGACGCGAGCCTGAACCCCGAGGAATATATCGGCAAGACGCGCTGGGAGATGCCGCTCATCGGCGTCTCCGAGGAGCAGTGGCAGGAGCACAAGCGGCGGCTCGCCGCGCACGAGCCGTTCCACAATTTCATCTACCAGCGCTACGACGCGCGCGGGGAGCTGCGCACGATCAGCGTGAGCGGGCGGCCGATCTTCGACGAGCAGGGTCGCTTCCGGGGCTACCGCGGCACCGGACACGACATCACCGAGCAGCGGCGCGCCGAGGAAAAAATCCGCCACATGGCGCACCACGACGCGCTGACCGGGCTGCCCAACCGCGTGCTGCTCTACGACCGCATCGGACAGGCGATCGCCCAGTCGCAGCGCAGCGGCCGTCCAGCGGCGCTGCTGTTCGTGGATCTCGACCGCTTCAAGAACGTGAACGATTCCCTCGGGCACCAGGTGGGCGACGAGCTGCTCAAGGCGGTGGCCGCGCGCATCGTCGAGTGCACGCGCGGGACCGACACCGTGGCGCGCATCGGCGGCGACGAGTTCGTCGTGGTGCTGACCGAGCTCGGACGGCCGGAGGACGCGGGCCCGGTGGCGCAGAAGCTGCTCGCCACGCTCTCCGAGCCCTTCGAGTTGCTCGGCCACCGGCTGCATGTCACGCCGAGCATCGGCATCTGCACCTATCCCCACGACGGGGAGAGCGTGGAGGCGCTGATGCAAAACGCCGACGCGGCGATGTATCACGCCAAGGAGCAGGGGCGCAACAACTACCAGTTCTTCACGCCGGAGATGAACGCCGCGGCGCAGAGGCGCTTGCAGCTCGAGACCGATCTGCGCCGCGCGCTGGAGCGCGAGGAGCTCGATCTCGTCTATCAGCCTCAGCTCGACTTGAGGAGCGGCGGCATCGTCGGGTTCGAGGCGCTCGTGCGCTGGCCGCATCCGGAGCGCGGCGCGGTCCCGCCCTCGCTGTTCATCCCGGTCGCCGAGGAGACCGGGTTGATCGCCGCGCTCGGGCAATGGGTGTTGAGACGCGCATGCAGGCAGGCCTGCCAGTGGCGCGCGCTCGGCTATTCGCTGCAGGTCTCGGTCAACTGCTCGGCCCAGCAGTTCCGGCGCGACGGCATCGTGGAGGCGGTCGAGGGCGCGCTGCGGGACTCGGGGCTGCCTGCGGGAAGCCTCGATCTCGAAATCACCGAGGGCGTGATCATGCAGCAGACGCAGCAGGTGATCGAGCGCTTCGAGCGCCTGCAGGCGCTCGGCGTGCAGCTCTCGATAGACGACTTCGGCACCGGCTATTCGAGCCTCGCCTATCTCAAGCGCCTCCCCATCCAGAAGCTCAAGATCGACCAGTCCTTCGTGCGCGACCTCGTGACCGATCCCAACGACGCGGCGGTGGTCTCCGCCATCGTCGCCTTGGCCCACAGCTTGGGGCTCAAGGTCGTGGCCGAGGGGGTCGAGCGCGCGGAGCAGCTCGCGTTCCTGGAGGGGCTCGGCTGCGACCAGGCGCAGGGCTACTACTTCAGCAAGCCGCTGCCGGCCGCCGAGTTCCTGGAATTGCTCAGGAGCTGGAGCCCGCTGCGCCGCGCGGCAGGCTCCTGAATCGTCGGTGGCGGTTTCGGGTTTTGCGCTCCGGGTTCCGCGACCCGACCCGAAACCCGGCGCTAGGGTTTGGGCGAGGCGGTGATGAGCCCCGCCGTGGGAGAGCTCGGGGAAGCGGAGTAGAGCTTCTTCGGCATGCGGCCGGCGCGGTAGGCGGCGCGCCCGGCTTGCACCGCGAGCTTCATGGCGTGGGCCATCAGCACGGGGTTCTTCGCCGCGGCGATCGCGGTGTTCATGAGTACGGCGTCGCAGCCGAGCTCCATCGCGATCGCGGCGTCCGAGGCGGTGCCCACACCCGCGTCCACGATCACCGGCACCTTGGCATTCTCGAGGATGATCTGCAGGTTCCAGGGATTGAGCACGCCCATGCCCGAGCCGATGAGGGAGGCGAGCGGCATCACCGCGACGCAGCCGATCGCCTCGAGCTCTTTTGCGACGATCGGGTCGTCGGAGGTGTAGACCATCACCTTGAAGCCTTCCTTGACGAGTGTCCGCGCCGCGCAGAGCGTCTCCACCACGTTGGGGTAGAGCGTCTTGGGGTCGCCCAGCACCTCGAGCTTGACAAGATCGTGCCCGTCGAGGAGCTCCCGCGCGAGGCGCAGCGTGCGCACCGCGTCCTGCGCCGTGTAGCAGCCGGCGGTATTGGGCAGGAGCGTGTATTTCGAGGGCGGGATGTAATCGAGCAGGCTCGGCTCGCCCTTGTTCTGGCCGATGTTGGTGCGGCGGATCGCCACCGTGACGATCTCGGCCCCGCTCGCCTCGACCGCCGCGCGCGTCTCGGCGAAGTCCTTGTACTTGCCGGTGCCGATCAGCAGCCGCGAGGCGTAGGAGCTGCCCGCGATCACCAGGGGGTCGAGGTTTTCGTGCGGCTTCATGGATTGCCCCAAAAGCGTGGTTTGACCGCCGCTGGACGCAGATTGGTGCCGGTGGATCTGCGGGGAGCGGCGCCCATCGGACTTTTCAGCCGCCGCCAACCGCCACCACGATCTCCAGCCGGTCGCCGTCGGCGAGCGGCTGCTCGGCGAGCCGGCTGCGCGGCACGATCTCGCCGTTGCGCTCGAGTGCGACGCGCCGGCCCGCGAGCTCGAGCCGCGCGAGCAGCTCCGCGCAGTTGAGCGGCGCCTCGAACTGGCGCGGCTCGCCGTTGACGGTGACCGTGATCATCGGGGAGAGCTTCCCGCGCTCCGCACACCGCTCATTTTCCCGCCGCAAGCCGCGGTTGGCAACCGGCACGGTGCAGAGGGCGGCTCCCCGTCTCGCCCCCGCGGCAGGCGGCTCATCGAGCCGGTGAGGTTCAGCCGGCGCTTTCCTGGTACGCCTGCTCCTTTTTCTTGCGGATCGCGGGCATGATCATGGTGATCAGGATCAGGAGGGCGGCGATGATGAACGCGAGGCTGATCGGGCGCGTGAAAAAGACCGAGGGGTCGCCGCGCGAGATGAGCAGCGCGCGCCGCAGGTTCTCCTCCATCAGCGGCCCCAGCACGTAGCCCAGGATGAGCGGCGCGGGCTCGCACTCGAGCTTGACGAGGATGTAGCCGAGGATGCCCATGATCGCGCACAGGTACACATCCATCGGGCTGTTGTTGAGGCTGTAATTGCCGATCGCGGAGAACATGATGATCGAAGGGAAGAGCCAGCGATACGGCACCTTGAGCAACTGTACCCACATGCCCACCAGCGGCAGGTTGAGGATCACCAGGATCAGATTGCCGACCCACATGCTGGCGATGAGCCCCCAGAAAAGGTCCGGCTTCTGGGTCATCACCTGCGGCCCCGGGGCGATGCCCTGTATGGTGAGCGCGCCCAGCATCAGCGCCATCGTCGCGCTGCCCGGTATGCCCAGCGTCAGCGTCGGGATGAAGGAGGTCTGCGAGGCGGCATTGTTGGCGGCTTCCGGTCCCGCGACACCCTCGATCGCGCCGCGCCCGAACCGCTCTGGATGCTTGGAGATTTTTTTCTCCAGCATGTAAGTCGAGAACGACGAGATGGCGGGCCCGGTGCCGGGCAGCGCGCCGAAGAAGGCGCCCACCCCGGTGCCGCGCAGAATGGGGCCGATCGACCGCACGAGGTCGTCCTTGGTGGGCATGATGTGGGTGATCTTCTTGGTGAAGACTTCCTTCTTTTCCGTGGTTTCGAGATTTCTCACGATCTCGGACATGGCGAAGAGCCCCACCGCCACGACCGTGAAACCGATGCCGTCGGTGAGCTCGGGTATGCCGAAGGCGAAGCGCGACATGCCGGAATTGACGTCGGTGCCCACGATCCCGATCAACAACCCCAGCACCACCATGGCGAGCGACTTCACCATGTCGCCGTGGGCGAGGCAGGCGGCCGCGACGAGCGCCATCAGCATGAGCGAGAAGTATTCCGGCGCGCCGAACTTGAGCGCCCACTCGGCGAGCGGCGGCCCGAACAGCGCGATCAGCATCGTGCCGATGCAGCCCGCGATGAAGGAGCCGATAGCGGCGATCGCGAGCGCCGGCCCGGCGCGCCCCTGGCGCGCCATCTGGTAGCCGTCGAGACAGGTCACTACGGAGGCGGTTTCACCCGGCAGGTTCATGAGGATCGAGGTGGTCGAGCCGCCGTACTGCGCGCCGTAGTAGATCCCGGCCAGCATGATGAGCGCCGCGACCGGGGGGAGATTGAAGGTGAGCGGCAGCAGCATCGCAATGGTGACGAGCGGGCCCACCCCCGGCAGCACGCCGATCGCGGTGCCGACGAAGACCCCGATGAAGCAGTAGAGCAGGTTCTGCAGCGACAGCGCGACGCTGAACCCGAAGATGAGATTGTTGAAGATTTCCATGTCAGTAGCCCCAGAAACCCTTGATCAGCGGATACGGCATGCCGAGGCCGTAGATGAAGACGCCGATCGCGAACAGGCTCATCACCACGGTGAGCACCACGACTTCCTTCAAACGGAATTCGGGACCGCCCAGGGTGCAGATAAAGAACATCGCGACCAGCGCCGGCACGAAGCCGAAGCGGTCCATGGTCCAGCCGAAGACGACGAGGGAGGCGACGACGAACGCGAGCGGCTTCCAGCCCCACGCGCCTTGCACTTTCTCGCCCGTGAGAATGCCGCGGATCAGGACGAAGATGCCGAATGCGACGAGGATTGCGGCGAGCACGCGCGGGAAGTAGCCAGGGCCCATCCGCAGCGCGCTGCCGAAGGGATAGTCGAGCGCCATGTAAAAGGCGCCGGCGCCGACGCCGATCATCAGGAGACCGGCGAGAAAGTCCTTGTTGTTGCGCAGCTCAGCCATCGTGAGGATCCTCCTCTACTGACAGGGATCGATGCGGGTAGGACGCGCGGATTGGCGTGATTGTCGTCGTGCCGCGCGTCGCAAATGGCGATTTTCGCCCTCCGAACCTTGCGCCAACCTTTCCTCGCCGCTCGCCGCACACCCGGGAGCGCCGTCCTGTGTTAGCTTTATCGGGAAACGCGCCGCCGGTGCGCGCGCGGGGTGAACATGCATATTCTGGTGGTGGAAGACGATCCTGTGCTGGCCGACGCGCTCACCCATACGCTCCGAGGCCTGGGGCATGCGGTCGACTGCATGATGGCGGGAACGGACGCCGACAGGGCGCTGGCGGCGTGCCACTACGATCTCGTCGTGCTCGATATCGGACTGCCGAAGATGGATGGTTTCCAGGTGCTGCAGCGCATGCGGCAACGCAAGCAGAAGACACCTGTGCTCATCCTGACCGCCCGCGAATCGGTATACGACCGGATCTACGGGTTGGACCTGGGCGCAGACGACTATCTTACCAAACCGTTCGCCATGGGCGAGCTCGAGGCGCGGATCCGCGCTCTCGCGCGCCGGGCCCGCGGGGCCACTGACGATCAGATCCGCATCGGGCAGCTCGTCATCGATCTCGGAAGCCGCAGAGCCCTGCTCAATGGCGTGTTTCTCGACCTCACGGCGCGGGAGCTGGCCCTGCTCGAGGCCCTTTCGAGCCGGGCCGGTCGCGTGGTGAGCAAGGACGCGCTGATTGACAGTCTTTACGAACTGGACCGGGAGGTGAGCCCCAACGCCATCGAGATTCACGTGCACCGGCTGCGCAGAAAACTCCAGGACTCGGATGTCGTGATCCGCACCATCCGGGGCCTCGGATATCTGCTGGAGCCGCGCCGCGCCGGCAGGCAGCAATCGCGGGATGAGAGCTGAGCGCATCGACGGGGCGCGAGACAGCCTGCGGGTGCAGTTGTTGTGGTGGCTGGTACCACCGGTGCTGCTGGTGGTGCTGGTGAGCTCTTTCGTCACCTACACCATCGCGCTGGGCTACGCGAACCATGCCTACGATCAGCGCCTGTTCGACGAGGCGAAGTCGCTCGCGGAGCAGGTGCGGTTCGGCACCGACGGGCGCCCCATTCTGGAGCTGCCGCTGGCGGCCGAGGAGATGCTCCGCTCGGACCCGGTGGACCGCATCTTCTACCGCGTGCTCTCCGCCACGGGGGAGACCGTCGCGGGACGCGGCGACTTGCCCGCTCCGCGCGAGGCGGTGGGGCCCGGTCGCCCGGTTTATTACGATGCGATGGTCGGCGATGCGCCCGTTCGAATTTGCGCCTACCGTCTGAGCGATGACGCGACCTCGGGCGCCGCCGTGATTCTCGTCGGCGAAACGCTGATCAAGCGCGATACCCTGTCGAAAAGCCTGCTGGTGTCGGATTTTTTGATCCCGATGGTGACGCTTCCGATGGTGATGGCCGTCATTCTCTGGTTCGGAATTCGCCGCGGCCTCGATCCTCTGCGGCGTCTGGCGGCGACGCTGGCGAAACGCGGCTGGAACGACCTCGGCACGATCGACGACGAGGGCGTGCCGCGCGAGGTCCGCCCGCTCATCCACGCGATCAACGACCTGATGCAGCGCCTGGCGGCCGCCCTGAGCGCCCAGCAGCGCTTCATTTCCGAGGCCGCCCATCAGTTGCGCACGCCGCTGGCGGGGGTCACCGCGCAGACCGAGCGGGCGCTGCTCGCCCGGGACGTGGAGGCCATGAAGGCGGCGCTGATCCAGTTGCAGGTTGCTTCCCGCCGCGCGGGGCGGCTCGTGAACCAGCTGCTGACCCTGGCGCGGGCCGAGCCGGGCAGCGATTGGGCGCGCGATTTCCGCCCCCTCGACCTGGCCGGGCTCGCCCGCAAAACGTGCATGGAGTGGGTCCCCGAGGCGCTGGACAAGGGCGTGGATCTGGGATTCGCCGGCGAGACCGCGCCGGTGGTGGTCGAAGGCGACGAGCTGCTGCTCACGGAGATGCTCAACAATCTGATTGACAACGCGCTTCGTCACGGTGCGCGGGCGGGGGGAAGCGTCACGGTGAGGCTTACGCGCTCGCCGCGGGTCGAGCTGAGCGTCGAGGACGACGGCCCGGGCATTGCAGAGGAGGAGCGGTCGCGCGTTTTCGAGCGGTTTCAGCGCGGCTCGGGAAGCAGTCCCGGAGGAGCGGGTCTCGGGCTTGCGATCGTGCGGGAGATCGCGCGCTCCCACGGGGCCGCGGTTTGCGTCGAATCCAACCGCCCGCACGGGGCCGTATTCCGCGTCGTGTTCGCCGATTGCGCATCGGCGGCGGCATCCCCGCGCGGACAGTGAGGGGGCATTCGCCGGCGCTCGTGCCGATCTCGTGCAGAGGCCCGGAAGGGGCTCGCGCCGCGAACCCTGCCTTCTCCCCCGCTCGGAAGAGGAGCGGGGGCGAGGGGCAGGCTCGCCGCTGCTCGGGCGCTCGCTAGAAGCCGAAGCTCGCCTGCACGCCCGCCAGCCAGTTGCGCCCTGGCGCCGGCTCGTAGTAGCGCCCGTTCGCTTCCGCGACGATGACCGAGCCGGCGTAGCGGCGGTCCCCGACATTGTCCACCCGCACGAACTCGGTCAGGCGCCAGTTGCGGCCGCGCTGCTCGAAGCCCGCGCGCAGGTTCCACACGCGATAGGCCGCGGCCGATTCGCTATTGAGGTCGTTGACGTGGACTTTTGCGCTCGCGCGCGCTTCCACCCCGGCGTGAAAGCCGCTCGCCGCGTGGCGCCAGAGGAGCTCGCCGTGGAGGCTCGCCGCGGGCACGCCTGGCAGCCGGTTGCCGGCGGGCACCAGGGCGGGTGGAGTGCCGGCGGTGAAGGGCTGGGCGAAGCGCGCATCGAGCAGTGTGCCGGCGATCACGATCTCGATGCCGTGGGGCAGGCGTTCCTGCCAGGAGAGCTCGAGCCCCTTGCGGCGCGTGGCGGCGGCGTTCTTGAACACGGTGCGCCCTGCGCTCGAGCTCTCGACCACGATCTCGTCGAGCACGTCGATGCGGAACAGCGCGGCGTTGATCCGGCCCGCCTCGCCGCGCCGCAGCTTGAAACCGAGTTCGCGGTGGGTGCTGCGCGCGGGCTTGAGCGCGAGATTGAGCCCGGAGAGCCCTCCGCCGCGGTGCGCGAGCTCGGCAAAGGTGGGCGTCTCGAAGCCCTCGCCGTAATTGCCGTAGAGCACAGCCTGCTCCGCGATCCGGTAGGAGAGCCCCGCGGCGGGCGTGGTCCGCGCGTAGCGCGCCGCGCCGCTGTCGTCGGGGTTGCCGGGGACGATGAAGTAATCGGTGGCCGAGAAGCGCACGCGGCTCGACCGCACGCCTGCGAGCGCCGTCCAGCGCGGCGCGAAGCGCCATTCCCCCTGCAGATAGAGGTCGAGGTTGGAAACCACGTCGTCCTCGTCGCGCTTGAGCGCGCCTGCGGTGCCGAAATTGTTGATGAAGCCCTTGCGCCGCTCGGCCATGCGGTCGTAGTCCAGGCCCGCGCTCCAGGTGAGGGCCGCGCCCGCGAGCGCCGCCTCCCGCGTGTAGCGCAGCCCGGCGCCGCCGTAGCCGCGGTCGAGGTCCACCACCCCGCCCGAGGAAGTCGCCGCCGCCTGCGCGGCGAGTGGGATCGCGAGAAACTGCGTGACCTGGCGCTCGCCCAGGTAGGCGCGGGCGTGCAGCCGCGCCCCCGCCCCGAGCTCGAGATCGTAGAGCGCGCCGGCCTGGGTCTGGGCGACGCTCTTGCGCGTGTTGAAGGCGAGCGCGTTGGCCCCCGCCTGGCGCGGGTTCTGCGCGAACTGGGCGGCGGTGAGCCCCAGGGGATCCTCGGTGTGCGGCTGGTCGAGCACGTTGAGCACGAGTGTCACCACCCCGCGCGCGCCGGCCTCGAGCTTCAACTTGGCGTTCAGGTGATCGCGGCGCGCGGCGCTGTGCTCGCGGTAGCCGCCGGTCACGAAGCGCGAGGCGTCCACCAGGTAGTTGAACGGGCGGGGCCCGCCCGCCTGCAATCCGAGCCGCCGGGTGCCGAAGTCGCCGGCGAGCAGGCTCGCGCCGGCTTGCGGCTCGCGCGGTCCGTCGGCAGTGAAGACCTGGATCACGCCGCCCGCGGCGTTGCCGTAGAGGTTCGCGAGCGGGCCGCGCAGCACCTCGATGCGCTCGGCCGAGGAGAGATTGAACGAGGCGGCTTGGCCCTGGCCGTCGGGCATGGTGGCGGGGATGCCGTCGGCGATCAGCCGCACCCCGCGCACGCCGAAGCTCGCGCGCGCGCCGAAGCCGCGCGCGGAGATTTGCAGATCCTGCGCGTAGTTGTGGCGATTCTGCACGACGATGCCCGGCACGCGCGCGAGCGGCTCCGAGAGGTTGACCTGCGGCCGGTCCTCGCGGATCGCTGGCTGCGGCACGAGGTCGATCGCCGCCGGCAGATCGAAACCGTCGCGCTCGACGCGCGTTGCGCTCACCACCACCTCGGGCAAAGGCGCGAGCGGCGTGCGGGGCGCGTCCTGCGCCGCGGCCGCCGCCGCGGCGAGCAGCATCGCAGTCGCGGGCGCGGGTCGGGAAACCGGCCTTCGCGCGGAACCGCGCATCATCCGTCCCTCGGGCCGGCGCCGGCTCGCGGGCCGCCTTCGCGCGGCGCGGCGCGCGCGACCCGGCAGAGCAGCGTCTTGAGATTGGTCTGGTCCGAGATCGGGTCGCGCTGCGTCTTGTCGGTGAGGAAATTGACCGAGCGCCACGGGTGATAGGGCTGGCGCTCGCCCCAGCCGATCGGGATGTACACCGCGCTCGGGCGGATGCCCGCATGCACCCAGGCGAGCGCCTCGATCGCCCCGTGCGCGGTCTCCACGCGCACGCGATCGCCATCGCCGATGCCGAGCGCCGCGGCCTTCTCGGGATGGATCTGGCAGTAGAGATCCGGCCACATCTCCTGCGCCTGCCAAAAATAGTGCGTCCAGCTGTGGAAGTGCGCCGCCGGCGGGCGCCCGGTCACCAGTTCCGTGTCGAAGCCCTGCGCGCGCAGCCGCGCCCCGGGGCCATCGCCGCGGGGCGTGACGATGCGCGCGCGCGCAGCGCCCGTGTCGGGGCGGCAGAAGGGCGAGATCACGCCCGCCTCGGCGTCGCCGTCCTCGAGCTCGACATAGGGCAGATCCAGCAACTGCTCGCGCTCGGAATAGAACTCGGGCAAGGCGGAGAGCCCGAGCGCGCGGAATCGCTGCTCGAGCTCGGGCGTCCAGAACTCGAGCTTGCCGCTCTTCGTCGGGAAGCGGTGACCCGGGGGTGCGCCCGGAGCGGTCGTGCCCTCGAGATACAGCGTCTCGATCTCGGGCGCGTCCTCGGTCGCGAGCGGATGGCGCACCCAGCGCCACGGCACCGAATGCAGGCGCTTCTGGGTGCAGCCGCGCAGCAGCTCGTTGGCGATGCACACCTCGTCCCAGAACACGCGCGGGTCCTTGTACGATTCTTTCAGCACGTCGCCGAAGCCGAAGCGCTTGCCGAGCTCGATCCAGATCCAGCCGTCGGCCTTCGCCTCCCCGGGCGGCTCGATCATCTTGTCGATCCAGACGATGCGCCGGTCGTCGTTCGAGCGCCCGATCTCGCCCTTCTCGATGCCGGTGGCGGCGGGCAGCACGTAATCGGCGTAAGCCGAGGTCTCGTTCGCGAAGAGCTCGATGTGCACCAGCAGGTCGAGCGCCTGGAACGCCTCGCGCACCGCCGCCTGTCCCGGCCATTGCGCGAGCGGATTGTTGCAGGCGATCAGCGCCCGGATCGGGTAGGGCCGGCCGTGGAGCATCGCCTCGGTCCAGCCGGCGGGGCTGCGCCGCACCTTGGGGCGCGTGATCTTCGCCCGCCGGTGCTCGGGAGCGTTCGGTGCGATCGGCGTGCCTGCGCTCATGTTGAAGAACGCGCCGCCGCGCCGTCCCCAGTTGCCGGTGATCGCGGCGAGGAACATCAGCACGCGGTTGGTCTGCGTGCCGTTGGTGTGCTGGTTGATGCCGCGGCTCGCGAAGATCACGCAGCCGTCGGCCGCAGCGACCTCCTCCGCGAGCCGCCGGATCTCGGAGGCGGCGATTCCGGTGATCGGCTCGGCCCACTCCGGGGTGTAGCCGCGCGCGAGGATGAACTCGCGCCACTCGGGGAAGCCGAGCACCCAGTTCTCGCAGAACTTGCGGTCGTGCAGCCCGTTCGCGAGGATGTGGCGGCACATCGCGAGCCCGAGCGCCATGTCGGTGCCGGGGCGGATGGCGAGCCAGCGGTCGGCGTGGGCCGCGGTGGCCGTCAGCCGCGGGTCCACCACCACCATCTTTGCGCCGTTCGCGAGCCGCCATTCGTTGATCAGGCCGAAATAGACCGGGCGCGTCTCGGCCTGGTTGTCGCCGATGTAGAGGTAGAGCTGCGCCGAGCCGAGGTCGCCCGGGGTATAGCTGTTGCCGCTGCCGATCCGTCCCTGCGTGATCTCGTAGGCGACGTTCTTGCTGGCTGCGCAGAAGGGATCGGTGCCGTCCTTGTTGGGCGTGCCCCAGAGCTGCGCGAAGAGCCGCGTGTAGCCCAGGTAGTCGAGGATGCCGGTGCGAGTGCCGACGAAGAGCGCGAGCGCCTCGGGCCCGTAGCGTTCGCGCACGGCGGCGAGCCGCTCCGCGATCTCGTCGAGCGCCTGATCCCACGAGACGCGCTCGAAGCGGCCTTCCCCGCGCGCGCCCACTCGTTTCAGGGGGTGGAGCAGCCGGTGCTCGTTGTGGTAGAGCTGCAGCGCCAACTGCGACTTTGGGCACAGGCGCCCCTCGAGCAGGGGGTCCTCGTCGTTGCCGGTGATGCGCACCAGCCTGCCTGCGCGGAAGTGGAATTTCGTCGTGCAGCAGTTGAAACAGATGTTGCAGCCGCCGGGCACGACGCGGTCGGCGGCCGCCGCCTCGCGCGGCAGGCCGTAGGGAAAGGCCGGCCGCGATTCGAGCACCGCCGCCTGCGCCGCGGGCGCGTCCGCGAAGGCGGGGCGCCGCGCCCCGTTCTGCGGCGCCCGCCCGCCCCTGCGCTCGAGATAGATCGTGGCGGGCCCGAGCAGAAAATGATCGTGGTCGCGCGGCGCGCGCCCCTCGCGCCGCGCCTCGGCGAGCAGCTCCTCGCGCCGGCCGAAGCGGATCGCGCGCGTCGGGCACACCGAGGCGCACGCCGTCGTCAGGCCCTGCGCGCGCCGCTCGGCGCAAAGATCGCACTTCACCGCGTGGTGGCCCCTGGGGTCGTAGCCCATCGCGCTGTAGGGGCAGGCGATCACGCATTCGCCGCAGCCCGTGCAGCGCGATTCCACGACGCTCACCACCCCCGTCACCGGGTCCTTCTCGATCGCCTTGGGGTGCAGGGGGCAGGCGCGCAGGCACGCCGGGCGCTCGCAGTGCTGGCAGGCGAGCGCGAAGAAGTCGAGCCCCGCTTCATCCCGGCCGCTCGCCCACACCACCTTGACGCGGTATTCGCCCGGTCCCAGGCGGTGCTCCTGCTTGCACGCGGCCTCGCAGCTCTTGCAGCCGGTGCAGCGCTCGAGATCGATCAGCAGCGCGAGACGGCCGCCTCCCCGCTCGGTCGGCGCGCTCATCGTGTCACCATGCGGTGAGATGCCACCAGGTGACCGGGCCGTAGTCGGCCACGTAGCCCGCGAAGAAGGTCACCGTGACGACGTGGACCGCCA
>DATLZE010000137.1:0-13394 GCA_035574195.1 Burkholderiales bacterium | reverse complement strand
GGCGGGCTCGCCCGCCGTTTTCCGCTACTTGATCTTCGCTTCCTTGTAGAGGACGTGCTTGCGCGCGATGGGATCGTATTTCTTGATCTCCAGCTTGTCCGGCGTGGTGCGCTTGTTCTTGGTCGTGGTGTAGAAGTGGCCGGTCCCAGCCGTGGATTCGAGCTTGATTTTCTCACGCATCGCTCAACTCCCGAAGACGATGGCCACGGAGAACTCGGAGATTACCGGGTGAACACATGGAACGGGCAGAGGCCGTTGCCGGTTCTCCGCGATCTCCATGGCGAAGGTCAAACGTTCTCGCCGCGCGCGCGCAACTCCGCCAGCACGGCGTCGATACCCTTGCGGTCGATCGTGCGCAGCCCCGCCTGCGACACGCGCAGGCTGACCCAGCGGCGCTCGGACTCGACCCAAAAGCGGCGGTACTGAAGGTTCGGCAGGAAGCGCCGGCGCGTCTTGTTGTTGGCGTGCGAGACGTTGTTGCCGAGCATCGGCCGCTTGCCGGTGACCTGGCATACGCGCGACATCGGGGACTCCCGTCAGGGTTGCGGAAAGGCGCGGATTCTACACGAGTTTCCGGGCGCCGCCAAGGCTTACCGCACCACCAGCACGGGGATTTTCGAGTGGGTGAGCACCTTCGCGGTCTCGCTGCCGAGCAGCAGCGCGTCGAGCCCCCTGCGCCCGTGCGAAGCCATCATGATGAGGTCGCAATCGTTGCGCTCGGCGGCGCGGATGATCTCCTCGTAGGGGTGGTCGCCGACCACGACCAGGCTCTCGCATCTCACCCCCTGGGCTCGCGCGCGCTCGACCAGGGCGGAGACCATCTTGGCGGCGATCGTCTTCGCCTCCTCCTCGTGCTCCTTCTCGATCTTTTCGTGAAACGACTTGGGCGCCGCCCACGGCTGGTAGTGCAGATGGAAGTGGGAGACCACGTGAATCACGGTCACTCTCGCCCCGATGGAGCGGGCGAAAGCGAGGCATTCCTTCTCCGCCTTCTCCGACTGTTCGGAACCGTCTGTGGGCAGCAAGATGTGTTTGTACATGGCGACCTCCCTCGCGGCGCCGCGGCCCCCGGAACGCGAACCGCGGTGAATTCCCGGGTCGGACTATCTTAAACCAACGGCTCGGAACGCGCCGCCCGCGAGCCGGCTGCGGAACACGGAGCTCGAAACCGGCGTGCTAGAGCAGCCCGCGCTCGGCGAACGAGGTCGCGGCGCCCGAGCCGATCACGAAGTGGTCGAGCACCCTCACGTCCACCAGCGCGAGCGCCTGCTTGAGCGCGCAGGTCAAGTGCTCGTCCGCGCGCGAGGGCTCGGCAGTCCCCGAGGGGTGGTTGTGCGCGAAGATCACGGCGGCGGCGTTCACGGCGAGCGCGCGCTTGACGACCTCCCGCGGATAGACGCTCGTCTGCGTGAGCGTGCCGCGGGCGAGCTCCTCCACCGCGAGCACGCGGTTCTGGGCGTCCAGAAAGACGCCGAGGAACACCTCGCAGGGCCGCTCCTGGAGCTTGAGGCGCAGGAAGTCGCGCACCGCGCGCGGCGAGCCGAGCGCGGCGCCGCGGCTCAAATTCTCCCGCAGCGCGCGCCGCGCCATCTCCGTCACCGCTTGCAATTGCGCGCACTTGGCCGTGCCGAGACCGGGGACGGCGATGAGCGCAGGCGCCTCCGCGGCGAGCAGCGCCGAGAGCGAGCCGAAACGGGCGATCAGCTCGCGCGCGAGATCGAGCGCGCTGCGGCCCCGCGCGCCGGTGCGCAGAAAGATCGCCACCAGCTCGGCGTCGGAGAGCGCCTCGGCGCCCTTCGCGATCAGCTTCTCGCGCGGCCGGTCGTCCAGCGGCCAGTCGGTGATCGCCATGAGCCGTGAATCGTGGATGGGGAGTCGTGAATCCACTAACGAACCGGGCGCGACCCCGTTTACCGGGGGTTCGGTTCACGATTTACGCACACCCCCTTTACAGTTACACTCTCGAAGCTTATTCCCGACAAAACAACGAAGTGGCGGATATTGCCCGCAACAGGATCGTGCTCGGCGTCACGGGCGGCATTGCCGCCTACAAGGCGGCGGAACTCGCGCGCGAGCTCGTGCGCGAGGGCTTCGAGGTGCAGGTGGTGATGACCGAGGCCGCCCGGCGCTTCGTCACGCCCGAGACCTTCCAGGCGCTCTCCGGCCGTCCGGTTTACAGCGACATGTGGGACGCGCGGGTGCCCGACAACATGGGCCACATCGAGCTCTCGCGCGGGCGCGACGCGATCGTGGTCGCACCCGCCACCGCCGACTTCATCGCCAAGCTCGCGCACGGGCTCGCCGACGACCTGCTCTCGGCGCTGTGCCTCGCGCGCGAATGCCCGCTGATCGTCGCGCCCGCGATGAACCGCCAGATGTGGGAGAACCCGGCGATGCGCCGCAATCTCGAGCAGATCGTGCGCGACGGGATCGCGGTCCTGGGGCCGGCGAGCGGCGACCAGGCGTGCGGCGAAGTCGGCATGGGCCGCATGCTGGAGGCGCGCGAGATCGCCGAGGCGGTCGCCGGCCTGCTCGCCCCCAAGCTGCTGCGCGGGGCGCGCGTGCTCGTCACCGCCGGCCCGACTTTCGAGGCGATTGACCCGGTGCGCGGCATCACCAACCGCAGCTCCGGCAAGATGGGCTACGCGATGGCGCGTGCGGCGCTGGAGGCCGGTGCCGAGGTGACGCTCATCACCGGCCCGACCGCGCTCGCGGCCCCGGCGGGGGCGAAGCGCATCGACGTCGTCTCGGCGCGCGAGATGTTCGAGACGGTGAAGAAGCACATCGCGCGCACCGACATCTTCATCGGGGTGGCGGCAGTCGCCGACTACCGGGTGGATCAGCCGCGGTCGAGCAAGATCAAGAAGACCGACCGCAAGCAGCTCGAGCTGAGGCTCGTGCCCAATCCCGACATCCTCGGCTGGGTGGCGGCGCGCCCCAGGCCGCCGCTCACCGTGGGCTTCGCCGCGGAAACCGGCAACCTCGACACCCGAGCCGAGGAGAAGCGGCGCCGCAAGAAGGTGCACCTCATGGTCGCGAACCTGGCGCAGGAGGCGATCGGGTCCGACGACAACGAAGTCATGATGCTCGACGACGAGGGCACCCACCGGCTGCCGCGGGCGCCCAAGGCGGTCGTCGCGCGCCAGCTGATCGCCCACATCGCCCGGCTCTACGGCGCCATGCGCCGTGCAGCCAAATGAAGGAGGGAACGGGCGGACCGTCCTGCGACCCGTTCACGAGTGAAGACCGTTGACGTCAAGATCCTCGACGAGCGCCTGCGGGGACAGTTGCCGCGCTACGCCACGCCGGGCTCGGCCGGGCTCGACCTGCGCGCCTGCATCGAGGCACCGCTCACGCTCGCCCCGGGCCAGTCCGAGCTGATCCCGGCGGGCATCGCGATTCACCTCGCCGACCCCGGGCTCGCGGCGATCATCCTCCCGCGCTCGGGGCTCGGCCACAAGCACGGCATCGTGCTCGGCAACCTGGTGGGCCTCATTGACTCCGACTACCAGGGACCGATCTACGTCTCGACCTGGAACCGCGGGACAGCCCCCTTCACCGTGAGCCCTCTGGAGCGACTCGCGCAGCTCGTGGTGGTGCCCGTGGTGCAGGTCGCCTTCAACGTGGTGGAGGAATTCTCCGCGAGCCGCCGCGGCGCGGGCGGCTTCGGCAGCACCGGGAAAGGATGAAGGAAAGCGGGATGAAGGCGGTGGGAACTCTCGACCGGGCTCTGGCGCGCTGTTCACCTCCGCCTTTTGCGCTCCGCCTTCCGGGTCGCCGATGAAATCGGCCCTCGTGCTCTTCGCCCACGGCGCGCGCGACGCCCAGTGGAGCACGCCGTTTCAGGCGATCCGCGACTCGGTGGCGGCGCGCCGTCCCGATCTCACCGTCGAGCTCGCCTTCCTCGAGCTGATGCAGCCGGCGCTCGGCGACTGCGTGGCGCGGCTCGTGCGGGACGGGCACCGGCAGATCACCATCGCCCCGCTGTTCCTCGCCCAGGGCGGGCATCTCAAGAACGACCTGCCGCGACTGCTGCGGCAGATCGCCGCCGCGCACCCCGGAACGGACATCGGGGTGCTTGCCCCGATCGGCGAGGTGACCGAGCTGCTCGACGCCATCTCGAAATGGCTCGCCGAGAGCGCGCCGCGTCGTGAAAACACCCATGAACGCCGATAAAATTTATCGCTTTGCAGCCGCCGAGGGCGGGAAGCGCATCGAGAGTTCCGAACCGCGGCCGCGCCGCGTGCTCTGCGTGCTGCGCGCCCTCCGTGGCAAAAAAGCGCTCGGCTGTTCTCGAGCCGCGGGGATCGCGCAATCCGCGGAACAAGGGCAATACCGTGCCCGAATCCGGCCGGCTCCGTCTTCTTCGCGGCGCGATCCGCGTTTTTCCTCCGCGATCGGCGGATCGCGGCCACCGGATCCGCTCTTTCGCCAGGGCGCACGCATGCACTGCGCGCGGATCATCCTGCTGCTCGCGGCGCTGCGGCTCGCCGGGGCGGCGAGCGCCGAGCCGCTGCCCGAAATCACCCTTACGGTGAACGGCCACCGGCTGACGGCGGAGGTCGCGAACACCGACCCCGCGCGCGCGCAGGGCCTGATGCACCGCCGGGTGCTGCCGGAGAACCGCGGCATGCTGTTCGTGTTCCCGGAATCCGCGCACCACAGCATGTGGATGATGAACACCTACATCCCGCTCTCGGTCGCCTTCCTCGACGAGCGCGGCGTCATCATCAACATCGCCGACATGGAGCCGCATACTCGGAACACGCACACCGCGGCGAGGCCCGCCCGCTATGCCCTCGAGGTGAATCGCGGCTGGTTCGCGAAGCGCGGCATCCGGCCCGGCGCGCGCGTCGAGGGCGTCGAGCGCGCGCCGCCTGCGCGCTGACCACGATTTCTTCCTCTCCCCTCGGAATGAAGGGCACGAAAAATCCCCCTCCCCCCTCGAAAGGGGGTGCGCGAAGCGCGGGGGATTTCAATCAGCCGAAGAAGACAGCCTGGTGGCCGGCGGCCGCCATGAAGAAGAGCATCGGGATCGAGAGCATGGTGTTGGTGCGCGAGGCGAGGAACGCCACGCGGCGCGCTCTCGTCTTCTCCTCGTCGCTCGCCGGCTTGAGTCCCAGGATCTTCTGCTGGTTGGGCCAGATCAGCACCCACACGTTGAAGATCATGATGGTGCCGAGCCAGGCGCCCACCCCGATCGCGTAGAACGCGCGGTCGAGGAAGAAGAACGCCTTGTGGAAGTTCGCCCCCAGCAGCAGCGCCCCGAGCAGCCAGGTCGCCACCGCCGCCCAGCGAAACCAGAAAAGGGCGCGCGGCGCCACATGCTTGGTGATGCCCGCGGCGGTGCCGTCCTTCTGCGCCTCGGCGAGCGCCTGAACCTGCACGAAGTTGAAGTAGTAGAGCAGCCCGATCCACATCACGCCGGAGGCGATGTGCAGCCAGCGCCCGATCCCCAATTGGATGAATTCCCACATGGCCGCATCCTCCCCTGTTCAGCGCGTGAGCGCGTAATTCACGATGTTGTACAGAATCACGGTGAGAACCACGCCCCAGAACACCGTCCACCCAAGCGAGTCCAGAAAATATTTCATTTTAGTTCCTCCACTTGCAAGCGGTTTTCGGAATGTTGCGCGCTTGCATTCTAGTGGCTTTCCGAGGGGGCGGCAACGGGCCGGGCGCTTTCTGCGCAGGCGCGAAATTGGGTAAACTAACGCCTGACGCGCTGAAGGAACGGACGATGAATCGTGCGCTGGTCGCCGCGCTCGCCGCGCTCGCTCTGGCCGCCCCGGGCGCTGCCTGGGCGCAAGTCGGGCTCTCGCCGCAGGGCGGCGGGCTGGGGCTCAAGCTGCGCGGCGAATCGCCCGCGCCAGCCGTTCATGCCGCTTTCGGGGCCGATCCCGCGCCCGCCTGGCGCCAGGTGCGCGGCTCCGCCGACTACACGCTCTATGTCTATGGCGGCACGCGCGAGCTGGCGCGCCCGGGACTGCGCGCGACCGAAACCTACGGTGGGGTCGTTTATCCCCTCGGCCGCGCCTGGGGCTCATCGCTCGAGGCGGGGGTCGTGCCGGAATCGCCGCTCGCCCCGCGGCGCTACGCGCTCTCCGGCCAGTTGCATGCGGCGCTCGCCGGCGGCGGTGTGAGCGTCGGGCTCAAATACCGCCACTACGAGCTTGCCGCGGCCTCGCCGTTCGCCGCCGAGATCGGCGTCCCCGGCTTCGCGCCCGCGCCGAGCTACCAGCTGCAGCTGAGCTACCGCTACAGCGCGGCGGCCACGTTCGGGCTCGCCTACGGGCGCGATCTCGAGACCTTCACCCCGCTCTCCGAGATCGCGGGCAACGGCCCGCGCCAACTCACCTTCACCGGCCAGCACTGGCTCAGCCCGAGCTGGGCGCTCTCCTACGACTTGCTCGCCCAGGATCCCGCAAGCCCCTGGCGCGTGCAGGGCCTGCGCTTCGGCGTGCGCTATCGCTTTTGACGGGGCCGCGGAACCGACGGCGCCCGCGCGCGCTCGCCGTGCGCTCCCCCATGTGGTACGTTCCGATCACTTCGGATAACCCGCTGACGGGCCCCCGCACGCTGCCACAGCTCAAGCAGGAACTGGAGCGGCGGGTGCGCGAAGGGCTGCCGCCGCTCGCGGGCATCGGCCTCGAGGACGCGCGCGCAGTGCTCGAATCGGTGTCGAGCCTCGAGCGCGACGCCTGGGCACAGGCCTGGAGCGCGCGGGGGGACCTCCATCTGGAGCGCGCGCAGGAGCTGGAGGACTCGGACCGCGCGCAGGCGCGCGAAGCGTACCGCCGGGCGTGGCGGCTGTTCAACTTCGCGCGCTGGCCGGTCGAAAACACGCCGTTCAAGAAATTCACCTATCCGCGGGCGCTCGCCGCGTTCCGCAACTACGGGCGGCTGCTCGAGCCGCCCGTCGAGATGCTGCGCATCCCCTTCGACAACGAGGCGATCGTGGGCTACCTGCGCGCCCCGCGCTCCGCGCGCCCCGCGCCCCTGGTGATCGGCGTCTCGGGCCTCGACTCGCGCAAGGAGGATGTGATGGCGGCCTCCGACGCCTACCTCGCGCGCGGGCTCGCGCTCGCCGCCTTCGACATGCCGGGCACCGGCGAGGCCCCGGTGCCGCTCGGCCCCGAGGCCGACCGCATGTTCGCGCGGGTGCTCGACTACTTCCAGGAACGCCCCGAGGTGGATGCCGCGCGTATCGTGGTGCAGGGCCGCAGCTGGAGCGGCTACTGGGCGGCGAGGCTCGCCGTGACCGAGCGCGCGCGGCTCGCCGGCGCCGTCGTGCACGGGGGGCCGATCCACCATTACTTCCAGCCCGAATGGCTGGGCCCCTCGCTCGACTCCCTGGAGTACCTCTACGACTACCTCCCCGCCAAGGCGCGGCTGTTCGGGGTCGAAACGCGCGAGCAGCTGCTCGCGAGCGCCCCGCAGCATTCGCTGCTCGCGCAGGGCATCGTCGGGGGGGACTCCGCGCCGATGCTGCTCGTGAACGGCGCGCGCGACACGCAGATCCCGATCGCCGATCTCGAGTTGCTGCGCGAGCGCGCGGCGAACGGCGCGGTGCGCGCCTGGGTCAATCCCGAGGGCGGCCACATGGGGCGCTCGCGCGAATGGCCCTCGCAGCGTATCCTCGAGGAGGTGCTGCTGCCGTGGATGCTGGAGGCGGTGCGGTTGGCGTAGAATGCCCCGTCCGCTGCTTCGCGGGGAGTCCCGAAAACGAAGAGGAGCCGCTCCATGACCGCCATCGCATTGCGCACGCTCGCCTGCGCCGCGGCCGCCGCCGCGATCGCCGTTTCCGTCACGCCCGCCGCCCGCGCGCAGGCCTATCCGTCGAAGCCGGTGCGGGTGATCGTTCCCTTCGCTCCGGGCGGCGGCAGCGACATCACTGCGCGCCAGGTGGCGCAGAAGTTCTCCGAGACTCTCGGACAGCAGTTCGTGGTGGACAACCGCGGGGGCGCGGGCGGCCTGATCGGCATGGAGCTCACCGCGAAATCGCTGCCCGACGGCTACACCATCATGGTGATGTCGGGCAGCTTCTCGGCGACCTCGGCAACCCACCGCCCCGCCTTCGACCCGATCAACAACATCGTCCCGGTGATCGAGGTCGGCTACACGCCGTTCGTGCTCTCGGTGCACCCCTCGCTTCCCGTGAAAAGCGCGAAGGAGCTGATCGCGCTCGCGCGGGCGAAGCCCGGCCAGCTCGCCTACGCCACCTCCGGGGTCGGAGGCCTCACGCACCTCGCCACCGAGCTCATGCTCTCGATGGCCAAGGTCAAGATGATCAGCGTGCCGTACAAGAGCACCGGCGCCGCGATGGCCGATCTGCTCTCCGGGCAGTGCCAGTTGATCGTCGGCAGCCTGCTGCCCACCCTGCCGCACTTCCAGAGCGGGAAGCTGCGCCCGCTCGCGGTCACCACCGCCAAGCGCTGGTACGCGGTGCCCGATCTCCCCACGCTCGGCGAGACGCTGCCCGGCTACGAGGTGGAGCTGTGGTTCGGCGTGATGGCGCCGCGCGGCACCCCGCGCCCCGTCATCGAGCGGCTCAACGCCGTGGCCAACAAGTTCCTGTTCGAGCCCGAAATGAAGAAGAACCTCGAGGCGCAGGGTATGGTGGCCTCCGGCGGCGCGCCGGAACGCTTCGAAAAGCGCATCCGCAGCGACTACGAGCGCTGGTTGAAGGTCGTAAAAGAGGCCGACATCAAGATCCAGTAGCGCGGCGCGCGTAGCGGCTACTGCTGGCGCCCCGCCCGGTCGGTGAGCGGCACGAAGCGCACTGCGAGCACCTCGCGCCGCGCCACCGTTCCGTCGGGCCGCTTGGTCAGCACGAGCAGCCTCTGGCCGCCGAGCTGGCCGCCTACCGGCACCACCAGCCGGCCGCCGGGCTTGAGTTGCTCGAGGAGGGGCGGGGGCACCTCGCGCGGCGCTGCGGTCACCATGATGGCGTCGAAAGGCGCGTGCTCCAGCCAGCCCTGGTAGCCGTCGCCCGCCTTGGCCACCACGTTGCGATAGCCCAGGCGCGCGAGGCGCGCCGCCGCCTCGCGCGCGAGTGGCTCCACGATCTCCACGGTATAGACCTCCCCCGCGAGCTCGGCGAGCACCGCCGCCTGGTAGCCCGAGCCGGTGCCGATCTCGAGCACCTTGTCGCCGGGGCGGATCTCCATGAGGTCGGTCATCAGCGCGACGATGAAGGGCTGGGAGATGGTCTGCCCGTGGCCGATCGGCAGCGGCCGGTTGGCATAGGCGTTGCGCCGCTCGGAAGGCGGCACGAACTCGTGGCGCGGCACCTTCGCGATCGCCGCCATCACGCGCTCGCCGAAGCTCGCGCGCCCGGTCTCGAGCCGCGTCTCGCGCGCCATCGCAGCGATCTCCTCGAGCAGGCGCTGGCGCTCGCGCGCGTAGGCGTCCTGCGCTTCGGCCGTCACGTTGCCCCCCGCGGCGAACACCAGCGCGCCGAGCAGCCCCCGCCGCCAGCGGCGCAAGGCGTTGGAGACAAGGGCGCAGAGCATGCGCGGCGCCGTGGAGCCGGCTCCCTTCCGAGCGCCAGGATCAATCAACCCCTCAGGCACTCGCCCATGAACCGCTTGCGCTCCTCGCCCTTGAGCTTCTTCTCCGCGGCCTGCTTGTTGCACTCCTTCATCCGCAGCTGGCGCTCGCGCTGCCGGTTGAGGCTGTCCGGGTCCGCGCCCTTCAGGCACGCGCTCATGAACTGGCTGCGCTCCTCGCCCTTGCGGTCGCCCGCCTTCTCCGCGCACAGCTTCATGCGCGCCTGCTGCGCCTTCTGCTTCTCGGTGGGCTCCTTCTTCGCTTCCTGCTTCGGAACGGTCTCCTTCCCCGCCGCCTTCGCCGCCTGCTTTCCCTCGGCCCCGCCCTTGTCCTGGGCGAGCGCCGTCGCTGCCGCAGCGAGCACTAGGCAGCACCACGCCGCGATCAATCTCCTCATACGCCCCCCTTCCGCTTGCCAGTTGCCATGAGAACCCCACCCCCCGGCGGTGCCACGCACCGGGCACACCGGGGGGCGGCCCCATGATAACGCGACTGTGCCGCAGCGGCGGAACCCGACTGCGGGGTGCGCCCCCTGCCCGCAGAGGCGCTCCCGGATCGGTGGAGAACGCCCGTGCGGGTCCGGTGTCTCATCGAATGGAGCCGCGCGCGGCGGGCCGCTGTCTGTTTCCGGCAACGCGCGCGGCGGCAAGGAGCCGAGAAGCGCCGGTCTGTCTTTGAACGGTCACAGTGCCCGGCTAGAATCGGTAGCGAAAGGACCAGCGATGGAAGCGCCTGCAAACCGTGCGGCCGGAGCCCCCGGGCCGCTCTCGGCCCTCGAGCGGCTGCGCTACTGGTGGCAGCGGCTCGCCGCCGCGGTGTTCCCCGCGGCCGGCGAGAGCGAGGCAGAGCGGGCGGTCGCGCGCCTGATCGAGCAGGTGAGGCCGCTCATCGAGGAGAGCCGGGCGCGGCGCGGGGGAGAGGTGAGCGCCCGGCAGCGGGCCGCGGCCTTCGCCGCGCTCTACCGCGGGGCGGCTCCCGCGCAGCGCGCCGCGATCTTGAACCTCGTCACGCGCGAGTTCGCGCCCGACCGCGCCGCGCTCGAGGGTGCGATCGCAGCGATGCAGGACGCCGCCGACGACGCCGGGCTGTCCCGCGCCGAGGCGCGGCTGCGCCTCGCGCTCGATGCGCCGCGCGCGCGCTTCTTCTCCCAGTTCAACCTGCTGGCGGAGGGCGTGAAGTTCCTCGTGGACCTGCGCGCGGACCTGCTGGAGCTGCTCGCGCGCGAGCCCGCGCTGGAAGTGCTCAAGGTCGAGCTCGACGGCCTGCTCGAGAGCTGGTTCGACCCGGGGTTCCTCAAGCTCGAGCGCATCACCTGGCAGTCGCCGGCGCTGGTGCTGGAGAAGCTGATCGCCTACGAGGCGGTCCACCCGATCGAGTCGTGGAACGATCTGCGCAACCGCCTCGACACCGACCGCCGCTGCTACGCGTTCTTCCATCCGCGGCTGCCGGACGAGCCGTTGATCTTCGTCGAAATCGCGCTCGCGAGGGGGCTGCCGGCGAGCGTGCAGCTGCTGCTCGACCAGGCCGCCCCGCTGCAGGATCCGCGGGAGGCCGATACCGCGGTCTTCTACTCGATCTCCAACACCCAGAAAGGGCTGCGCGGGGTGAACCTCGGCAACCTGTTACTCAAGCGCGTGATCGAGGACTTGAAGCGCGATCTCCCGCGGCTCAAGGTGTTCGCCACGCTCTCGCCGCTGCCCGGTTTCCGCAGGTGGCTCGACGAGGCGCTCGCGAGCCGGAGCGCACTGCTGCCGGCGGCCGAGATCGCGAAGTTCGCCGCGATGATCGGCCACCCCGAGCCCGCCACCGCGATCGCGGACGCGCTGGCGCGCCCCGAATGGCCGGCCGACGCCAGGCTGAGCGAAGCGCTGCGCGAGCCGATGCAGAAGCTCTGCGCGCGCTACCTGCTGCGCGAGAAAAACGGAGCGCAGCCGCTCGATCCGGTCGCGCATTTCCACCTCAACAACGGCGCGCGCGTCAACCGCCTGCTCTGGCTCGCCGACACCTCGGCGCGCGGCATGCGCCAGTCCTACGGCATGATGGTGAGCTACCGCTACGACCTCGCCGAGGTGGACAAGAACCACGAGCGATTCGTGAACAGCGGGGAGATCGCCGCCGCGCGGCGCATCAAGCGGCTGCTCGACTGAGGAGCTGCGGGCGGCGCGAGGGGCAAGCCCTCCTCGATTCGGCGATCGAGCGACTGTCCGGTGCTCGCTCTCGCGATCTTCCGCTCCCGCGGGCTTTCCCCCTGCCTCGCTCTCGCGCTTCCCCTTCTAGAACCGGTTATGAACGCCGCCCATCAGCGGCCGCCGGGGCGCGATGCGCCGAGGGCACCCGCGAGCGACGCTTGCGAGCGGTCCGCTGCATGGGCTGGCTCAGCGTCATTGCCTTCAGGCAGCGAGCTTTTCGACCCGTGGGGGCGAGGGGTCAGAGCTTTAGTTTACGTGGGGGCGAGGGGTCAGAGCTTTAGTTTATATAGCGGTTGCCGGAGCGTTCTGGATTGCACCGCGCGCTCTTGCTCTCCGGGCCACAGAGCCCATACTGCGCGGCGCCTGGGAGTTGCGCTCGGCCTCTCTGCCTGGCCGGGCCCGGCGAGACCGGCGCGCCTCGCGATAGGTCGAGCCCAACACGAACACCGAGAACAGCCGAGAGCGTACCGCCTCTCCCAAAACCGACCTCTTGCGCGCTTGCCGCTTGCCGCTCGGAGGATAAAGTAAAGCTCTGACCCCTTTGGCCAAGTTTGTCATTACCTCAGTTTCTTGGTCCAATTGACGATCGCGTCGACAACGAGATCTGGCCGCTCGTGTGCCATGTAGTGACCCAGGTCTTCGAATTCCACCAGCGTGACCCGATCCGGATGGTCGCGTCGCAGCGAACGCCCGTTTTCCGGCGGTGCGATGACGTCTTCAAGACCTTGAAGCACGAGCATCGGCGCCTTGCCTCCGTTCCACCAAGCCTCCAAGGGCACGGTCGGCGCCAGTGATTGGGCCTTTACCGTTGCCTCGGAAACTTCGTCGAGGCGCATGTCCGCCACGCTGACCTTGGTCTTCGTTCCGTAGCGGACTCGCGCCGCCTCGGCTCTTGTTTCGAGAGGCAAGCTCTTGTCCTGATATATGCGCATTTTGGCCAACACCTCCGGCTTCGGCGGATACTTGCCCCCGGCGGCGATAAGCACCACACCGCGCACGAGCTCCGGTCGTTCGCTCGCGATCATGCGTGCGACACGGTTGCCGTACGCCCACCCCACCACTATGGCCGGAGCGGCGCCGACCTTCTCAATAGCCGCCGCCACGTCGCGTGCGTTGTCGCGCAGCGTAACGCCTTCGACAGGACCGACGCTTTCTCCGAAGCCGCGCGGCTCCGGTCGGACGACCCGGTAGCCCGCCGAGACGAGCCGCTTCGAAATGTCATCGAAGTCCCGCGGCCCGCGGCCCTGCTGCGGCAGCAACACGATTGCGGGTCCACTGCCCTCGACGAAGACGCGTAACCTCGCGGCCCCATTTTGAACGTACGTGACTTGCTCGGGCTGTTGAACTGAACCGGTTTGCGCGCAGGCGGTAATCAGGCAGGCGATCAGCACTGCAAAGGCCCGCCCTATAGCCGAAGATAGCCCATCTTGATGATCGAACATGATTACCTCCTATTTGGCGTTAACACCAGATATTGCGCCCTAACGTGCCGTTAACCCGCGCGCCGCTTGCGGCGCGTCGGCGTTGAACGGATTGTTGGGCGACTTCAATGGCGGTCGCGCCGCCGTTATGGCACCCGCTGGCGCCGCAGGCTGCGAAGGACGTGAGTGTTCGTCACTGTTGCTCACGCGGGCTTAAGGAACACGCCTTGAA
>DATLZE010000136.1:0-29824 GCA_035574195.1 Burkholderiales bacterium | reverse complement strand
CCGGGGCGGAGGGGGCAGCGGGCCTGGGCGCGGCGGCGGCCGGCGCTTGCATCGCCTGGGTGTCGCCGAACGCCTTGGGCGCGGCGGGCTTCGGGCGAGTCAGCACCATGGTCTTCTCGAAATCGTCCACGGTGGCCTGGCCGGCCGCGGGCACGTCGCTCACGTATTTGAGCTTGTACTTGCCGATCTCGATCACGTCGTTGTTCTGCAGGATGTGCTTCTTGATCGGGTTGCCGTTCACGAGCGTGCCGTTGGTGCTGCCGAGGTCCTCGAGAAACGAATCGTTGAGAATGGTGACGATGCATGCATGCTCGCCGCTCACCGCCAGGTTCTCGATCTGGATGTCGTTCTGCGGCTTGCGCCCGATGGTAATGCGCTCCTTGTCTATGGGGTACTCCCGGATGACCGTCCCCTCGAGACTGAGAATCAACTTCGCCATGGTGTCATCCTCGCTTAGGTAACCAGCCCTTCAGTTTCTCCAGCCAGCTCGCGCGTGCCGGAAATCCCTTCAAAATCCGCACCAGTATCACCGAAATATTGTCGCGGCCACCGTTGTCGTTCGCCTGCTGCACCAGTTGCTGGGCGGCGAGCGGCAGGTTGGCGGCGAGCGCGGCGAGCGTCAACTGGATGTCCTCGTCGGTCACCATGTCGGAGAGACCGTCCGAGCACATCAGGTAGACATCTCCCGGCTGCACCGGGTAGGTGTGGATCTCCGTTTCCACCTCCGGGTCTATGCCCACGGCGCGCGTGACCAAGTTCTTGTTCTGCGAGTACCTGGCCTGCTCCTTGGTTATCATGCCGCTATCGATCTGTTCCTGCAACAAAGAATGGTCGCGCGTGATCTGCTCGAGCACACCCTGCCGCAACCGGTAGAGGCGCGAATCGCCCACGTGACCGACCGAAACCTGGTTGTCGTGCCACAGCGCCACCACCAGGGTGGTGCCCATACCCGAGTACTGCGGCTGGCTCTGCGCCGCCTGGTAGATCGCGGCGTTCGCCCGCGAGGCCTGCTCCACGATGAGCCGCTCGGCGCTCTGCCCGTTGAGCTCCCCGGGCTTCTTGCCGGCGAGCGCCTTCCTCATCTCGGTGCGGATCAACTCCACCGCGATGCCGCTCGCGACTTCGCCCGCGTTGTAGCCGCCCATGCCGTCGGCGAGCACCGCGAGCCCGATCTCGGCGTCGGCGGCGATGCTGTCCTCGTTGTGCGAGCGCACCATGCCGGCATGCGTGGCGGTCGCGATCTCGAGCGCGGAACTGAGGTCCATCGTGGCCCCCTTCAGGTGCCCGCCGGCTGCGTCGCGGGGGCGGCGGGACGCGCCGGCGCGAGGCTGCCCAGACACAGGCGCAGCGCTCTCGCCATCTGGTCGCCGTCCTGATAGCGGTGCTCCGGCTGCTTGGCGAGTGTCTTGTTCACGATCGCCGCGACGCACGCCGGCAGCTTCGGGTTGAAGGTGCGGATGTCGGGATGCGGCTCGTTGGCGATCTTGTACATGAGCTGCGCCATGGAATCGCCCTCGAACGGCAGCCGCCCGCACGCGAGCTGGTAGAGCGTCACGCCCAGCGAAAACAGGTCCGAGCGCCCCTCGATTTTCTTGCCGGCGAGCTGCTCCGGAGACATGTAGGAGGGGGTGCCGAGCACCATTCCGGTCTTGGTCTTGGACGAATCCGTGATGCGCGCGATGCCGAAATCGGTGACCTTGACCGTATCGGTCTCGGGCTCCCACATGATGTTGGCGGGCTTGACGTCGCGGTGCACGACGTTGTTGCGGTGCGCGTAGGCGAGCGCCTCGGCCACGCGCGCGACGATCGACAGCACCTTCTCGAGCGGCAGCAGGTTGTCGGGTTTGACGTAGGGAGTGAGGTCCCGGCCCTTCAGAAACTCCATCGCGATGTAGGCGAGGTCGTGCTCCTCGCCCGCGTCGTAGATGGTGACGATGTTGGGATGAGTGAGTCGCCCCGCGGTCTCGGCCTCGCGGAAAAAACGCTCCTTCACGTCCTTCAACTCGTCAGGCTCGAACTCCTGGGACAGCGCCATGGTCTTGATCGCCACCACGCGCCCGATCTTGGGGTCGCGGCCCTGGTAGACGATGCCCATCGCCCCCTTGCCGAGCTCCTTCTCGATCTGGTAGCGGCCGAGCATCGGCTTCTCCACGCCGGCGCCCGGCAGGATCACCGTGCCTCCGGGATGCCCGCCGCCCGCACCGAGGATCACCGTCTCCGACATCGCCTTGGCGCGCGAGAGGCGGCTCTCCAGGTCGCGGAATTTCGGGTTGTAGTCGGCCATGTAGCGGAACACCGACTCGGCCTTGTTGAACTGGCGCTTGCGCTCGAAATCGAGCGCCAGATTGTAGAGCAGGTCCATCACGCCGTCGTCGAGCGGCAGTTTCCTGAAGTAATCGAACGCGGTGTCGAGCTGGCCCTGTCCCTGGTAGGCGAGCCCCAGCATGCGGTTGCTCTGCGCCGACTCGATGTCGAGCCGTTCCTTGCCGCGCTCGGTGACGAGAAAGCGCTTGGTGATGAGCGCCGCGTAGCCGACCGCGAGCAGCGTCACTGCGGACATCAACTGGACCCACACGAGCTGGGTCACCATCAGAACGAAATGGGCGGCGATGAGCGCGAGCCCGAGGGCGAGGCTCAGCATGCCGGCGAGGGCGGCCTTCAGCCGCGGCAGTAGCAGCACGAGATAGAGGGCGACCAGCAGGAACACGAGTTTCTCGACCCACGCGGCCCAGGCCGGCACCACGAAAAAATGCTCGTTCAGGATGCTGGAAACGGCATGGGCCAGGGTGAGCACCGGAGAGGAGGCCGGCGACACCGGCGTCACCTGGGTGGTGCCGAGCCCGGCAGCGGTCGCTCCGATCAGCACGATCTTGTCCTGGTACTTCGCCGCCGGGACCTTGCCGGTGAGCACGTCGAAGAACGAGTCCACCGGAAAGGCCGGCTTTCCGTCGCGGTCGCGGTAGAAAAAGGTATACATCCGCAAATCGCGATCGGTCGCGATCCTCAGTTTCCCCACGCGCACCGACTCGCCCAGCGTCGCCTCGAGTTCGGCGGCCCCGAGGTTCAGGCTCTTCGCCGCGATCAGCATCGAGAGCGAGGGCACGAACTTGTCGTAATAGCGCATCACCAGCGGCTCGGTGCGCACCGCCCCGTCCACGTCCGGAATCGCGTTGAGATGCCCCACGCCCGCCGCCACCGCACCCAGCTCGCGGATCGGGACCGCGGGTTGCAGGCCCGGGAACGGCAGCGCGGCCTCGGGCCCTGCCTTCACCGCGGGCGCGTGGGCGAGCACGTAATCGGGCAGTGGCCGGTCGGGGTTGCCGAGGGGCTCGGCGATCTGTTCGAACACGAGGGGCAGCAGCACGTTGCCCGCCCGCTTGAAGCTCTCGGCGAGCTTGCGATCGGTGTTGAGCGCCGCCTCCGCCTCGGTGAGCAGCGCGCCGAGGCGCGCGATCTGCTGCGCTGCGGGTCCCGGCTCGGCGGCGGCGGAGCCGAGCCCCGCATTGTAGATCTCGAGGAGCCTGCCGATATACGCGAGCCCGGGGTCGCGCTGCGGCTCCGAGAAAAAGGTCGTGTAACCGATGACCTTGGCTTTCGCGCCCGCCAGGATATCGGTCATGCGGGCGTGCACTTCCCGCGACCACGGCCAGCGGCCGAGGTTGTCTATGCTCTGCTTGTCGATCGCGATGACCGCGACGCGCTCCGAGGGCTGGCGGGTAGCCGCCTGAACGCCCAAATCGTAGGCCTTGCGCTCGAGGCTCTGGATGAGGTCGCGGCCCGATAAAGCGAGGATCAGAACCGCGACCACGACCCCGAGAAACCAGTCGGATCGCCAGAAATCCAGCCTCTTCATCCCCGTTCCCGCTTTTTTGCGTTTTTTCGCAGCAGGTTACGCCGCCCGAGCAGGCCCATTCTACGACATTTGCCGCCAGGACTCAGGGGTTATTTTAGGCGCCCGGGCCGGCCCCGGCGCGATCGCGGCGGCAAGCGGGAGAGGCAGGAGCGGCAGAGGCAAGCCGCCCTGCACGCGGGATTCAGTTGCCGAGGATCATGCCGGCGGTGAGCCCGACGGCACGCGCGAGCTCGCCTCCGGATACTTTCTTGCCGTCCTCCCCGCGCGCGCGCAGCACCTCGATCATGCCGCCCTGCGCGGTCACCTTGAAGCTCGCGGCGGTGACGTCGGAGACCTCTCCCACCTTGCCCACCACGTCGGCGAAGCGCCGGAAGAGGTGCTTGCGCGCGTCGAAGATCTGGATCTTCTTGCCGGCGAGCGTCGTCCACGCGCCGGGCGCTGGATTGCAGCCGCGGATCAGGTTGTAGACGAAATCAACGTGATGGGCCCAGTGGATGCGCGCCTCGGCCTCGCGGCACCACCCCTCATAGCTCGCCTGCGACTCGTCCTGCGCGGTTTCCTTATGCCGCCCGGCGGCCACCAGATCGGCGGCCTCCAGCATGGCCTCCACGCCCATCGGGAAGAGCTTGTTGAAGTAGACCTCACCGAGCGTCTCGTCGGGCCCGATGTCGCACTCCTTCTGCAGGATCACCGGCCCCTCGTCCAGGCCTTCGTTGGGGCGGAAGATGGTGAGCCCGGTGCGGGTGTCGCCGCGGATGATCGGCCAGTTGATCGAGGAAGGGCCGCGGTATCTCGGCAGCAGCGAAGGATGGTACTGGATGGTGCCGAGGCGCGGGATGCGGGTGAAGCTATCGGGCGCGAATTGCAGCACGTAGGCCATCACGCCCAAGTCGGCTCGCAGCCCCCGCATCGCCTCGTGCGCCTCCGGGCTGCGCAGCGAAGCGAACTGGAAGAGCCGCAATCCGCGCTCCTGGGCGGCGGCCTTGAGCGGATCGCTCTTGGCGCCTGGCTTCTCGGGCGCGCAAAACACGCCTGCGACCTCGTCCCCGCGCTTGAGGAACGCCTCCAGCACTGCTTTTCCGAAATCCTGTTGTCCGATGATCGCGATTCTCATGGGGGAGGCTCGTTTCTATTTCTCGCTCGTCTGCAGTCGCTTGTCGAAGACGGCTACGCCGCCTTTTTCGGAGGCGCGGAGAATGCGCCCGCCTGCTTGAGCGCGCTGATACGCGCATCGTCGTAGCCGAGCACCTCGCGCAGGATCTCGTCGGTGTGCTCGCCGAGCAGCGGCGAGCGCCGGATCTGCGCGGGCGAGGCCGAGAGCTTGATCGGCATGCCGACGTTGAACCACTTGCCGCGCTGCGGGTGGTCGAGCTCGACCCACATCTCGCGTCCGCGCACATGCTCGTCGTTCGCGAGGTCCTGCGTGCTCATGATCGGCCCGCAGGGCACGTCGAGGTCGTTCAGGATCTTCATCAGCTCGCGCTTGGTGTAGTTCTCGGCGAACTTGCCGATGAGCGTCCACATGAGGCTCTGGTTCTTTCTGCGCTCCCCGATCGTGGCGAGCCGCGGATCGCTCGCCATGTCGGGCATTCCGACTTCGGGGCCGATGCGCTTGGCGAGCGCCTCCCACACCGCCTCCTGCACCACGATGTAGATCCAGTCGTTCGCGCCGTGCGGCTTGCAGTGGATCGCGTTGCCGAGCTGGCCGCCGCCCGAGTCGTTGCCCGCGCGCGGCACCTCGCCCATGCCCTGGTAGGTCGGCACCGAATACTCGGCGAGCGGCCCGCGCTGCAGGCGCTGGTGGTCGCGAAACTTGACGCGGCAGAGGTTCATGACGCCGTCCATCATCGCCACCTCGACATACTGCCCCTGCCCGGTGCGGTCGGCCTGCCGCAGCGCCGCGAGCAGCCCGATCGCCAGGTGCAGCCCGGTGCCCGAGTCGCCGATCTGCGCGCCGGTGACGAAGGGCGGGCCGTCGGGCAGCCCCGTGGTGCTCATCGCCCCGCCCATCGCCTGCGCGACGTTCTCGTAGGCCTTGAAGTCGGCGTAGGGGCCGGTCGAGCCGAAACCTTTGATCGAGCCCATCACGATCTTCGGGTTGATCTCGTGGACCTTTTCCCACGAGAAACCCAGCCGGTCGAGCACGCCCGGGCCGAAGTTCTCCATCACGATGTCGCACTTCTTCAGCAGATCGGTGAGGACCTGCTTGCCCTCGGGGGTCTTGAGATTGAGCGTGATCGAGCGCTTGTTGCAGTTGAGCATCGTGAAGTAGAGGCTATCGGCGTTCGGCACGTCGCGCAGCTGCCCGCGGGTGATGTCGCCGCTTGGCGGCTCGAGCTTGATCACGTCGGCGCCGAGCCACGCCAGCAACTGCGAGCACGTCGGTCCCGCTTGCACGTGCGTCATGTCGAGAATTCTCACACCTTTCAATGCTTCCATCGCGTCCTCACTCGTTGTCGTTTCCTTTCGCGAGTCGAGCGGCGCACCCGTCGCGTCTCTCCGGGCGCTATTTCTTCCTCGCGCTCTTCGGATTGAGGCTCGTGATCCGGCCGCTTTCGGTGCCGGCGGACTCGTCGATCACGGCGTTGATCAGCGTGGGCCGGCGCGAGCGGAGGGCCTCCTCCATCGCGGCCCGCAGCTCGCTCGGGGTGGTGGCGTACGCGCCCACCCCGCCGAAGGCCTCCATCAGCTTCTCGTAGCGCGCGTTCTTGACGAACACCAGGGGCGAGGGATCGGGCCCGCCGGTGGGGTTTGTTTCGTCGCCGCGGTAGACGCCGTTGTTGTTCATGATCACCACGCACACCGGCAGCCGGTAGCGGCAGATGGTCTCGACCTCCATGCCGGAGAAGCCGAAGGCGCTGTCGCCCTCGATCGCGATCACCGGCTGGCCGGTGGTCACCGCGGCCGCGATGGAGTAGCCCATGCCGATGCCCATCACGCCCCAGGTGCCCACGTCCAGGCGCTTGCGCGGCTTGTACATGTCCACGATCGAGCGCGTGAAGTCGAGCGCGTTGGCGCCCTCGTTGACGAGAATCGCGTCCGGATTGGCGCGCACGATGTCGCGCACGACGGCGAGCGCGCTGTGGAAATTCATCGGCGTCGGGTTCCTGGCGAGCAGCTCGGCCATCTTGGCGACGTTCTTGCTCTTCCTCTCGGCGATGGCGGAGAGCCATTCCGCCGGGGGCTTCGGCCAGTCCGGGCCGATGCCGGCGAGCAGCGCCGAGACGCAGGAGCCGATGTCGCCGACGAGAGGGGCATCGATCCGGACGTTGCTGTCCATCTCCTGCGGCCAGATGTCCACCTGGATGAACTTCTGTCCACCCCACTCTTTGGGATGTTTCCCCCCCCAGGTCTTGCCCTTGCCGTGCGCGAGTAGCCAGTTGAGCCGTGCTCCGATCAGCATCACCACGTCGGCCTCGGGCAGCACGAAGGAGCGGGCAGCCGCCGCCGACTGCTCGTGGGTGTCGGGCAACAGGCCCTTCGCCATGGACATGGGCAGATACGGAATGCCGGTGCGCTCGACGAGGGCACGGATGTCCGCGTCGGCCTGGGCGTAGGCCGCGCCCTTGCCGAGGATGATGAGCGGCTTCTTCGCGCTGCGCAGCAGGTCGAGGGCGCGTTTCACCGCATCCGGCGCGGGGATCTGGCGCGGTGCGGGGTCCACCACCTGGATGAGGGTTTTCCTGCCGGCTTCGGCCTCCATCGCCTGGGCCAGCAGCTTGGCCGGCAGGTCGAGATAGACCCCCCCGGGGCGGCCGGAGACGGCGGCGCGGATGGCGCGCGCGATTCCCACCCCGATGTCCTCCGCATGGAGCACGCGAAAAGCGGCCTTGGCGAGGGGCTTGGCGATCGCAAGCTGGTCCATCTCCTCGTAGTCGCCCTGCTGCAGATCCACGATCTCGCGCTCGCTCGAGCCGCTCATCAGGATCATCGGGAAGCAGTTGGTAGTGGCGTGGGCGAGCGCGGTCAGCCCGTTCAGGAAGCCGGGGGCGGACACCGTGAGGCACACGCCGGGTTTCTGCGTGAGGAATCCGGTGATCGCAGCGGCGTAGCCGGCGTTCTGCTCGTGGCGAAACGAGATCACGCGCAGCCCCTCGGCTTGCGCCCGCCGGGTAAGGTCGGTGATCGGGATGCCGGGCAGGGCGTAAATCGTGTCGATTCCGTTCAGCTTCAGGGCATCGATCACCAGCTGGAAGCCATCGGTCATCTCCTGTTGGGGCTGCGTTTCGGCGGCGGCAGCGGAAGCGATCGGAGTCTCAACGGTTCCCATAGCGTTCTCCTCGACGAATCGGGCGGCAGCGCGTCGCCCGCAACCTATTGAAAGGGCATCCAATATAGGGGCGCTCGCGCTCCTCGGCCTTGACCAGGGTCAAGAGCCTGCGGTTATACTTAACTGCTTGCTGCGGTGGCATGCCGCATCGCAGCACCCTCATGCCCCTCCTTAAGCAACATCCGGAAGCCAAAATCATACGCCTGCAGCTGCGGCAGAACCTCGTCCTTAGACACCTCAACCCCGCCCAGTGGCAGGAGCTCGAGCCGATGCTCGAGGTGGCCGACTACCCGAAAGGCGAAGCGCTCGAGCACCAGGGCGACTGGTCCATGGAGCAGTACTTCGTGATCGAGGGCATCCTGAAGCGCGTGGTATCGAATGCCGAGGGCCGGGAGATGATCTTGCGCTTTGCGGCCGAGGACGACATCGATACCAGTTACGCTGCGTGGCGCCTGAAGACCCCGATCCCCTACTCGATCCGCACCGTGACCCGGGTGCGCGCGGCCAAGCTCCCGATGCCGCAGTGGGTCCGGTTCCTCGAGCGCCACGCCGCCGTCAAGAGCCTCTTCGAGTTCGAGATCATGAAGCTCATGAGCGAAGTCATGGCTCATACCATCACGCTGCACCTGCTGGATGCCCCCGGGCGGGTGCGGCGCTTCATGCGCAAACACGCCGAACTCGCCGAGCGCCTGCCGAAAAAGGACCTCGCTTCCTATCTCAACCTCTCGCCCGAGACGCTCTCGCGGCTCAAGCGCCGCGGCAAGATCTGAGCGCGGGCCGGCGCCTCACGCCGCCGCGCCGTCGCGCCGCGGCAGGCGCAGGCGCTCTCTCAAGGCGGTGACGAGCGGCCAGAACAGCAGCACGATCGCGAGCGTCGTGAGACTGCCCGCCAGCCAGTTCGCCCAGAAGATGGAAAGCGAGCCCTGCGACATCAGCATGGACTGGCGGAACGAGCTCTCGGCGGCGTCCCCCAGCACCAGCGCCAGCACCATCGGCGCGAGGGGGTAGTCGAGCTTCTTGAACGCGTAGCCGATCACGCCGAAGACGACGATCATCCATACGTCGAGCATGTTGTTCTTCACGGTGTAGGCGCCGATCGCGCAGATCACGACGATCACCGGTGCGATGATCGCGAAGGGCACGCGCAGGATCGCGGCGAACAGCGGCACCATGGTCAGCACCACGATCAGGCCCGCGATGTTGCCGAGATACATGCTCGCGATCAGCCCCCACACGAAATCGGGCTTCTCGACGAAGAGCAGCGGCCCCGGCTGCAGCCCCCAGATCATCAGCCCCCCGAGCAGCACTGCCGCGGTCGGCGAGCCCGGGATGCCGAGGGTGATCATCGGCAGCAGCGCAGAGGTGCCCGCGGCGTGCGCCGCGGTCTCGGGCGCGACCACCCCTTCGAGCTGTCCGGTGCCGAACTTGTCGCCGTTCCTCGACATCTTGCGCGCGACGCCATAGCTCATGAAGGAGGCCGGGGTGGCGCCGCCGGGGATGATGCCCATCCAGCAGCCGATAATGCAGCTTCGCAGCGAAGTCGCCCAATAGCGCGGGAGCTTGGCCCAGGTCTCGAGCACGATTCTCGGATTGATCTTCGCGCTCGCGCCCGAGAAGGAGAGCCCCTCCTCCATCGAGAGCAGGATCTCCCCGATCCCGAAGAGCCCGATCACCGCGACCAAGAAGTGGAACCCCGAGAGCAGTTCCGTCAGGCCGAAGGTGAGCCGCAGCTGCCCGGTGACGATGTCAATGCCCACTGCCGCCATGCCGAAGCCGAGCATCATCGCGGCGATGATCTTGAACGGGTTGCCCTTGCCGGTGCCGACGAAAGTGCAGAAGGTGAGGAGATAGACGGAGAAGAACTCGGGCGGGCCGAACTGCAGCGCGAATTTCGCGACCAGCGGCGCGATGAAGGTGAATACCAGCACCGCCACCAGTGCCCCCACGAACGAGGAGGTGAAGGCCCCGGTCAGCGCCTCTCCGGCCCGCCCCTGCTGCGCCATCGGGTAGCCGTCGAAAGTGGTCGCCACCGACCACGGCTCGCCCGGGATGTTGAAGAGCACCGAGGTAATCGCGCCGCCGAACAGCGCCCCCCAGTAGATGCAGGAGAGCATGATGATCGCGGAGGTAGGCGGCATCGTGAACGTGAGCGGCAGCAGGATCGCCACCCCGTTCGCCCCTCCCAGTCCCGGCAGCACCCCGATGATGACGCCGAGCACGATGCCGATGAACATCAGCGTCAGGTTGAACGGCGTCAGCGCGACCGTGAATCCGTGAAACAGCGCGTTCAGCTCTTCCACCGGGCCCCTCTCCTCGCGACCGCCGCCGCGCCCTCAATAGCCGATCAGGGCCTCGAGCGGCCCCTTGGGCAGCGGAATCTTGAACCAGACCTCGAACAACATGAATGCAACGACGCTCACGCCGATCCCCACGCCGGCGCTGCGCAGCCAGCCGTAGCGGCCCACGAGGCGCATGAACAGCCCGATGAAGAGCGCCGAGGAGACGTAAATGCCGATCAATTGCACGCCGAGCACGTAGGCCGTGGAAGGCAGCAGGATGACGAGCACCCGGCGGAATTCGTGGCGGCGCACGAAGATCGCCCGGTCGCTCCTGAGCTTGAGGAGCGCACCGGCGAACACGGCCAGGCTCGAAATGCAGATCAGCAGTCCGATATAGAACGGGAAGTAGCCCGGCTGCGGCCCCTCGGGAGTCCAGCTCGCACCGAGTCGCACACTGTCGTAGAGCACCAGTGCCCCGAGGGCGAAGATCGCGACCGCCACCGCGAGGTCCACCACGACGGAGCGCACCCCGTCCCCGTTCGCCGGATGATTCTGTGACATGGGATATCCGGATACCGCTCAAAACAGCGGGCACGGGGCAAAGCCCGCGCCCGCCTCTCGATCAGCAGTAGCGGCAGTCGCGCCTTCGCCTGCCGCCCGCCTCCTTCCGCTATTTCTTGGCGAGTAAGCCCGCCTCCGCCATCAGATCGCGGTGGCGCTTCTCCTCGTTGGCGACCCAGTCCACGTACTGCTTGCCGGTCATGAAGCTCTGGTTGAAGGCTCCGTCCTCCATCAGCTTCGCCCACTCCGGGGTCGCCCGCACCTTTTTGAACAGCTCGATGTAGAAATTGACCACGTCCTGCGAGACGCCGGGCGGCATGAAGATGCCGCGCAGCATCAGGTACTCCATCGGGATGCCGGAATCCCGACAGGTCGGGATATCGTTCCAGGACATGGTTTCGGTCACCTTGGTTTTGTAGGGCATGCGCTCCCGTTCGAACACGCATAGCGGCCGGAGCTTGCCCGCGCGCCAGTGCGCCACGGCCTCGATCGGGTTGTTGACGGTGGAATTGACGTGCTTGCCGACGAGCTGGGTCGCGACCTCGCCGCCGCCCTTGAACGGCACATAGATGAAGCGCGCCCCGGTCACCTTCTCGATCGCCACGGTGATGATCTGGTCCTCCTGCTTGGCCCCGGTGCCGCCCATCTTGTACTTGCCGGGCCCCGCCTTCTTCACCGCCTCGATGTAGTCCCTGGGCGTTTTGTACGGGTCGTCGGAGTGCACCCACAGCACGAAATTGTCGAGCGCGAGCATCGCCACCGGGGTGAGATCCTTCCAGTTGAACGGAACCCCCGTGGCGAGCGGCGTGGTGAAGAGGCTCGAGAGCGTGATGATGATCTTGTGGGCGTCGCCCTTCGAGGCCTTGACGTCGAGAAAGCCCTCGGCGCCGGCGCCTCCCGACTTGTTGATCGGGATGAGGGACTGTTTCATCAAGCTGTACTTGGCGACCACCCCCTGGGTGAAGCGCGCCATCTGGTCGGCGCCGCCGCCGGTGCCGGCCGGAATGATGAACTCCACCGGCTTCGTGGGCTCCCAGGCCGCTGCCGGCCCGCCGGCCGCCGCCGCGGCGAGCACCGCGGCGCACAGGATGCTGCGTGATGGTTTCATGAGATCGTCCTCCTATTCGCGTTGGAACGCCGCCTTCGCGCCCTTACGGTGCGCGGGGGTCTTTTTCGCTGCGCCAGATCATCCCTGACTCGGTCGGTAAAACAATTGACCGGGGTCAATTTTCGCCAATTTTCGGGGTCCTGGGCAAATTCCCGGCGCGCCCTGCCCTACCGGTGAACCAGGGCCGGGACGGGGAACTGCGCCAAGGCCTTCTGCGTCTGGCTGCCGAGCATCCAGCGCGCGAGCCCCCGGCGGCCGCGGGAGGCCATCGCGATGAGATCGCACCCCTCCTTCCTCGCCGCTGCCACGATCGCCCTCTCCGGAAAATCGCTCGTCACGTGCACGCACTTGCAGCGCACCCCGGCTCGCTCCGCCGCCCGGTGGTCTCGTAGCGGGCCGCAAGCAGTCCCTTGTAGACCACCGGCGTGGAGGGCGGCGCCGCGAAGAAGCCGGTGATCCGGGCGCGCATCGCGCGCGAGCTCGATCGCTTCCAGAGCAGCCCGGCGCGAGAGCGCCGAGCCGTCGGCGGGAACCAGGATATTCCCGTATATCGTCGTCTCCTTCTCCTCGAACCGGCCGCCTCACTTCACGTGCGGCAGGACCCAGATCAGCATACCGAGCGCATAGCAGACCCCGGCGCAGGCCACGGTGAAGGGCACGCTCCAGGCGAGGAACTCGCGCAGCGAGACCTTGCGCCCCTCCTCCTTTTCACCCAGCGTGAGCGCGACATAGAGGGCGGGGGCCCCCGCGACGGTGAGGTTGCTGCCGAGGGTGCCGGACCACAGCAGCATCCACCACAGCGGCCAGGGCTCGATGCCCGCCTGCGCCATGTCCTTGATGGTATAGAGGAAAGTGAGGATGTAGGCGTCGTGCTCGACGAGCCCCACGATCGGCACGGTGACCCAGTAGAGCAGCGTCGCCCCGAGCGCGTAGTTCTCCGCGAAGATCGGCTTGATCGCGTTGGCGAGCAGATCGAGGATATGGCTCTTTTCGAGTCCCCCGACCAGCGCGAAGAGCGCGATGTAGAAGAAGATCGCCCGCCAGTCGAGCTCCTGGAGCGCTTCCTCGAAGCTCGCGGCCTTCACCCGCTCGCCGAGGAGGGCGAGCGCGAGCACCAGCGTGAAGGCGCCGGTCAGAGCGATGAAGCCGAGCTGAACGCCGATGTGCTCGCGCAGCGACATGGCGACGACCGTGCCGAGGAACCACACTACCACGATGCTCGCGAACAGCGGATTCGGGATCTTCGCCTCGACGCCGAGCGCGCGCAGATCGGACACCCGCTTGTGGCCGCGGAAGCCGTAGGCCCACATTACCGCGAGGGTGAACAAGAAGGTCGCCATCAGGATCGGGAACGAGGAAGGGCGGCCGTGCTGCCAGACGAAGTCGAAGAATTCCGCCCCGGCGACGCTGTGCAGCATCTGCGGCGGCAGGTCACCGATCAGCAGCGCGGTGCCCATGAAGTTCGCCCCGAAGCCGATCATCAGGATGACCGGCACCGGCTGCAGCCCGATCGCGCGCGCGAGGGGCAGCGCCACCGGCGCCATCATCAGAATCGTCACCACGTTGTCCACGAACATCGAGATCACGCCGGCGAGGAAGGTGAGCACGATGACGAGGAAGCCCGGCCGCCCGCCCGAGAGTCTGAGCGCCTGCACCGAGAGCCAGCTCGGCACTCCGGACTTGCCGAAATAGCCGGCGATGATCCAGATGCCGAGGAGAATCGCCATCACGTTCCAGTCCACGTATTTGAAGGCATCGGTCTCGGTCATGATGCCGAGCCAGCACATGACGGCGACACCGAGCAGCGCGGCGAGCGCGCTGTCCACCACATTGGTGATGACCGCCAGAATGGTCAGGCCGAAGACGATCAACGTCAGCCATTGCATCGGTTCCATGGAAAGTCCCCTGTGAATGGAATAAGTCGTCAGCTCAGCACGGCAGTGCGCGCCGCGGGCGAGCTGCCCGCGATTCGGGCTGGTCCCGCAACGGCGCTGGCGTGATGCGGCGCGCTCGCCGCAGGCGGTGCGGGCGGCCGCTCATCGCGCTTGGGCGTCGGCTGCCACCCCAGCGCCGCGAGCAGCACGAAAAAGCCGACCACATAGGCAGCCGTGACGTGCCAGCCGTGATAGAGCCAGCGGCCGACGTTCCTCGCTTCCGGATACATGTTGGAGAGCGCGACGCCGGCCGAGGAGCCGAACCAGATCATCGAGCCGCCGAAGCCCACGGTGTAGGCGAGCATGCCCCAGTCGTAGCCGCCCTGCTTCAACGCGAGCGCGGTGAGCGGGATATTGTCGAACACCGCCGAGATGAAGCCCAGGCTGAACGCGGTCTGCCATGAAGCGGCTGGCAGCTTCTCCACCGGCATCATCGAGGCGGAGGTCACCAGCGCGAGCAGGAATACCGTGCCCTTGGCCGCTTCGGGCAGAAGGCCCCACTCCGGCTTCCTCAACCAGGCCGTCGCGAGAATCGCGAGGAGCACCGAGGCACCGATGAAGGGAAAGCGCTCGGAGATGTCGGCGTGCAGCACGTTCACGTAGAGGTTGGCGGAAATGGCGGTCACCAGGACGAAGCCGAAGATGCCGACACGCATCCAGTCCACCTGCGCGCCGCCCGGCTCGTACTTCATGATCGGAGAGTGCTTGTCCTGCTGCAGGGCGGCGGGGATGCCGCACACGATCAGCGCAACCGCGGCAGCGATGTAGGCGTGCAGCACCGCGAGCGGGCTCACGCCGGCGATCCACATCATGGTGGTGGTGGTGTCGCCCACGACGCTCCCGGAGCCGCCGGCATTGGAGGCGGCGACGATCGCGGCGAGATAACCGATATGCACCTTCCCGCGAAATACGGTGTGCGCCATCGCCCCGCCGATCAGCGCCGCAGCGATGTTGTCGAGAAACGAGGAGAGCACGAACACCATCGCGAGCAGCCCGAAGGCGCCCTTCCACCCGCCCGGCAGGAATTTGGGCAGCACCGCCGGCACCTTGCTGTCCTCGAATTGCCGCGACAGCAATGCGAAGCCGAGCAGCAGGCACGCCAGGTTGGCGAGGATCACCCACTCGTGGGCGAGGTGGGCGAGGAGGCCCGGGACGCCCGTGCCCGTCTTGAAGCCGGTGAAGAAGAGCTTGTAGCCGGCGATCGCGCCGAGGCCGGCGAGCGCGACGTACAAGGTGTGGCGGTGCAAGAGCGCAACCCCGAGCAGCGTCATCCCGAAGAGAATGAAATCAATAGGGATGCCCAGCAGCGCGGGCGCCTGCCCGGCGGCTGCCGCAAGCGGGGAATACGCAGCCAGCGAGGACGCTGCCAGCGCGCGCAAGCGCCGCTCCCGGCTCAGTCCGTCAACCCACTGTCGCACGCGTTCTCCTGCGAGAAGATACCGTTCGAGACCGCATGCTGGGAGCGTCTTGCGACGCGCGCCGAAAAGCGGCCTTCGTCCCGGAGGAGCGCGGTCAACGGCAACCGCGTCCAGACAAAGGTCTCGCTTGCAACACCGAGGTTACCGGCAAGGCCGGGGGGGCGAAGCGCTCGCGCACCCCGTGATGACGGCCCTGTCGCGGCGGCGCTCTTCAAGCGCCGCCGTAGCTACTCCCCTTTGGAATCGCGCCGCGAAGCGCGTAGCGCGGGCGCCCCGCGAAGCGCAGGCTGCTTTTTACCACGCGCCCAGCGCCGGGGTCAACACGCGGGAGAGGCTCCATCGCTCAGAACAGCCCCACGACTTTTCCGTCGTCGGCGAGATCGATCTTCTCGGCCGAGGGCACCTTGGGCAGCCCCGGCATGGTCATGATGTCGCCGCAGATCATGACGATGAATTCCGCTCCGGCCGCCAGCCGCACCTCCCGCACGTTGACGACGAAACCGTTCGGCGCGCCGCGCAGTCCCGGGTCCGCCGAGAACGAGTACTGGGTCTTCGCGACGCAGATCGGGTAGTGCCCGTAGCCGTCCTCCTGGAGCTTCTTGATCTGCGCGCGCACCTTGCTGTCTGCGGTCACGTCGGAAGCCCCGTAGATGCGCGTTGCGATCGTCTTCATCTTGTCCCACAGCGGGGCCGAATCCTCGTAGACGAACTTGAAGTCGGTCGGGGTCTTGTCAATGAGATCCACCACCGTGCGCGCGACCTCCTCGGCCCCGCGCCCTCCTTCGGCCCAGTGCGTGGCGAGGATCACCGGCGCTTCGTGATGCGCCATCTTCTTCTTGAGCAGCTCGATCTCGGCGGGGGTGTCGTGATCGAAGCGGTTGATCGAGACCACGCACGGCAGCCCGTAGTGGTTGCGCACGTTGTTGACGTGTCGTTCGAGGTTGGCGATGCCCTTCTCCAGCGCCGCGAGGTTCTCCTTCTTCACCTCCTTGAGGTCGACCCCGCCGTGATACTTCAGCGCTCGGATCGTGGCGACGATCACCACCGCATCGGGCTTGAGCCCGCTCTTGCGGCACTTGATGTCTATGAATTTCTCCGCCCCCAGGTCGGCGCCGAAGCCGGCCTCGGTCACCACATAGTCGCAGAGCTTGAGCGCCGTCTGCGTCGCGATCACGGAATTGCAGCCGTGCGCGATGTTGGCGAAGGGCCCCCCGTGAATGAAGGCCGGGTTGTTCTCGAGCGTCTGCACCAGGTTCGGCTTCAACGCGTCCTTGAGCAGCACCGTCATCGCCCCGTCCACCTTGAGGTCGCGCGCCCGCACCGGTTTCTGGTCGCGCGTGTAGGCGCAGACGATGTTGCCGAGGCGCTGCTTGAGATCCGCGAGCGAGGTGGCGAGGCAGAAGATCGCCATCACCTCGGAGGCGACCACGATGTCGAAGCCGTCCTGGCGCGGGTAGCCGTTCGCGACCCCTCCGAGCCCCACCGTGATCTCGCGCAGCGCTCGGTCGTTCATGTCCATCACGCGCCGCCACGTGATGCGGCGCACGTCAATGCCCAGCTCGTTGCCATGGTGGATGTGGTTGTCGATCGCCGCGGCAAGCAGGTTGTTGGCGAGCCCGATCGCGTTGAAGTCCCCGGTAAAGTGCAGGTTGATGTCCTCCATCGGCACGACCTGGGCGTAGCCGCCTCCTGCGGCTCCTCCCTTGATGCCGAACACGGGCCCGAGCGAGGGCTCGCGCAGGCAGATCATCGCGCGCTTGCCGATGCGGTTGAGCGCATCGCCCAGCCCGACGGTGGTCGTGGTCTTGCCCTCGCCTGCCGGCGTCGGCGTGATCGCCGTCACCAGGATGAGCTTGCCGTTCTTCCTCCCCTTCAGGCTCTCCACGAAATCGAGCGAGACCTTGGCCTTGTAATGGCCGTAGGGCTCGAGGTGCTCCTCGGGGATGCCGAGCTTGGCGGCGATTGAGGTGATGCGTTCGAGTTTCGCCCGCTGGGCGATTTCGATGTCCGTCAATGGCATGCTGTCGTTCCTCTCCTGATCGATAACCTCCGGGCGCAAAGGCGCGAGGACGCGAAGAATTCAATGCGAACCCGGAACGAGAGGCCGGGCGGACACCCGGCCGCCTGGCTCCGAAGATCGGACTCCCTTTGCGTTTTGCGCCCTAGCGTTTAATCTTTTCAGGCGCTCTGCAGTTCGGCAAGCGCCTGCCCGCCGCCGTAGCTCGAGCGGGGGGTCAGCTCACCGCCCTTCGTCACTTTCACCGCGCAATACTTGAACTCGGGAATCTTGCCGAAGGGATCGAGCGCCGGATTGGTGAGCAGGTTCGCCGCCGCCTCGTAGAAACAGAACGGGATGAACACCGCTCCGCGCGGCACGCCGTCGTCCGCGCGGGCGTAGAGCGAGACCACACCGCGGCGCGAGGCGACCGTTACGACGTCGCCCGCGCGGGCGCCGAGCTCCTCGAGATCCAGGGGGTGGAGCGAGGCGATCGGCTCGGGCTCGATCGCGTCGAGCACCGCCGCGCGGCGCGTGATCGCCCCGGTGTGCCAGTGCTCGAGCTGGCGCCCGGTGATGAGCACGAAGGGATACTCCCGATCAGGCCGTTCGGCCGCCGGTATGATGTCCGCCGGCACGAACCGGCCGCGACCGCTCGGCGTGGGAAAACGCTCGGTGAACACGACGGGCTGCCCCGGATCGCCTTCTTTCTCGCAGGGATAGGTGACGCAGCTTTCGCGCTCCAGGCGCTCCCAGGTGATGCCGGCGATCGAGGGCATGGCGCGCCGCATCTCGTTGAACACGTCCTCGGGGCCTCGGTAGTTCCAGTCGAGCCCGAGCCGACGCGCGATCTGCTGGATGATCCAGAGATCGGGCTTCGCCTGCCCCGGAGGATCGAGCGCCTGGCGGCCGAGCTGCACCATGCGGTCGGTGTTGGTGACGGTGCCGCTCTTCTCCGGCCAGGCGGTCGCGGGCAGCACGATGTCGGCAAGATAGCAGGTCTCGGTGAGGAAAATCTCCTGCACCACCAGCCATTCGAGCTTCGCGAGCGCCTCGCGCGCGTGCTGCAGGTCGGGGTCGGACATCGCCGGGTTCTCGCCCATGATGTACATGCCGCGGATCCTGCCCTCGTAGGCGGCGTTCATGATCTCGACTACCGTCAGTCCCGGCTTGGGATCGAGTGTGGCGCCCCACAGCTTCTCGAAGCGCGCGCGCGCTTCGGCGTTGTCGACGCGCTGGTAATCGGGGAATACCATCGGGATCAGGCCGGAATCGGAAGCACCCTGCACGTTGTTCTGGCCGCGCAGCGGATGCAGTCCCGTGCCAGGCCGCCCCACCTGCCCGGTCATCAGGCACAGCGCGATCAGGCAGCGCGCGTTGTCGGTGCCGTGCACGTGCTGGGAGATGCCCATTCCCCACAGGATCATCGAGGCGCGTGATTTGGCGTAGAGGCGCGCCACTTGGCGGATGGTCTCGGCGGGTATGCCGCACACCGGGGCCATTTTCTCGGGACTGTAGCCCTCGACGTTCTTCCTGAGCTCCTCGTAGCCGCTGGTGCGGTTCCTGACGAACTCCTCGTTCACGAGCCCCTCGTGCACGATGGTATGCATCATGGCGTTGAGCAATGCGACGTCGGTGTCGGGCTTGAACTGCAGGAAGTAGGTGGCGTGGCGCGAGAGTTCGGAGGCACGCGGGTCGGCGTAGATCAGCTTCACGCCGCGCTTCACCGCGTTCTTGATCCAGGTCGCCGCGACCGGATGGTTGGACACGGGGTTTGCGCCGATCAGGAAGATCACTTCCGCGCGCAGCACGTCGTTCACCTGGTTGGAGACTGCACCCGAGCCGATGCCTTCGAGCAGCGCCGCCACGCTCGAAGCATGGCAGAGCCGCGTGCAATGGTCGACGTTGTTCGAGCCGAACCCGGTGCGCACCAGCTTCTGGAAGAGATACGCCTCCTCGTTGGTGCCTTTGGCGGAGCCGAAGCCGGCGAGCGCGTGGCGCCCGTGGGTGTCGCGTATCTCCCTGAGCCGCCCCGCGGCAAGATCGAGTGCCTCCTCCCAGCTCGCCTCGCGGAAGTACTCGAGCGGATTCGCGGGATCCATCACGAAGTTCGCGTGCTTGGGCACGCCTTCCCGGCGGATGAGAGGCACGGTAAGCCGGTGCTTGTGATGCACGTAATCGAAGCCGTAGCGGCCCTTCACGCACAGCCGCCCGCGGTTGGAGGGACCGTCGGCGCCCTCGACGTAGAGGATGCGATTGTTTTTCACCGCATACTCGAGCTGGCAGCCGACCCCGCAGTACGGGCACACCGAGCGCACCTTCTTGTCGGGCTCGATCAGCGCCACCCCGCGCGCAGGCGCGAGCGCCCCGGTCGGGCAGGCCTGCACGCATTCGCCGCACGCCACGCACGTGGACTCGCCCATGGGGTCGTCGAAGTCGAACACGATCTTGGAGTGCTCGCCGCGGAAGGCGTAGCCGATCACGTCGTTCACCTGTTCCTCGCGGCAGGCGCGGACACAACGCGTGCACTGGATGCAGGAGTCGAGGTTGACCGCGATCGCGTAGTGCGAAAGGTCGGCCCGCGGCTGGCGGCGGGAGGGGAAGCGCGAGCGTGCGACGCCGAGCTTCGCCGCCCAGTAGTCGAGCTCGGAGGCGAGCGTATGGCGCTCGCGCGGCATATCGGAGAGCAGCAGCTCCAGCACCATTTTCTGGGAGGCGAGCGCCCGCGCGCTGTCGGTGACGATCTCCATGCCCGGAGCGGGCCTGCGCGAGCAGGCGGGCGCGAGCACGCGTTCGCCTTTCACCTCGACCATGCAGGCGCGGCAGTTGCCGTCGGGCCGCAGCCCCTCCTTGTAGCACAGGTGAGGGATCTCGACGCCGTAGCGCTTGGCGGCCTGGATGATGGTCTCGCCGGCATAACCCACGACATCGCGCCCGTTCAGCTTGAACTCGACCGGCATCGCCGCCCGCTCTTCCTTGCTCATCGCCGTCATCGCTCGCTCCACTCGCAGCTTTCAGCCATCAGCTACCAGCCATCAGCCAGCCGATTCGGCCCGGCTGAAAGCCGGCTGCTGGGCGCTGGCAGCCTCACTTGACCTCGTCCGGAAAGTATTTCAGCACGCACCGTATGGGATTGGGCGCGGCCTGCCCCAGGCCGCATATGGATGCGTCCGCCATCGCGCCCGAAAGTTCCTCGAGCAGCGCCCCGTCCCAGCGCGGCGCCTGCATGAGCGCGAGCGCCTTGGCGGTGCCCACCCGGCACGGCGTGCACTGGCCGCACGATTCGTCGGCGAAAAACCGCATCAGGTTGCGGGCGGCGTCGGCCGCCCGGTCGCGGTCGGAGAGCACGATGATCGCCGCCGAGCCGATGAAGCAGCCGTACTCGTTCAGGGTATCGAAGTCGAGCGGGATGTCGCCCAGCGCGGCAGGCAGGATTCCGCCCGAGGCGCCGCCCGGCAGATAGGCGTAGAAAGTGTGCCCCGGCAGCATGCCGCCGCAATACTCCTCGATCAGCTCCTTCACCGTGATGCCCGCCGGGGCGAGATGCACGCCGGGTTTCGCGACCCGACCCGAGACCGAGAACGAGCGCAATCCCTTGCGCCCGCGCCGCCCCTGAGAGCCGAACCAGTCGGCGCCCTTCTCGAGAATGTCGCGCACCCAGTGCAGCGTCTCCATGTTGTGCTCGAGCGTGGGGCGCCCGAACAGCCCCACCTGCGCGACATAAGGGGGCCTCAGCCGCGGCATCCCGCGCTTGCCTTCGATCGACTCGATCATCGCCGATTCTTCCCCGCAGATGTAGGCGCCCGCGCCGCGCCGCAGATGAATCGGCGGCAGCGGGCAAGGCGGATCGGCCTTGAGCGCCGCGATCTCGCGCTCGAGGATTGCGCGGCAGCCGGCGTACTCGTCGCGCAAATAGATGTAGATCTCGGCGATCTGCACCGCCCACGCCGCGATGATCGCGCCTTCCAGGAAGCGGTGCGGATCGCGCTCGAGGTAGTAGCGATCCTTGAAGGTGCCGGGCTCGCCCTCGTCGATATTGATCGCGAGCAGCCGCGGCGCGGGCTCTCCCCGCACGATGCGCCACTTGCGACCGGCCGGGAAGCCCGCGCCGCCCAGACCGCGCAGGTTCGAATCCTCCAGCGTCTTGATGATCGCCTCCGCGTCGCGACGGCCCGCGAGGCATTCGGCGGCGATCCGGTAGCCGCCACCACGCCGATATTCGGCGTAATCGACGTACTTGCCCACCGGACAGGTCGTGTTCTTCGCCCGCACGAGCGGCTCGACCTTCTCCACGGTGGCATGCGCCACCGGGTTCTGGCCCACGACCGCGACCGGTGCCTGCTCGCAGCGCCCGACGCACGGGGCGGGAACGACGCGCACGCCCGGCCCGAGCGCGCGCTCGAGCCCATCGAGCAGTGCCCGCGCGCCGGCGAGCTCGCAGGCGAGCGAGTCGCACACCCGCACCGTGAGCGGGGGTGGCGGGCTCTCGCCTTCCTTCACCACGTCGAAATGGTGATAGAAAGTGGCGACCTCGTAGACCTCGGCCTGCGCGAGCTTCATTTCGCGGGCGAGCGCGGCGAGGTGCGCCGCGGAGATGTGCCCGTAGCGGTCCTGGATCTTGTGCAGGTGCTCGATCAACAGATCGCGCCGCCGCGGCGCATCGCCGAGCAGCGCCTGCACCTCGGCGAGCGCCCCGGGATCTACAGCACGCCCCTTGGGCCTGCCGCGGGCACCTCCATTGCGTCCTTTCCTGACGATACCGCCTTCCAACCGCCCTCCTCGGATGCGGGCCACAAGCGGCCCGCCTCGCAATGCTCGGCTCGCTTCAGAACCGACTCGAGTAACCTCCCCACCGCGCGGGATTGCGCGTTACCTTGATCCCGCATTCTTCCATGACCTTATGACCTTGGCCTCGGCCGGCGCGAACCGCCTTAACCTTCGCTGCGCGAAGGTTAGCCTCGTCCAAGCTCGCGCTCATCTCAACACCGACTTAAGTAGCTTGCCCATCTCCGCGGGATTGCGCGTTACCTTGATCCCGCATTCTTCCATGACCGCGAGCTTCTCGGCGGCGGTGCCGCGGCCTCCGGAGATGATCGCACCCGCGTGCCCCATGCGCTTGCCCGGGGGCGCGGTGACGCCCGCGATGAAACCCACGACGGGCTTTTTCATGTTGTCCTTGACCCAGCGCGCGGCCTGCTCCTCGTCGGTGCCGCCGATCTCCCCGACCATGATCACCGCCTCGGTTTCGCGGTCTTCGTTGAACATCTTGAGCACGTCCACGTGCTTCAGGCCGTTCACCGGGTCGCCGCCAATCCCGACACAGGTCGACTGCCCCAGCCCGAGCTCGGTCAGCTGGCCGACCGCCTCGTAAGTGAGCGTGCCCGAGCGCGAGACGACGCCCACCGGCCCCTTGCGGTGGATGTGCCCGGGCATGATGCCGATCTTGATCTCGTCGGGGGTGATCACGCCGGGACAGTTGGGGCCGACCAGCAGCGTCTTCTTGCCCTGCATGCGGTAGCGCGTGCGAATCATGTCGCGCACCGGGATGCCCTCGGTGATGCAGATCACGAGGTCGAGCTCCGCATCCACCGCCTCGTCGATCGCCGCGGCGGCGTGAGCCGGCGGCACGTAGATGACCGATACGGTAGCGCCGGTCCGCTCCTTGGCTTCTCGCACCGTATCGAAGATCGGGATGCCCTCGAAGCTCTGCCCGCCCTTGCCGGGGGTGACCCCGGCGACGAAGCAGCGGGCGCCATCGGCGTATTCCTTGCACATCTTGGTGTGGAATTGCCCGGTCTTGCCCGTGATCCCCTGGGTCATCACCCGCGTATTCCGGTTGATCAAGATGCTCATTTTGCTCGAATATCGAGTGGAAGTAAGCGTTTACTCAGGAGCTGGACGGAGCGGTTAGCTTCCCCGCGCGGCGGCGACCACTTTCTGCGCCGCCTCGGCCATGTTGGCCGCGGTGATGATCGGCAGCCCCGAGCGGGCGAGAATCGCCTTGCCGAGCTCGACGTTGGTGCCCTCCAGCCGCACCACCAGCGGCACGCCGAGCTTCACCTCGCGCGCCGCGGCGACCACCCCCTCGGCGATCACGTCGCAGCGCATGATGCCGCCGAAGATGTTGACCAGGATCGCCTTGAGGCGCGGGTTGCGCAGCATGATCTTGAACGCTTCCGTCACCTTCTCGGTGGAAGCGCCGCCGCCCACATCGAGGAAGTTGGCGGGGCTGCCGCCGTAGAGCTTGATGATGTCCATGGTGGCCATGGCGAGCCCTGCGCCGTTCACCAGGCAACCGATGTCGCCGTCGAGCGAGATGTAGGACAGGCCGTACTTCGAGGCTTCGACCTCCGCCGGGTTCTCCTCGTCGAGATCGCGCAGCGCGACGAGCTCGGGATGGCGGAACAGCGCGTTGTCGTCGAAGTTCATCTTGGCGTCGAGCGCGAGCACGCGCCCGTCCGCGGTCACGATCAGGGGATTGATCTCGATGAGCGAGGCGTCGGTTTCATCGAACGCCCGGTACAGCGCCAGCAGCAGCTCGCGCGCCGCATCGAGCGCGTGCCCGGGGACGCCGATCCTGCGCGCGATGTCCGCGGCCTCTTCCCCGCCCAGCCCGTGCGCGGGGTCGATCGCGAGCTTGTGGATCTGCTCCGGGCTCTTCGCGGCCACCTCCTCGATATCCATGCCGCCCTCGCCGGATGCCATCAACACTACGCGCTGCAGGCCGCGATCCACCACCAAGCCCACGTAGAGCTCCTGCCGGATATCGGCACCTTCCTCCACCAGCAGCCGCCGCACTTTCTGGCCTTCGGGCCCGGTCTGATGAGTCTTGAGCTGCATGCCGAGCATGCGCTCGGCATGGCTTCTCACTTCATCGAGCGAGGCAGCGAGCCTCACGCCTCCCCCCTTGCCGCGCCCGCCGGCGTGGATCTGGGCCTTCACCACCCATTTGGCGCCACCGATCCGGCGCGCGGCCTCCACTGCTTCCTCGACGCTGAAACAGGGAAAGCCGCGCGGCGTGGCGACGCCGTACTTGCGCAGAACCTCCTTGGCTTGGTATTCGTGGATTTTCATGATCCCGGACCGGCGCGAAGGGCTCAAATCTATTACAGCCGCTCCCGCGCAAGCCTTGACCGCAGTCAATATTCCCGGGGAACCGTCACGGGCGCGTGCGCCGCTCTCCGCCGCCCAAAATCTCCCGCCGCGCCGAAAAGACGGGCAGTATAACAAACGCGACCCACGAGGCTTCCCGTGCGCCGGCCGCCGGCCGCGCTCGTAGGCCACTGCAGATCACCATAAAAGAAGCATTGCTGCGCCCCTAGCCTGCCCGGCAGCCGCGTCAGAGTCTGGATGTTGCAAAGCAGCAAGCAAAGGCCAGCAGCGCCGCGCAAGTTTCGATCCGGGCGCCTGCTTTACCAATCATGAGCGCAAAAAAAGAGCGCAACCTGTTAGGGTTGCGCTCAAGTTCCACCAAAGGAGGAGGATTTGGAGGAGTGTGCCCGCGCTCTTGGGAGAGCACGAACACAACGGAATTCTGCCATGAGGCCGGAATATTTGCAAGCGTTTTCTACTGCATCGCAATAAGCACGCGGCTTTATAGAATAAATTGCTTAATTTTCAATAAGTTGAAGCGATACCGCCTAGCGGACCACCAATACCGGAATGCGAGTGTGGGTGAGCACTTTGCGGGTTTCGCTGCCGAGCAGTACCGCGGCAAGGCCTTTGCGGCCGTGGGAGGTCATCACGATGAGATCGCATTTGCGGGTTTCGGCAGTCTTGAGGATGGCGTCGTACGGATGGTCGCTCGTCTCGCACACCGTGTCGCACGGCACGTTCGCCTCCTCCGCGCAGCGGCGGATGAAGGCGAGATAGTCCTCGGCGCGCGCCTTGGCCTCCTCCTCGATGCGCTCCTCGGTCACCGGATCGAACGCACCCTCGTACGCAAACGGCAAGTGGTAGTCGGGGATCACGTGGATGCCGGTGAGGCGCGCCTGGTGGATCTTGGCAAGCTCGACCGCCGCGCGCACTGCGCGCTGCGAGAGCTCCGAGCCGTCGGTCGGGATCAGGATGTGCTTGAACATGGGGTGGCCTCCTCGGTTTCGGCGCGCCGCAGCCTGTTCCATTATTTGGACCGCTGGGGCGAAGCTTGTCGTTCCCGCCCCTGCCTGTCAAGAGCTGCGGCCGCGTCGAAGCGCGTGAGCTTGGCGATCAGGCGCGCGCCTTCCTCGAGCAGGAACCGCTTGAACGCTGCCGCCACCGGCGGCAGCCGCTTGTCCCTGTGGTGCACCACGTGCCACGAGCGCACTACCGGAAAACCGGCGACATCGAGCACCGCGAGCAGGCCGGCGCGCACTTCCAGCGCGATGGTATGGGCCGAGAGAAAGCTCAGCCCCATGCCTGCCATGACCGCCTGCTTGATGGTCTCGAAGCTGCGGATCTCCATCGCGACGCGCGGGTGGAAGCCGCGCTCGGCGAAAGCGGCGTCCATCGAGATGCGGGTGTCGGAGCCGGGCTCGCGCACGATGAAATTCTCCTGGGCGAGCAGGCGCAGCGGGATGCGGCGGCGCGCAGCCAGGGGATGGCTCGGCGCCGCGACGATCACCTGCGGCTGGGGCGCGAACGCTTCCGCCACCACCTCCGCGCCTTCGGGCGGGCGCAGCAACACGGCGAGATCGGTGGCGTTCTCGGCGAGCTGCCGGAGCAACTCCTCGCGGTTGTGGACCGTGAGCCGCACCGTGACCGCCTCGTGACGCCGGCAAAATTCCGCGACCAGGCGCGGGAAGAAATAGTCCCCGGCGCTGATCACCGCCACGTTGAGCCGGCCGCCGCGCACACCCCTCAACGCGGCAAGCGCCTCCTCCGCCTCGCGGAATTGCTGGATGATCGCGCGGGCGTGGCGCAGCACTTCGCTGCCCGCCGGCGTGAGGTAGATTTTCTTGCCGAGCTGCTCGAAGAGCGGCAGCCCGGCGTGGCTCTCCAGTTGCTTCACCTGGATCGAGACCGCGGGCTGGGTCAAGTGCAGCTCCTCGGCCGCGCGCGAGAACGAGAGATGGCGCGCCACCGCCTCGAACACCTTGAGCTGGCGCAGCGTCGCGTGCCTCACGGCGAGGGCCTGAATCTATATTGTTTAATAAATTGTAACGATAAAATCATTTTACTATCTTTTATGGAATGCGGCCGCTACGCTGGCGTCATCGAAGCGGGGCGCAGGCCCCAGGAGGAACGCCATGACCGCGGATGCCATGACCGCCGCCGAGGAACGCGAGCTGAGCGCCTACAACGCCGCCTTCTGGCAGCTCGGGCTGCGCTGGCAGTGGGATGCCGCAACCTACCGCGAACTCGCCAGGGTGCCGCAGGAGAGGGAGCGCATCCGCCTCTACGTCGAGCGCCATCAGCCGCACCTGCTCAAGGCCTACGACCTCGACTTCCTGTGCGAGATGATCGCGAGCCGCAAGGCGAATCCCGGCGTCGCCAACGCCTTCGCTGTCAATTGCGCGACGGTGAGTTAGCGCTCGCTCGCTAGATTCCGCCCGGCTCCTCCTCCGGGTGGCGTAGCGCGCGGGGGGAATAGGGCCGGCCGGCGTGCTGCGCCAGCGCCGCCTCGTCGATTTCCACTCCCAGCCCGGGAGCGGTCGGCAGCTCGATGTAGCCTTGCTTGGGCTCGAGGGGGCGCGGGCAGACTCGCTTGCCGAATTCCACCAGCGGCAGGAAATACTCGGTGATGATGAAGTTCGGCATGGTGGCCGCGGCGTGCACGGTGGCCGCCAGCGCCACCACGGTCGAGTTGTAGTTGTGCGGCGAGACCGCGACGAAGTAGGGCTCGGCCATCGCCGCGATTTCCTTCAGCTCCAGGATGCCGCCGCAGCAGGCGACATCCGGGTTGAGAATATCGGCACAGCGCGCCTCGAGCAGCGGACGGAAACCGGTCTTGGTATAGGTCGCCTCCCCGATCACCAGGGGCAGGCCCGTCGCGTGCCGCACTTCGGCGAGCGCCTGCGGGTTCTCCGCGAGGCACGGCTCCTCCAGCCAGTAGAGCCCGAACTCGGCGAGCCGCTTGTCGAGCCGGATCGCATGCATCGGCGCGAGCCTGCGGTGCTGGTCAATGAGGATGTCCACTCGGGGACCGACCGCCTCGCGTACCGCTTTCACCACCGCCACTGCCCGCTCCTCGTGCTCCCTCGGAATCCAGGTGCGCCAGGGGCTCGGCAGCGGATCGAGCTTCAGCGCGTCGAAGCCCTGAGCGACCACGCGCTCGGCCGCGCGCGCGAAGTCGGCGGGCTCCTTCAACCCGTAGCTCCAGCCGTTGGCGTAGACGCGGATGCGGCTGCGGCAGCGCCCCCCGAGCAGGTTGTAGACGGGCTGCCCGCAGAGCTTTCCGACGATGTCCCACAGCGCCTGCTCGATGCCGGAGACCGCGCAGTAGAGCTCGAGCGAGCCGCGGCGCGCGGCATAATCGTCGAACGCCATCTGCGTGAAGTGCTTGACGTCGAAAGGGCTGCGTCCGAGGCAATAGCGCGCGAGCCCTTCGATCTGGGCGGTGATCGCCGGATCGCGGTCGTATTGCGAATAGGCCTCGCCCCAGCCGTGCACGCCCTCGTCGGTCTCGACCTTGACGAAGATCAGATTCTTGCGCCAGCCGGGATGCAGCGTGTAATGCCTGACTGCGGTGATTTTCATTTTCTGCCGCGAAGGGAAGGAGGCAAGGGAATCTAGGCCGCGCCGCTTCCGGGTGTCAAGCGCGATGCTATACTGCGCGCGCCGCGCGTTCGCGCTGCTCCAACGACCGGGAGAAGAACATGACCGAATTCGCCTTGCCGCGCCCCGCAGCCGGGCTGCTCGAGGCCGTCGCCGAGCTGCTGCCGCAGGGCTTCGCGGCCATCGTGCAACCGATCGCCTCCACCACCATCGCGACCGACGCCGCCGGGCTCGTCGCGGGCGAAGTGAAAATCCAGACCATGACCGGGCCGGTGCCCGCCTACCGCGCGCATCCCGACCGCAGCGGCAAGTTCCCGCTGGTGCTGGTGGTGCAGGAGATCTTCGGCGTGCACGAGCACATCAAGGACGTGTGCCGCCGGCTCGCCAAGCTGGGCCTCTTCGCCATCTCGGTCGAGCTCTATTACCGGCAGGGCGATGTCTCGAAACTGACCGACAACCAGGAGATCTTCGCCAAGGTCGTCAACCATGTGCCCGACAGCCAGGTGATGTCCGACCTCGACGCCGCGGTGGTCTACGCCGAGTCCACCGGCAGGGCTGACACCTCGCGGCTCGGTATCACCGGTTTCTGCTGGGGCGGCCGCATCACCTGGACTTACTGCGTGCACAACCCGAGGGTGAAGGCGGGCGTGGCGTGGTACGGGCGGCTGGTGGCGCCGAGCAAGGCCCCGCTGCAACCGGCATATCCGGTGGAGCTCGCGCCGTATCTCAAGGTGCCGGTGCTCGGGCTCTACGGGGGGGCGGATGCGAGCATTCCGCTCGAGCACGTCGAGCAGATGCGCGCGGCGCTGAAAGCCGCCGGCAACACCACCTCCGAGATCATCGTCTACGACGGCGCCCCGCACGCCTTCTACGCCGACTACCGCCCGAGCTACCGCAAGGAGGCTGCGGAGGACGGCTGGAAGAGAATGCAGGCGTGGTTCAAAAAGCACGGCGTCGCGTGAGCTGCGACGCTCGATTGAGTCCGGGTACAGAGGAACACGATCTTGCAGCCGGCGGCGGGTGCCGACCGGCCGTTGGTTTTTCCTTTGCGTCTTCGCGCCTGTTCATCGAGCTCTCGAACCGCGCAACTACGTCCGGGCGTCGAACCGGAGCAGTTCGGCGATTTTCTCGGGAGCCTTCAGCCCTGAGCCGGTCAGCACCAGCACCGTGGTCTCGTCGGCCCCGATCGCGCCCGAGGCGAGTAGCCGGGTGAGGCCGGCGGCGGCAGCGGCCGAAGTCGGCTCGACATAGAAGCCCTTGCGGGCGAGCGTGCCGAGCGCGGCCGCGATTTCTTCCTCGCTCACCGCGACGATCGCCCCGCCCGAGTCGCGCACCGCCGCGAGCACCTCGCGCACGCGCAGCGGGCGGCTTGCAGCGATGCCCTCGGCCGCTGTCTGCCGGATCTCGGTCGGGACGAGCCCGTCCGCGCCTGCGCGAAACGCGGCGAAGAACGGCGCGCAGTTCGCCGCCTGCACGGCGAAGAGGCGCGGCATGCGCGCGATCTCGCCGCGGCGCCGCAGCTCGGAGAAACCGCGCTCGCAGCCGAGCACATTGGAGCCGTAGCCCAGAGGAACCACCACGTTATCCGGCGCGCGAAACCCGAGCTGCTCCCACAGCTCGTAGGCGAGCGTCTTCACGCCCTCGATGAAGAACGGCTGCCAATTGTGGCTCGCGTAGAAAACCTCGCGGCTCATGCGGATCGCCGCATCC
>DATLZE010000135.1:0-10670 GCA_035574195.1 Burkholderiales bacterium | reverse complement strand
CGGGCCCTCCCCGCTTCGCGATGAGGCTCGAGGGGCGCGCGTTCCGCAACGTGCTCTACCCCGAGCGCCTTGCCGGCCCGGAAAGCTTCCGGGGAAAACGCGTGCACGCGATCGCGGGCATCGGCAACCCGCAGCGTTTCTTCGACCAGCTGCGGGCGCTGGGGCTGGAATTCACCCCCCACCCTTTCCCGGATCATTACGCGTTCACCGCCTCCGACCTCGAGTTCGCCGGGGCGGAGGCGCTCGTGATGACGGAGAAGGATGCGGTAAAATGCCGCCGTTTCGCCGCCGAATCGCACTGGGCGCTGGCGGTGGAAGCCGTGCCCGATCCCGCCCTGGGCGAGCTGGTGCTGCGCAAGCTGGAAGCCGCGGCAAAAAACCCGGAGCCGCCGGCAGGCGCCGATGAACGCGGATGACGGCAGGAGCGGAGGAGCGCGGGGAATTCCGTCCGCATCGAACGGCGTTTACCTGCGGTTTCATTGAATCTCGCGCGAATATGGACAGCAAGCTCCTCGACATTCTGGTGTGCCCGCTGTGCAAGGGGCCGCTCCTCTACCGCAAGGCGCAGGCCGAGCTCGTGTGCCGGCCGTGCCGCCTCGCCTACCCGATCAAGGACGACATCCCGGTGATGCTCGAGGAGGAGGCGCGGAAGCTTCCTCCCGAGGAGGAAGTTTCCTGACCGCGAGAGCGCGAGGGCGCGAGAGCGTGGGACGGAACAGCCGATCACGATCCATCGCGCTCCCGGTCTCCCGCACTCCCGCTCTCCCGTGAAGTTCAGCGTAATCATTCCCGCCCGCTACGCCTCCTCGCGCCTGCCCGGCAAGCCGCTCGCCGACATCGGGGGCAAGCCGATGGTGGTGCGGGTCGCCGAGCGGGCGGCGGCGAGCGGCGCCGCCGAAGTGCTGGTCGCCACCGATCACCCGCGTATTCTGCGGGCGGTGCGCGAGCACGGGTTCGCGGCGCAGATGACGCGCGGCGATCACGCCTCGGGCACCGACCGCGTCGCGGAGGTCGCCGCGCGGCGCCGCTATCCCGCCGGCCACATCATCGTCAACGTACAGGGCGACGAGCCGCTGATCGAACCGGCGCTGATCCGGCGGGTCGCCACGACGCTCGCGCGCCGGCGCGAGGCGCAGATCGCCAGCGCGTGCCATCCGATCCGCAGCGCCGCCGAGCTCGCCGACCCGAACGTGGTCAAAGTGGTGCTCGACGGCGCGGGCCGCGCGCTCTATTTCAGCCGCGCCGCGATCCCCTGGGCGCGCGATGCGTTCGCGCGCGGGGTCAAACGCGTGCCCGCGGGGCTGCCCGCCTACCGCCACCTCGGCCTCTACGCCTACCGCGCGGGTTTCTTGCGCGCCTTCGCGCGGCTTGCGCCTGCCGCGATCGAGCGCTTCGAGGCGCTCGAGCAGCTGCGCGCGCTCGCCCACGGCTACCGCATCGCGCTGTGCATCACACGCCGCGCGCCGCATCCCGGCGTGGACACGCCGGAAGACCTCGCCCGCGTGCGCCGCCTGGCGCGCCGGCGTCGTTGAGGCGCCGGGACCCGGGTGATACATTCCTTTTTCTCGCAGCTGGAGAAAGAATGAGAATAATCCTGCTCGGCATGCCCGGCTCCGGCAAGGGCACGCAGGCGCGGTTCCTCTCGGAGCACTATGGCATCCCGCAGATCTCGACCGGCGACATGCTGCGTTCCGCGATCCAGGACGGCTCGCCGCTCGGCAAGGAGGCGAAGCGCTACATGGATCGCGGCGAGCTGGTACCGGATCAGATCGTCATCGAGCTCGTCAAGCGGCGCGTGCAGGAGCCCGACTGCGCCGGCGGCTTCGTCATCGACGGCTTCCCGCGCACCATCCCGCAGGCGCAGGCGCTGCGCGAGGCCGGCATCGAGGTGGACTTCGTGGTCGATCTCAAGATCGAGGACGAGGAGATCCTCAGGCGCATGAGCGGCCGCCGCGTGCATCCGGCCTCCGGGCGCACCTATCACGTCCTGTTCAACCCGCCGCGGGTGCCGGGCAAGGACGACCTCACCGGGGAGGACCTGGTGCAGCGCCCCGACGACAAGGAGGACACCGTGCGGCGGCGCATCGCTACCTACCACGAGCAGACCCGGCCGCTCGTGGACTATTACCTCGCCTGGGAACGCAGCGGCGACGCGCGCGCCCCGCGCTACGTGGGCGTGGACGGCAGCGGCCCGGTAGAGCAGGTCCGCGACCGGCTCTTCTCCGCGCTCGGCGGGAAATGACCACAGCTGACGCGAGTGAACGAAACCCGGTCCGCGGCGACACCAGATCTTGCCGGGATGGTAGAATTTCGCGTTCCGAACGCTCGAATTTTCCCTGCGGTTCCCGTGCCTCTGCGGTGAAGAGCCGACGGTATGCCTAAGAAAAACGCCTTCTATGCCCAGTCCGGGGGCGTGACCGCCACCATCAATATCACCGCCTGCGCGGTGATCGAGACCGCGCGCAGGCACCGCGACAAGATCGGCAAGGTCTACGCCGGGCGCGACGGTATCATCGGCGCGCTCACCGAAGACCTGATCGATACCTCGAAGGAATCGGCGGCGGCGATCCGCGCGCTGCGCCACACCCCGGGAGGCGCGTTCGGCTCCTGCCGCTACAAGCTGAAGGGACTCGAGGAAGGGCGCGCGCAGTACGAGCGCCTGATCGAGGTGTTTCGCGCCCACGACATCGGTTATTTCTTCTACAACGGCGGCAACGATTCGGCCGACACCTCGTACAAGGTGTCGCAGGTCGCGGAGAAACTAGGCTATCCCCTGGTCTGCGTCGGCATTCCCAAGACGGTGGACAACGACCTCGCGCTGACCGATTGTTGCCCCGGATTCGGTTCGGTCGCGAAGTACGTCGCCACCAGCATCCGCGAAGCGGGCTACGACGTCGCCTCGATGGCGCGCACCTCGACCCGCGTCTTCGTGCTGGAGGTGATGGGACGGCACGCCGGCTGGATCACTGCGGCGTGCGGGCTCGCGGCGGAGAACGAGGATGACGCGCCCCAGATCCTGCTCTTTCCCGAGATCCCCTTCGACGAGGAGCGCTTCCTCGCCCGGGTGGAGGACACCGTGCGGCGCGTCGGCTGGTGCGCGATCGCGGTATCCGAGGGGCTGCGCACGCCCGAAGGCAAATTTCTCTCGGAGTCGGGGCTGCGCGACGCGTTCGGCCACGCCCAGCTCGGCGGTGTCGGCCCGCTCATCGCCAACCTGGTGCGCGACCGGCTGAAGCAGAAGTACCACTGGGCGGTCGCGGACTATCTCCAGCGCTCGGCGCGCCACATCGCCTCCAAGACCGACGCCGAGCAGTCGTACGCCGTCGGCAAGGCCGCGGTGGAGCTCGCGGTCAAGGGCAGGAGCGGCGTGATGCCGATCATCGTGCGCAAGTCCGACCGCCCCTACCGCTGGACGATCGGGGTCGCCGAACTCAAGGACATCGCCAACCAGGAAAAGATGTTGCCGCGCGACTACATCACCGCGGACGGCTTTCACATCACGGAGAAATGCCGCCGCTATCTCGCGCCGCTGATCCGGGGCGAGGACTATCCGCCCTACCGCGACGGCCTGCCAGCTTACGTGCGGCTGAAGAACGTCGCGGTACCGAAAAAACTCGCGCCGTTCAAGATCTAGACGGGCAATTCGGTTTCATCCGCGTTCGACCGCGGCAGGACAGTTTTTAAAAGGGAGCTGCCATGTCATATGGATTGTTGTTCGCGCTGATCTGCGGGGTCGCCGCTATCCTCTACGGGGCGGCCTCGATCCGCTGGGTGCTCGCGCAGCCCGCGGGCAGCGAGCGCATGCGCGAGATCGCCGCCGCGGTGCAGCAGGGCGCCACCGCCTATCTGTGGCGACAGTACAAGACGATCTCGATCGTCGGCGCCGCGCTCTTCCTCATCATCGGCTTCGGACTCGGCTCGTGGGCCACGGCGATCGGGTTCCTGATCGGGGCGGTGCTCTCGGGGGCGGCCGGCATCATCGGAATGAACATCTCGGTGCGCGCCAACGTGCGCACCGCGGAGGCCGCGCGCAAGGGCCTGAACGAGGCGCTCGCGATCGCGTTCCGCGGAGGCGCGATCACCGGGCTGCTGGTGGTGGGGCTGGGGCTGCTCGGGGTCACCGGCTTCTACTGGGTGCTGCTCGAGTCCGCGGTGCACGGAGCGCCCGTCAAAAAGATCCTGGAGCCGCTGGTCGGGCTCGCCTTCGGCGGCTCGCTCATCTCGATCTTCGCCCGTCTCGGCGGCGGCATCTTCACCAAGGGGGCGGACGTCGGCGCCGACCTCGTCGGCAAGGTCGAGGCCGGCATCCCCGAGGACGACCCCCGCAACCCCGCGGTGATCGCGGACAACGTCGGCGACAACGTCGGCGACTGCGCGGGCATGGCGGCGGACCTGTTCGAGACCTACGCCGTCACCATCATCGCTACGATGTTGCTCGGGGCGCTGCTTCTGTCGAAGCCGGCGGTGGCGCCGATCGCTGTCGCCTATCCCCTCGCGCTCGGCGGCGTCTCGATCCTCGCCTCGATCCTCGGCTGCTCGTTCGTGCGCGCCGAGTCGGGGGGCAAGATCATGAGCGCTCTCTACAAGGGCGTGATCTGGTCCGGAGCGCTCGCCGCGATCGGCTTCGTGATCGTCACCTACCTCATGATGGGCGGCATCCACGAGCAGTACCCCGATCTCACCTGGTGGAAACTGCTGCTCGCGGCCCTGGTGGGGCTGGTGCTGACCGCGCTCATGGTGGTGATCACCGAGTACTACACCGGCACCGACTTCGCGCCGGTGCGGCATGTTGCCGCAGCCTCCACCACGGGACACGCGACCAACATCATCGCCGGGCTCGGCGTTTCGATGAAGGCGACCGCTTGGCCGGTGATCGCGGTGTGCGCGAGCATCTACGCCGCCTATAGCGTGGCCGGACTCTACGGGCTCGCGATCGCCGCGACCTCGATGCTCTCGATGACCGGCGTCATCGTCGCGCTCGACGCCTACGGCCCGATCACCGACAACGCAGGAGGCATCGCCGAGATGTCGAAGCTGCCCAAGGAGGTGCGCGCCGTCACCGATCCGCTCGACGCGGTAGGCAACACCACCAAGGCAGTGACCAAGGGCTATGCGATCGGCTCGGCCGGGCTCGCCGCGCTGGTGCTGTTCGCCGACTACACTCACGCGCTCGAGGCCGCGGGCAAGGCGGTGGATTTCGACCTTTCGGATCCGGCGGTGCTGATCGGGCTGTTCATCGGGGGGCTGGTGCCCTACCTCTTCGGCGCCATGGCGATGGAGGCGGTGGGGCGCGCCGCAGGCTCGGTGGTGGTCGAGGTGCGGCGGCAATTCCGCGAGATCAAGGGCATCATGGAAGGCGCGGCCAAGCCTGACTACTCGCGCGCGGTGGACATGCTCACGCGCGCCGCGATCAAGGAGATGATCGTGCCCTCGCTGCTACCGGTGCTGGTGCCGATCGTGGTCGCGCTCGTGATGAACTGGCTGATGGGGCCGGGCGCGGGCGTGAAGGCGCTCGGCGGAGTGCTGGTCGGGACCATCGTCACCGGTCTGTTCGTCGCGATCTCGATGACCACCGGCGGCGGCGCTTGGGACAACGCCAAGAAATACATCGAGGACGGCAATCACGGCGGCAAGGGCTCCGAGGCGCACAAGGCGGCGGTCACCGGCGACACCGTGGGCGATCCCTACAAGGACACCGCCGGCCCCGCGGTCAACCCGCTCATCAAGATCATCAACATCGTGGCCCTGCTGATCGTGCCGCTGCTGTGACGAGGATCGGGGACATGCCTGACGGCGCTCGGCCCCCCGCCCCTCGCCCCGCTCCCGAGCGCGGATGGGGGATTTACGGCGACCGGGGGCCCGTCGGCCGTCTATTCGAGACTCGGTAGTGCGATGAAATTCGCGTTCGAGGACCGCCGAGTGGTGTGCCGGGGCGACTACTGGATCGCCCCCGGCGCCACGGTGATCGGCTCGGTGGTGCTGGAGCCGAACGCCAGCATCTGGTTCGGGTGCGTGGTGCGCGGCGACAACGATGTGATCACGATCGGGGAGAACTCGCAGCTGCAGGACGGCTGCGTGGTGCACACCGACCCCGGCTTCCCGGTGACGCTGGGCAAAGGGGTGAGCGTCGGCCACATGGCGATGCTCCACGGCTGCGCGATCGGCGACGGCAGCCTCATCGGCATCAAGAGCGTGATCCTGAACGGAGCGAGGATCGGCCGCAATTGCCTGATCGGGGCGAACGCCCTGGTCGGCGAGGGCAAGGAAATTCCCGAAGGCTCGCTCGTGCTCGGCACGCCCGGGCGCGTGGTGCGCCAGCTCTCGGCCGAGGAGATCCGCCGCATCAACGCCTTCGCCGAACACTACGTGCAGAAGTTCAAACGCTACAAGGCCGGATTGCAGGCCGATGACTGAGTGCGGCCCTGGGATCCGCGCCTGAGGCGGATCGCTCGTCGAGAACCTCCAGGTGCACGCGCGCGAGCGGGGCGAGGATCTCGACCTCGAGGGCGCGATCTCGCTCATCGGCCGGCGGCAAGACGGAAGCTTGCGGCGGCAGGCGCGCCGGGCCCGCGCGATCCGCGCTCTATCGCAGGATCCCAGCAGCAGTGCGGCTCGTCGCGCAGCGCCGTTTCGATGTCTTCGCGGCATGCTGCGGCGAGCACCGTAGCGGGTGATCGCGTAGCGCCGCTCGGCGAAAGCACGCCCACAGCGCCGGGCTGGCGCCCGCCGGGCAGCGGGCGGCGCGCTCTGTACACGAAGAGGCGGCCAGAAGCGGCCTCCGCTCATCATTCATCGCCGCCCTTTTGCGCCCAGGCCTTCGCCCGCTCCACCGCTTTTCTCCAGCCGGCAAGAAGCTCCTGCGCCCGGGCACGCTCCATGCGCGGCTCGAACACCCGCTCGGCCTGCCATTGCGCGGCGAGCTCCTCGGCGCTGCTCCAGCAGCCCACGGCGAGCCCCGCGAGGTAGGCGGCACCGAGCGCAGTGGTCTCGTGCATGCGCGGGCGGGCCACCGGCACGCCGAGCACGTCGGCCTGAAACTGCATCAGCAAGTCGTTCGCCGCAGCGCCCCCGTCCACGCGCAACTCCTTCACCTGGATGCCGGAGTCGCCCACCATCGCGGCGAGCACTTCCGCCGTCTGGTAGGCGATCGCCTCCAGCGCTGCGCGCGCGAGATGGCCGGCGGTGGCGCCGCGCGTGAGCCCGAGGATGGTGCCGCGCGCGTAAGGGTCCCAATGCGGGCTGCCGAGCCCGGCGAAGGCCGGAACGAAGTACACACCCCCGTTGTCCGGCACGCTTGCCGCCAGCCGCTCGACCTCGGCGGCAGTCCGGATCACGCCGAGCCCGTCGCGCAGCCATTGCACCGCAGCCCCGGCGATGAACACGGCTCCCTCGAGCGCGTACTGGCGCTCGCCCCCGAGCTGGCAGGTCGCGGTGGTGAGCAGCCTCGCCCGCGAGCGCACGGGCTGCCCGCCCGTGTGCATCAGCATGAAGCAGCCGGTGCCGTAGGTGTTCTTGACCATGCCGGGCGCGGTGCAACCCTGGCCGAACAGCGCCGCCTGCTGGTCGCCGGCGAGACCCGCGATCGGCAGGCGCGCGTCGAAGAGCCCGTCCGCCGTTTGCGCGACCACACCGCTCGAGTCGCACACCCGAGGCAGCATGCCCGCGGGCACGCCGAACAGATCGAGCAGCTCGCCGTCCCAGGCGCCCTGGTGGATGTTGTAGAGCAGCGTGCGCGAGGCATTGCTCGCGTCGGTCACATGCGCAGCGCCGCCCGAGAGTTTCCACACGAGCCACGAGTCCACGGTCCCGAAGAGCAGCTCTCCCGCCTCGGCCCTGCGGCGCGCGCCGGCAACGTGATCGAGAATCCAGGCGAGCTTGGTTCCGGAAAAATACGCGTCGAGCACCAGGCCGGTCTTCGCGGCGACGAGCGGCTCGAGCCCGCGCGCCTGGAGCGCGCCGCAAGCCTGCGCCGTGCGGCGATCCTGCCACACGATGGCGTTCGCCACGGGACGCCCGCTGGAGCGCTCCCACACCACGGTGGTCTCGCGCTGGTTGGTGATGCCGATCGCGGACACCTCCGCGGCCTGCAGCCCGGCGCGAGCGAGCGCCTCCCTCGCCACCGCGAGCTGGGTCGCCCAGATCTCCTCGGGGTCGTGCTCGACCCAGCCGGGCCGCGGGAAAATCTGGGTGAATTCTCTCTGCGCTGCCGCTCGCACCGTTCCCGCGCCGTCGAACACGATGGCGCGCGAGCTGGTGGTTCCCTGGTCGAGCGCGAGGATCATGCCGTTTTACGCCGGCCCCCGTTTTGGTCTATTCTAGCGTTACAGGGGGAGCGCATCCGGGAGAAAAAATGGCCTTCTACGCTTTCTACGTCATCGCGATCGTCATCCTGATCCTGCATTTCACCGGCTGGCTCAAGCGCAACAATCTGGAGTGGCTGGTGCTGGTGCTGGCGGCCGCCACCTTCCCCGCCGTCATCTTCCTCAAATAGGCGCGCCGCCCGCGCGCGGTCCACGCACCAGCAGCAGCGCGACCCCGGCCAGGCCCACCCCGGCGAGCGCTCCGAAGCCGAGCGCGTAGCTGCCGATCCAACCGTAGGCGGTCGCAAACAGCGCCGGGCCGGCGAGCACGCCGCCGAAGTTCCACACCATCGCGCCGCCGACCGCGCCGCTCACCTGCCCGCGCGGAGCGCTGCGCGCGGCCTCCGCCAGGAAAATCCCGTTCCAAGCGACCCCGGTGAGCCCAAACGCCGCGAACAACGCCACGAGCGCCCACGCCGGCCAGGCCGCGGAGACGAAGGCCATCGCGAGACAGCACGCGCTCATCGCCAGGCCCAGAGCGGCGAGCACCCGCGGGCCGTCCCGCGTCGCATCGGCGACCCAGCCCCACAGCACACGGCCAGCGACACCCATCACGTGGGTGAGCGAGAGCAGGAAGCCGGCCGCGACCAGGCTGTAGCCCGCCTCCGTCACGAGCATCGTCACCGCAAACGAGACGACGCACAGCTGCACGAAGGTGTAGCAGGCCGACATCACCGACAGGCGCCGCAGTGCCGGATAGCGCCACACCAGGCGCAAGCCCTCGAGCACGCTCTGGCGGCCCGCGGCCTGTGTGCCGCGGTCGTCGTCCCAGCGGGCGCGCCACGGCTGCATGACCGCCGCCGTGACGAGCAGCAGCGCCAGCACCGCGGCGAGCGCCCAGCGCCAGCCGGCGCCGAGCGCGATCGCCGGGGCGACCGCCGCCATCAGCATCCAGCCGAGGGGGATGCCCGTCTGCTTGAGCGAGAAGATGAGGTTGCGGCTCTCCGGGGCGGTGAAGCGGAACAGCAGGTGCGAGGAGGCGGCAGGCATCACGCTCAATCCCAGCCCCACCAGCACGGAGGCCGCGGCGAAGGCGAAGAGCCCCGAGCTCATCGCGAGCAGCATCGCGGCCATGCCCGCGGCGAGCCCGATCTGCGTGGCGCGGGCGGCGCCCACTCGCGGCACCAGCGCGCCCATGAAGGGCGAGGCGAGCATCGCCGTGCCGTAGATGAGGCTCACCTGGTAGCCGACGAAGGAGGGCTCCACGCCCAGGTGGGAGGCGAGCTCGGGCGCGATCACCGGGAATACCGAGGAGGCCGTGACCGAGGCGACCTGCGCGGCGGTGCTCAGGGCGATCACCGCGACCGCGTTGGCGCGCGCGCCGCTCATCGGGCCGGGGAAGGGGAAGGAGGGCTGGCCATCGGCGCACAATGGTAGCAGCGAAAGCCCCGTCGCGCCCGGCTGCGAGGCGCGTTTTTGACATGTCATGCAGCGCTTCATAGAATTCCAGCGGCTCGCGCGCGGCGCGCGCGAGCCGCGCCCATGTCCAGTGCGATCCCCCTGCTCACCGACCGCGCCTACGAGCGCATCCGGCACGACATCGTCGGCTGCGTGCTCGCGCCCGGCGCCGAGATCTCCGAGGCCCGGCTATGCGGGCACTACCGGCTCGGCAAGGCGCCGGTGAGGATGGCGCTCAACCGCCTCGCGCACGAGGGGCTGGTGCGCGCCATCCCGCGCCGCGGCTACCAAGTGACGCCGGTCACGGTGAAGGACATCCACGACGTCTTCGAGCTGCGCCTGATGCTCGAGCCCGCGGCGGCGCGCATGGCCGCGGGCCGGGTGGACGCGCGGCAGCTGCGCGCGCTGGAAGAGGTCTGCCGCGCGGGCTACCAGCCCGGCGATGCGAGGAGCACAGGGCGCTTTCTCGAGGCAAACAAGGCGTTTCACGCCGCGATCGCGCGTGCAACTGGCAACGCCCGGCTCGCCGCGGCGGTAGAGCAGTTGCTCGACGAGATGACGCGGCTGCTGCACCTCGCGCTCGCGCCGCGCGACCGCTCGCAGGAGGTGCTGCACGGGCACCGCGCGCTGCTCAAGGCGCTCGTCCGGGGCGACGGCGAGGCCGCCGAGCGCATCGCGCGCGAGCAGATCGAGGCAGCGCGCAATATGGCGCTCGCGGCGGTTCTCACCTCGGGTGCGGTCATGAACCTCGCGCTCGTTCCGGAATGAACGCCGCCCTCCCGCGCGAGCTGTCGCGGCTCGCCGAGCGCCTCGGGCGGGCGGTCGCGGCCGCCCCGCACGCCATGGCCGACGCGGTCAAGGCGGCGCTCGGCGAGGCGGTCGCGGTGCCCGACTGGCTGCCGCCGGACCGCC
>DATLZE010000134.1:0-2314 GCA_035574195.1 Burkholderiales bacterium | reverse complement strand
GCCAGCCGGTGGTGGTGGACAACCGTCCGGCGGCCTCCGGCATCGTCGGCGCGGACCTGGTCGCCAAGGCGGCGCCCGACGGCCATACGCTGCTCGCCGCCACCGTCACCTTCGTGATCAGCGCCGTCCTGCACCCCAAGCTGCCGTACGACGGCATCGAGGACTTTGCGCCGGTCACGGTGGCGGTCTCGACCCCGCTCGGGCTGATGGTGCATCCTTCGGTGCCGGCCGCCACGGTGCAGGAGTTCATCGCCCACGCCCGGGCCCATCCGGGGAAATTGCGCTACGGCTCCTCGGGAGCGGGCAGCGTCACCCATCTCGCCGCGGAGCTCTTCGGCTCGATGGCGGGCGTTCGCATGGAGCACGTGCCCTATAAAGGGATCGCCGCGACGATCGCAGCGCAGCTCGGCAACGAGGTTCAGGCCTCGTTCGGCAACCTGTTCTCGACGCTCGGACACTGGAGAGCGGGGCGGCTGCGCGCGCTCGGCCACGGCGGGACCAAGCGCGTCGAGGCCTTTCCCGAGGTTCCCACCCTCGCGGAGGCCGGCGTGCCGGGGTTCGAGGCGCAGATCTGGTACGGCTATATGGTGCCGGCGAGGACCCCGCGCGCAGTGGTGGCGAAGCTGCACCGCGAGATCGCCGCCGTCGCTTCCGCGCCCGAGGCGCGCAGGCATTTCGTCGCGCAAGGCAACGAGGTCCTCGCCAACACGCCCGAGGAATTCGCGAGGCTGGTGCAGGCCGAGGCGCGGAAATGGGGCGCGCTCGGCCGCAAGCTCGGCATCGCGCTCGACTGAGCTTCGGGCGGCCTACGCCTGCTCCAGGGTCTCGACCAGCAGATCGAGCGCCGCGTCTGCGAAGGCGTACATGTTGGAGAGCCGGTCGGCGCTGCCCGTCGCGAGTGTTGACGAGCGCTCCACGCGCCCGCTGACCGCGAGGCAGACGTGCCCCGGGGGATCCCCGTAGCGGTTGCCGGTGGGACCGGCCGCGCCGCTCTCGCCCACCGCCCAGTCGGCGCCGCAGCGCCCGCGCACGGTGCGCGCCATGAGCAGCGCCCAGGCTTCGGTCGCGCCGCGCAGCCCTTCGAACATCTTCTCATCGGTCGCGCGCAGCGCGAGGATCGCGCGGCGCGTATAGAGCGCAGCTCCCCCGATGAAGTAGGCGGAGGCGCCGGGCTGGGCGAGCAGCGCCGCCGAAATCAATCCCCCGGCTGAAGATTCGGCGACCGCGAGGGTTTCGCCGCGCCCCTTGAGCAGACGCGCCGCTCGTTCCGCTTTTGCGAGCAGCTCGTCGAACGGCGGCTGCTTCATCGCGGGCCCCGTCATTCCGGTTTGATTCCCGCGCTCTCGGCGAGCCGCTTGGCGAGCACGAGCTGCTCGGCGACGAATTTGTCGAGCTCGACGGGCGTCGTGGGCGCCGCCTCCACGCCGAGCGCCGCGAGCCGCTGCTCGGTCTCGGGCAGCTTCAGGATGCGCACGATCTCGCGGTTGAGCTTGTTGACGATCGCGCGCGGGGTCTTCCCGGGCACGAAGATCGCGCCCCAGGAGTCGTAGCGGAAGCCCGGCAGCGCGGCCTCGGCGATAGTGGGCAGCTCGGGCGCCGCGCGCGCGCGCTGCGCGGTGGAGACGGCGAGCGCGCGCAGCTTGCCCTCGCGCACCAGCGAGATCGCGCTCGCCATCGGCGCCATGAAGAAGTGCACGCGCCCGGTCATGGTGTCGGTGAGCGCCTCGGGAATCCCGCGGTGGGGCACGTGCACCACGTTGATGCCCGCAGCCTGCTTGAACATCTCGCCGGCGAAATGCGAGCTGCTGCCGAGTCCGGCGGAGGAGAAGTTGAGCACGCCGGGCTTCGCCTTGGCGAGCGCGATCAGGTCCTTCACCGTCTTCACCTCGGCGAGCGCGGGCGGCACCACCAGGAGATAGGCGGCGTTGATCGTCATCGTGATGCCGGCGAAGTCTCTCGCGGGGTCGTAGCCCAGGTTCGCGCGCACCGCGGGCGTCACCACGTGAGCGGCGGAGACCGCGAGCAGCGTATGGCCGTCGGGGGTCGCGCCCGCCACGATCCGCGCGCCGATCATGCCGCCGGCGCCGGGCCGGTTGTCCACGACGACCGGCTGCCCGAGCGCCTCGCCGAGCCGCGGCGCGATCAGGCGCGCGACGATGTCGGGCTGGCCTCCGGGCGTGAACGGCACGACGATGCGCACCGGGCGGACGGGATAGCCCGCTGCGGGATCCGCGGCGGGCGCGGCACCGAGGGCGGAGGGCAACAGCGCGAGCGCGACGCTCGCCAGAACGTGGAGCGGCATGGCGGGCCTCCT
>DATLZE010000133.1:0-12992 GCA_035574195.1 Burkholderiales bacterium | reverse complement strand
ATCGTCGTCGAGGTTGACCACCGCGTGCCCGAGCGTCTCGCACGCGAAGAGCCGCGCCTTGGCCTGCCGGTAGCGGCGCAGGGTACGGTGGTATTCCAGGTGATCGCGCGTGAGATTGGTGAAGAGCGCGACATCGAACTCGACGCCCGCCACGCGGTGCTGGTCGAGCCCGATCGAGGAGACTTCCATCGCGCAGGCGCGCGCGCCGCGGCGCACGAACTCCGCGAGCCGCGCCTGCAGCCAGATCGCCTCCGGCGTGGTGTTCGCCATGCGGGCGAGCGGCGCGCGCAGCCCGTAGCCCAGGGTGCCGATCACCGCGCAGCGCCGGCCGCAGGCATTGAACGCCTGCGCGATCCACTGGCTGCAGGTGGTCTTGCCGTTGGTGCCGGTCACCCCCACCATCCACAGCCGGCGGCTCGGGTAGCCACAGACGCGGCTCGCGATCTCGCCGGCGTGACGGCGCAGCTCGCGCACGCCGAGATTGGGCACGCGCCAGGCCGGATTCCACTCGAAGCCCGCGCGCTCCCACAGCACGGAGGCGGCGCCGCTGCGGATCGCCTGCGCGATGAAGGCGCGCCCGTCGTGCGCGATCCCGGGATAGGCGACGAAGGTGTCGCCCGGGCGCACTTCCCGGCTGTCGGCCACGAGCCGCCGGATGCCGAGCGCCTCGATCGCCCGCCACTCGGCGGCCGTGAGCGCCGCCATCCCGAACACCGTATCGCGCACCGCGTATCCCGCTCTCACACTTCTTCCCGGATCTCCGGCGCCTCCGCGGGCGGCAGCGCCAGCGCCTGCACCGGGGCGTCCGGCGGCACCGCCAGCAGCCGCAGCGCGCCCGCCATCACGCGGCTGAACACCGGCGCGGCGACCGCCCCCCCGTAGTAGAGGCCGGCCGAGGGCTCGTCCACCATCACCGCCACGATCAGCCGCGGCGCGGAGGCCGGCGCGAAGCCCACGAAGCTCGCCACGTACTTGTCCCGGGAGTAGCCGCCGCCCTCGAGCTTGCGCGAGGTGCCGGTCTTGCCGGCGACGCGGTAGCCGGCGACCTGCGCTCGCGGCGCGGTGCCCCCCGGCTCGACCGCCATCTCGAGCATCCGGCGCACCGCGCGGGCGGTCTCGGGCGCGAGCACCCGTTCGCTCTCCGCCGGCGCCTCGCGCCGCACCAGCGTGACGGGCTTGATCTCGCCCTCGGTCGCGAAGACCAGATAGGCGCGGGCGAGCTGCAGCAGCGACATCGAGATGCCATGGCCGTAGGACATGGTCGCCTGCTCGATCGGGCGCCAGCTCGATGCTGCGCGCAGCCTGCCCGAGACCTCCCCCGGGAAGCCCGAGCGCGGCGGCGCGCCGAAGCCGAGCCGGATGTAGAGGCTCCACAGCGCCTCGGGCTTGAGCGCGAGCGCGATCTTGGCGGCGCCGACGTTGGAGGATTTCTGGATCACCTGCGCGACGGTGATCGCTCCCTGCGGGTGCGCGTCGTGGATCACGCGATCGCCGATCGCGAGGCTGCCGGGAGCGGTCTGGATCACGGTATCGGGCCGGAACGCGCCCGTCTCCAGCGCCGCGGCGGCGGTGAAGGGCTTGAGCGTGGAGCCCGGCTCGAACAGATCGGTCACCGCCCGGTTGCGGGTGCGCCGGGGATCGAGCTGGCCGCGGTTGTTGGGATTGAACGAGGGCACGTTCGCCATCGCCAGCACCTCTCCGCTCGCCACGTCGAGCACCACGATCGCCCCGGCGCGCGCGCGGTGCGCCGCCACCGCTTCCTTCAGCTCGCGGTAGGCGAGGTACTGGAGCTTGGCGTCGATCGAGAGCCTGAGGGTGGCGCCGTTCTGCGGCGTGCGGATGCTCTCCACGTCCTCCACGATCCGGCCGAGGCGATCCTTGATCACGCGCCGGCTGCCGGGGCGCCCGGCGAGCGTGTGCTCGAAGGCGAGCTCGAGCGCCTCCTGCCCGCGGTCGTCCACGTCGGTGAAGCCGATGAGGTGCGCGGTCACCTCGCCTGCCGGATAGTAGCGGCGGTACTCGCGCTGGAGAAAGATGCCGGGAATGCCGAGTGCCACCACCCGCGCGGCGTCCTCCGGTGGCAGCTGGCGCTTGAGATAGATGAACTCGCGCCGGGTGTCGGCGAGCTTGCGTTCGAGCTCGGCGGCGTCGGTCTCGAGCAGCCGGGCGAGCCGCTTGAGCTGCTCGGGGCTCGCCGCGACATCCGCTGGGCTCGCCGCCACCGACTCGACCGGGGTGGAAATGGCGAGCGGCTCGTTGTGGCGGTCCACGATGCGCCCGCGCGTGGCGGGGAGCTCGATCACGCGCCCGTAACGCGACTCGCCCTTGCGCTGGAGAAAATCGTGGTGCAAACCCTGGAGGTAGAGCGCGCGCGCCGCCAGCACAGCGAAGCCGGCGAGCAGCAGCGCGAGCAGCGCCCGCGAGCGCGCGAGCGGGAGCCGGAGCGCGAGCTGGGGATGGTGCGCCGGGCTCACGGCCTGGGCCCCTCTGCCCCGGGCGGCACCACCTGCACGCGGGAGGCGGGCGGCAGCCGCATGCCGAGCGCCTGCACCGCGAGCTTCTCGATGCGCGCGTGCGTCGCCCAGGTGCTTTGCTCGAGTTGCAACCGCCCCCACTCGACCTCGAGCTCTCGGGCGATCTCCTGCTCCTTTTGCAGCTCGACATAGAGCTTGCGCGCCTCGTGCTGCGAGGTGACGAGGGCGAGCGCGCACGCCACCAGCACGGCGGCGAGCAGCAGGTTCAGCCGCGCCATCTTAGCGTGCCTCCTTCTCGGGAAGCTTCTCCGCCACGCGCATCACGGCGCTGCGCGCGCGGGGATTGGCCGCGATCTCGGCCGCGGAGGGCCGCAGCGCCCGGCCGACCAGCCTGAGCCGCGGGCGCGGCAACTCGTGCGCGCGCAGCGGCAGCCCGGCGGGTGCCGCAGGGCGGGCATGCTCGCGCATGAAGCGCTTGACAATGCGGTCCTCGAGCGAATGGAAGCTGATCACCACCAGACGCCCGCCGGGGGCGAGGAGTTCCAGGCATTGCGGCAGCACTAGCGATAGCTCCTCAAGCTCCTGATTGAGGTGAATCCGTATAGCCTGAAACGTGCGCGTCGCCGGATCCTGGCGTGGCTCGCGCGAGGGAACGGTTTTTGCCACGAGCGCGGCAAGCTCTCGTGTGGTGCGAAGAGGGCGTCGCGCTCGAGCCGCAACAATCGCTGCTGCAATCTGTTTAGCAAACCGTTCTTCGCCATAGTTCTGGATCACCTCCCGGATTTCGCGTTCGGGCGCGCGCGCGAGCCACTGCGCGGCGCTCTCGCCCGCGCTCGGATCCATGCGCATGTCGAGCGGCGCGTCGTGGCGCAGGCTGAAGCCGCGAGCCGGATCGTCGAGTTGCGGCGAGGAGACTCCGAGGTCGAACAAGATGCCGTCGGCACGGCGGATCCCGGCCGCGGCCGCGAGCTCGGCGAGCCGGCTGAACCGGCCGTGCAGGATGCGAAAACGCGCGTCCTCAATCTCTCCTCCTGCGCTCACCGCTTGCGGGTCGCGGTCGAGCGCGAGCAGCCGCCCGCCTGCCCCCAGCCGCGCGAGAATCAGGCGGCTGTGCCCGCCCCGGCCGAACGTGCAGTCGACGTAGCAGCCGTCGCCGCGCACGTTCAAACCGTCTACTGCCTGCTCCAAGAGGACCGCGGTATGTGAGCCCCCGCTCACAAGGAAAAGCCCTCCAGCTCAGGCGGCAGCCCGCCCGAGCCGAAGCCGCCGGCCCTCTCCATTTGCTGTTCCCAGTTCTCCTTGTTCCACAGCTCGAACTTGCTGCCCTGTCCGACCAGCACGACACTCTTGCCGAGCTGCGCGAACTGGCGCAGCGCCGAGGGCACGAGGATGCGGCCGGCCGCATCCATCTGCACGTCCTCGGCGTAGCCGACGAGGCGCCGCTGCAGATCGCGGATCTGCGCATTGAAGCTCGAGAGCGCCATCAGCTTCTGCTCGATCGGCTCCCAGTCGGGAAGGGGATAGATGAGGAGACAGCGATCGGCGTCGGCGGTGATCACCAGATGGCCGTTGCAGCGCGCGGCGAGCGCCTCGCGGTAGCGCGCGGGCACAGCGAGCCGCCCCTTGCCGTCGAGGTTGAGTTGCGCGACACCGCGAAACATCGGTCCCCTTTACGCGGGCTGCAGTGCCCTCCCTGCACGAGGGTGTGGGTTGGCACTTTATCCCACATTTATCCACTTATTCCCACTATATTGAAAAGGATCCGGACGGTCAAGCGGGACAGCGCTGTTTTCTTTTTTTACGACAAAGACTTATGTGGACTAATTGAGGCGCGCTTTCAGCTTGTTTTTTCGAGATAAATTGAACATCAAAAACAGCAGGATAAACTCATAACCAAATGTATTACTTTAAGTCTGGCGCGGTCGCTGCCGCCGCTCGGGAAAGGGAAACGACCGATGTTGCGAGCGAGCAACATCGGAAGTTGAAAAATACTGAAGGAATGAAGGGAAGTCGGCCGATAAGCCGGGTTCTGTGAGGGCCTTGCGGCCCCGACAGCCATTCCTCTAGGCCCTGGATCGCTCCAGGGCTCGAGCCACCTACCCGCAAGCTCGGCGGGTCACGTCATCGCTTGCCTATTTGGTGTTGCTCCGGGTGGAGGTTGCCGTGCCGCTCGCCTCACGGCGCGCGCGGTGCGCTCTTACCGCACCGTTTCACCCTTGCCTGATCCTGCGTGGTGGGAAGGCAGCGTTACCGCACCTGCCCAGTTTTCGCGAGACCTTGCCGCCTCGCGGCAGCGAAGTCCCACGCCGCAGGCCATCGGCGGTCTGTTCTCTGTGGCCCTGTTCCTCGCCTCACGGCGGGCGGGAGTTACCCGCCACCCTACCCTGTGGAGCCCGGACTTTCCTCTCCGCGCGGCGCGAGCCATCGAATTGACCCGCTTTGCCCGCACGCAGCGGCTGTCTGGCCGGCTTCCCGCAAGCAATATACCACCCCGGGGCGAGCGAGTTCCACGCCCGAACCCCGGCCCCGGGCCGGCGCTCTAACCCAGACGGGGCCGCCCTGGCCCGCCCGGCTCAAGGAGGAGGCGATATGAAGATGCGACGCCGGCTCTATTTCGTGCTGCCCGACATCGAGAGCGCGCGCGGCATGTTGAACGAGATGCTGCTCGCGCGCATCGAGATCAAGCACATCCACTTCCTCGCCCGGCGCGGCATGCTCCCCGATGACCTGCCCGAAGCGAACGTGCTGCAGAAGACGGACATCGTGCACGGCGCACAGCTCGGCATGGTGATCGGCGGGGTCGCCGGCACGGCGGGAGGACTGCTCGTGGTGCTGTTCCCGCCCGGCGGGCTGTCCCTGCAGCTCGTGACAGTGCTCGTCGCGGCGCTGCTCGGCGCGCTCTTCGGCACCTGGGTCTCCAGCATGGCGGCGAGCTCCGTGCCCAATTCCAAGCTCAAGCCCTTTCACCGGGACATCGAGCAGGGCAAGGTGTTGATGATGGTGGATGTCCCGATGCGCCGCGTGCAGGAGATCTCGGAGCTGGTCGCGCGGCGGCATCCCGAGGCCGTGCCGGGCGGTTTCGAGCCGACCATTCCCGCATTCCCGTGACCCGGGCGCGGCGCGCGGGCGCCTCAGCCGCGCCGCCGGGCGAGCCTGCGCGCGGCCGCGAGTACCTCCATCAGATGCTGGTCGCGCACGCCGAGCTCGAGCAGGTGCGCGACTGTGCGCTCGAGGTACTCGACGTTGGAACCGCGGTCGCCGCGGCAGGTCGCAACCAGCCGCGCGGTGTGCGCGACCGAAAGCTCCCTCACGTAGCTCGGGTGCCGGTGATTGGCGACGAAGGCGAGCGCCTTCACCCGGCGTGCGGGCAGCCGCGCGTGCAGCAGCCGCGGCTCGTAGACGCGGCGGCGCATCTCGCGCTCCCACAGCGCCGCGAGCGCGAGCTGCGTGTCGGCGGGCGCGACCTCGAAGGCGATGCCACGGCAGGAGCCTCCGCGCTCGAGTCCCAGCACCAGGCCCGGCCGCTGCGGCGTGCCACGCCAGCGACTGGAGTAAATGCACAGCGCCCGGTGATAGCCGTGCACGAGCGCGGGCGCCCAGCTCACGTAGGGGAAGCCCGGATCCCACATGAGCGAGCCGTAGCCGAACACCCACAGCTCGCCGTCCGGCAACTCGAGATCGGCCGCAGCGCACGCCCCCGCCGGCGCCGTCTCTGCAACGGGTTCCATCTGCCGCGATAAACGCATACGCCTGCCCGGGCGCTTACACGAGGCTCCAGCCGACGCTCTCCCCGGCGCGAAACGGCACCAGCGCCTCCGTGCCGAAGCGCACTTCCTGCGGCACCCGCCACGGGCGCTCCTCCAGCGTGACGGTGTCGCGGTTGACGGGCAATCCGTAGAACTGCGCGCCGAAGCGGCTCGCGAAGCCCTCGAGCCGCTCGAGCGCCCCGGCCGCGGCGAAGGCCTCGGCGTAGAGCTCGATGCCGGCGTGAGCGGTATAGATTCCCGCGCAGCCGCAGCCGGCCTCCTTCGCGCCGCGCGCGTGCGGCGCGCTGTCGGTGCCGAGGAAGAACTTGGGATTGCCGGAGGTCGCCGCGGCGAGCACTGCCCGGCGGTGCTCCTCGCGCTTCAATACCGGCAGGCAGTAGTGGTGAGGCCTCAGCCCGCCGGCGAACAGCGCGCCGCGGTTGAGCAGCAGGTGGTGCGCGGTCACGGTGGCGGCGACCCGCGGCGGAGCCGACGACACGAACTCGACCGCCTCGCGCGTGGTGATGTGCTCGAGCACGACCTTGAGGCCGGCGAAGCGCTCGACGAGCGGAGCGAGCACGCGCTCGACGAACACCTTCTCCCGGTCGAAGACGTCCACCGCCGGGTCGGTGACCTCCCCGTGCACGAGCAGCGGCATGCCCTGCTTCTGCATTTCCTCGAGCGCAGCGTGGCAGCGCGCAAGCTCGGTCACGCCCGCCTCCGAGTGCGTGGTCGCGCCCGCAGGATAGTACTTGACCGCGTGCACCGCGCCGCTCGCGCGCGCGGCGGCGATCTCGGCGGGCGGCATCGCCTCCGTGAGATAGAGCGTCATCAGCGGCTCGAAGCGCGCCCCCTTCGGCAGCGCCGCGAGGATGCGGCCGCGGTATTCGAGCGCGAGCCGCGTGGTGGTGACCGGCGGCCTGAGATTCGGCATCACGATCGCCCGCGCAAAACGGCGCGCCGTGTCCGGCAGCACCGAGCGCATCTGCTCCCCATCGCGCAGGTGCAGGTGCCAGTCGTCGGGCCGCGTGATCGTGATCCGCTTCATGGTTCCGCGAATGGTAAATCGTAAGCCGCGAATCGTGAAACGCCCGCCTCGAGAGCCGCCCGCCGGTCGCGATCCCCCGATCCGCCCTTCACGATTCGCGTTTCTTGAGCGACAGGGCGAGCCGGTAGAGCTCGTTCCTGCGCGCCCCGGTGATTCTGGCGGCGAGCGCGACCGCCTGCTTGAGCGGCAGCGCCGCGAGCAGCGCTTCGAGCACGCGACCGGCTTCGGCCCCGCGCGCTGGCGCCTCGGCCGCCCCCTCCACGATCAGCACGAACTCGCCGCGCACGCGGTGCGCATCCGCGCGCAGCCACTCGCAGGCCTCGCCGAGCGCGCAAAGATGCACCGTCTCGAAGCGCTTGGTGAGTTCGCGCGCGATCGCCACGCGCCGCGCCGCGCCGAGCACGGCAGCGAGATCGGCGGCGCACTCGAGGATGCGGTGCGGCGCCTCGTAGAACACGATCGGACAGGGCAGGGCGGCGAGCCGCTCGAGCTCGCGCCGGCGGGCCGCCCCGCGCGCGGGCAAGAAGCCGTAGAACAGAAAATGCGGCGCGGGCAGGCCCGAGACCGAGAGCGCGGCGAGCGCGGCGTTCGCGCCCGGCACCGGCACCACCGCGTGGCCGGCGGCGCGGGCTTGCGCCACCAGCAGCGCCCCCGGGTCGGAGACCGCGGGCGTGCCCGCGTCGCACACCAGCGCCACCGACCGGCCCGCGGCGAGCAGCGCGAGCACCTCGCGCGCGGCGCGGCGCTCGTTGTGCTCGTGGACCGCGATCAGCCGCCGGGAAACGCCGTAGTGCGCGAGCAGCCGCGCCGTGACGCGCGTATCCTCCGCCGCGACCGCGTCCACGCTGCCCAACACGTCGAGCGCGCGCAGGCTGATGTCGCGCAGGTTCCCAATCGGGGTGGCCACTACATATAATGTCGCCCTGCGCTCCCCCTCCCCTCCTCCATGCGCTGCGGCGTGGCTCATCGCTCGCTCGGATTGCTCTTCGCGGCGATACTATACGGGGGCGCGCCCGCGCCGGCCAGCGAAACGCTCACCGCGCCCGCTCCTCCGCCGCCGCCGCTCGCCGCGCCGAAGCCGCTCCCGCCCGCCCCCCGCGCCGAGGAGGACGCCCACCTCGCGCTGTTGCTGCCGCTCAAGTCGGGAGCGTTCCGGCGGCACGCCGAGGCGGTGCACAGCGGATTTCTCGCGGCAGCCAAGGTGCAGGGCGCCGCGCTGCCGCTGCGTGTCTATGCCGTGGAGGACGAGGCGCGCGAGGCGGTCGAGGAATACCGCCGCGCGCTCGCCGCGGGCGCGCGGGTGGTGGTGGGGCCGCTCACGCGCAGCGGCGTCTCCGCGCTCGCGGCCAGCGCCTCGGTGATGGTGCCGACCCTCGCGCTCAACGTGCCCGAAGGCGGCGATTTCCCCTGGCCCGATCTCTACGTGCTCAGCCTGCACATCGAGGACGAGGCCCGCCAGGCGGCGCAGCTCGCCTGGCGGGAGGGGCGCCGCAGCGCGCTCGTGGTGAGCGACGAATCCGCGCTCGCACGGCGCATCCACCAGGCGTTCGCCGCGGAGTTCGCGCGCCTGGGCGGTGCGCTCGCCGCGGAGCTCTCCTACAGCGGGCCGGCAGGGCTCGCGCGCCTGCGGCAGGCCGCGGGCAGCGGCGCAGCCGACATGGCCTTCATCGCGCTCGACTTGCCGCAAGCGCGGCTCGTCCGCCCCTACCTCGATCCGCTCGCGCTCTACGCCACCTCGCTGGTGCACCCGGGCGGCGGCGGGCCGCTCGTCGGGTTCGATCTCGCCGGGGTGCGCTTCCTCGACATGCCGTGGATGCTGCAGCCCGAGCATCCGGCGGTGATGGTCTATCCGCGGCCGGAGTACCGCGAGGCGGTCGAGCTCAACCGCTTCTACGCGCTCGGCATAGACGCCTATCGCATCGCGCGGGCGCTCGCAGCGGGGCGGCCCGAGCCCACGCTCGATGGTGTGACCGGACGGCTCGCACTCGGGGCCGACCGGCGCTTCGGCCGCGAGCTGGTGCTCGCCCAGTTCAGCGACGGCAAGCTCGTCGTGATCGGGGAGGCCCGGCCGTGAACCGCGGCGGGCGCGGCGCCGAGGCGCTCGCCGCCGCGCTGCTCGAGCGCGCGGGGCTCACGATCCTCGCACGCAACTACCGCTGCCGCTTCGGCGAAATCGACCTCGTCGCCCAGAGCGGGCCGACCCTGGTCTTCGTCGAGGTGCGCGCCCGCCGCTCGGAGCAGTTCGGGGGCGCCGCGGCGAGCATCACCCGCGCCAAGCGCCGGCGGCTGCTGGCGGCCGCGCGCCATTACCTCGCGGCGCGCGGGGAAGATCGCCCGTGCCGCTTCGACGTCGTGCTCGCGCGCGGCGCCGGCCTCGAGCTCGAATGGGTGCAGGACGCGTTTGGTGATGACGGCGGTCGCCTGTAGAATAGCGGCCGTCGGACCGCGCCCATGGATCTCATCTCCCGCATCAGCGAGAACTTCTCGGAATCCGCGCACCTCAAGCTGCAGGCGATGGACGCGCTCGCCGCACCGATCGCGGCCGCCGCCGAACGCATGGTGCAGTGCCTCAAGGACGACGGCAAGATCCTCTCCTGCGGCAACGGCGGCTCGGCCGCCGACGCGCAGCACTTCGCCGCCGAGATGCTCAACCGCTTCGAAAAGGAACGCCCGGGGCTCGCGGCGCTCGCGATCACCACCGACACCTCCACCCTCACCTCGATCGCGAACGACTACGACTACGAGCAGGTGTTCTCCAAGCAGGTGCGCGCGCTCGGCCAGGCCGGCGATCTGCTGCTCGCGATCTCGACCAGCGGCAACTCGCGCAACGTGGTGGCAGCGGTCGAGGCCGCCCACGAGTGCCAGATGGGCGTGATCGCGCTCACCGGGCGCAACGGCGGGCGCGTCGGCGAGATCCTGCTGCCCTCCGATATCCACATCTGCGTGCCGGCGGCGAGCACCGCGCGCATCCAGGAAGTGCACCTGCTCACGCTGCACTGCCTGTGCGACGCCATTGACTGTCTGTTGTTGGGAGTGGAGTGAATGCCCATGCGCAACGCACCAGGCCTGACCGTGCTGCTCGCCCTGCTGCTCGTCTCCGGCTGCGCCGAGCTCGTGATCGGCGGGGCCGCGATCACCGGCGGAGTGGTGGCGACCGACCGCCGCACCGTCGGCACCATCACCGAGGACCAGGGCATCGAGTTCAAGGCCTCGAGCCGCATCGGCGAGCGGTTTCGCGACGGCGTGCACGTCAACGTCACGAGCTACAACCGCATAGTGCTGCTCACCGGAGAGGTCCCCGACGCCGCCACTCGCTCGGAAATCGAGCGCATCGTGCGCGGCGTGGAGAACGTGCGCGGCGTCCACAACGAGCTCGCCGTCGCCGGGGTGAGCTCGCTCACCGCCCGCGCCAACGACACGCTGATCACCTCCAAGGTGAAGGCGCGTTTCGTGGACGCCCAGAAGTTCAACCCGATCCACGTCAAGGTGGTCACCGAGGCGGGCGTGGTGTACCTCCTCGGGCTGGTCCACCGCCAGGAGGCGGCCGAGGCGACCGAGATCGCGCGCACGACGAGCGGCGTGCAGAAAGTGGTGCGGGTATTCGAGTACCTCGATTGACGCGGTGAGGAAAACCGTGCACGCCCTTCGCCGCCGCCTCGCCGCCGCCTGCCTGCGCCACCCCGCCGCTTCGCCACCCCGCTGCTTCGCCCTTGAGCAGGGCGGCGCCGAGTGACCGCCGGGCCCCCGACACCCGCCTTCGAAGCGAAGATCTGCCCGCCGCGGGATCTCGCCGCCCGGCTCGCGCGGCTCCCCCGCCCGCTCGTCTTCACCAACGGCGTCTTCGACCTGCTGCACCGCGGCCACGTCACCTACCTCGCGCAGGCACGCGCGCTCGGCGCGAGCCTGCTCGTGGCGCTCAATTCCGACGCCTCGGCGCGCCGGCTCGGCAAGGGCGCCGACCGGCCGCTGAACGCGCTCGAGGACCGGCTCGCGGTGGTGGCGGCGCTCGAATCGGTGAGCCTGGTCACCTGGTTCGAGGAGGACACGCCGCTCGCGCTGATCCGCGCGGTCAAGCCCGACGTGCTGGCAAAGGGCGGGGACTGGAGGCCGGAGGCGATCGTCGGCGCGGCCGAGGTCAAGAGCTGGGGCGGCGCGGTGCACTCGATTCCGCTCGTCGCCGGGCGCTCGACGAGCGCGCTCATCGAGCGCATCCGGCGCCACCCATAGCTCGGCCCTTTCACGGCTTGCCCGGCGCGCCGCTCGCGGCCGCCTTCGCCCGCCGGGCATGCTGCCGCACGACAGTCTCCGGCTCAGCCCTGCGCGGGTTGCGCCGCGGGGCACGGCGCCGCTTTGATCTCGCTGCCGGGAAACTCGCGCTGGATCTCGGCGAGCCGCTTCACGGTCGGCTCGTCCGGCTCGCGCACGTAGAAGGCGATCTGCTTGAGGAAGTTCTCGCGCCGCTCGGCGACCGCCGAGCGCACGCCGCGCTCGCGCAGCTTGCCGAGGAAAGACTTTGCCGCCTCCTCGGTGCGGAAGATGCCGAGGGAGATGGCGTTGCGCCACTGGGTCGCCTCCTGCACCACGAAGAACTCGGCCACGCCGAGCGCCTTGAGCTCGCCGACCTTGCGGTCCACCTCGGCCTTGGTCTTGAGGGGCGGAATGTAGACCCAGTAGCCGCCGGCGTCGGTCACCGCGCGCTCGATCCTCTCCTGCGGCAGTTCCAGCCGCGCGAGCGCGGCGGCCGCGCGCGCGACATCGGGCCCGGCGAAGATGCCCCATTCGAGGCAGGCCGAGGGCGCCTTCGGCTGCGCGGGCGGAGCCGTCCGGCCCGGCGCGGGGGCGGCCGGGATCGGGCCCTGGGCCGCGATCAGCCTGATTCGCTCCGGGCTGATCTGCAGCAGCGCGATCTGGCGCGCGGCGTCGTCCCGGCGCGCGAGGCTGCCGTAGGCGAAGAACACGAGGTTCGCCAGCACCAGGAAGAGAAAGAACGCTCTCATCGGGCCCCGTGACCGGTTGTCATTGGCCTCGCCTGCGCTCGCTCTCGCTCGAGAGCATCCGGCAAAAATGGCAGTCCCGCGCTCCTCCCCGCCCTTGCGAAGGAGGGGCTGCTGCGAAGCCGCCGGGGGGTTGCGCAGGGCAGCCCGCTTCCCATCGTCCCGTCGCTTCGCGCCCCCTTCCTCGCGGCGAGAAGGGGTGTTATTGCGCTCCGCGCTCCAGGCAATCGTACGCGATGCGGACGATTCCCTCGAGCACCAGATTATCCACGACTTCGAGCGGGCCGGTCAGCCGCGGAGCGAGGAGGCGGGCGTCGCCTCCCGAGAGCACGAGGAGCGGCGCCGCCTGTCCCGCCTCCCTCATGTGGCGCACCATGCGCTCGATCGCCCCGGCGAGCGCGTTGAGCGCGCCGCTCGCGATCGCATCCGCGGTGCGCGCCGGGAAATAGGCGTGGCGGCCCGCGCGCAGCCCGAGCCCCGCCGTGCCGCGCGCGAGCGCCTCGCGCATCAGGCGCTCCCCCGGCACGATGAAGCCCCCCAGGAACACCCCCTCGCCCGAAAGCGCATCCACCGTCATCGCGGTGCCCGCGTTCACGACCACGCACGGGCCGCGGTAGAGGTGCCAGGCGCCGATCAGCGCCGCCCAGCGGTCGGGCCCGAGCTCGCGCGGGCGCTCGTAGGCGCTGCGCACGCCGCATTGCGCCGCGGCGGGGCGCACGAAACGCACGCG
>DATLZE010000132.1:0-2049 GCA_035574195.1 Burkholderiales bacterium | reverse complement strand
CGCTGCGCGGGGCGGCGCGCGCCCCGCGCACGCACCTCTGCGCCCATGAGCGGGGGAAGGTCCACCTCATCCCGATCGGGGAGGTGATCTATCTCAAGGCCGAGTTGAAGTACGTCACGGTGCGCACGGCGGCCCGCGACTACCTGATCGAGGAATCGCTCACCCGGCTCGAGCAGGAATTCGGCGAGCGCTTCGTGCGCGTGCACCGCAACTGCCTGGTCGCGCGCGCGGCGGTGCGCGGCTTCGAGCGCGCGCCCTCGGCGGGCGGGGAGGCGGCATGGCACGTGCTGCTCGAGGGAGTGCCGGAGCGTATCGCGGTGAGCCGGCGCCAGCAGCACGTCGTGCGCGAATTCGGAAAGGACGAATGAGCGCAGCTCGCCCGGCGCGGCGCATCGTGATCGCCTCGCGCGAGAGCGCGCTCGCGATGTGGCAGGCGCGCCACGTCCAGGCGCGGCTCGCGGCCCTCTACCCGCAGGCCGCCGTGGAGATCGTCGGCGTGACTACCGAGGGCGACCGCCGACTGGATGCCGCGCTCGCCCGCATCGGGGGCAAGGGGCTCTTCATCAAGGAGCTCGAGGAGTCGCTCGCGGCGGGGCGCGCCGACATCGCGGTGCACTCGATGAAGGACGTGCCGATGGCGCTCCCGCCGGGTTTCGTGCTCGCCGCGATCGGCGAGCGCGCCGACCCGCGCGACGCGTTCGTTTCCAACCGCTACCGCAGCCTCGCCGAGCTGCCGGCGGGGGCGCGCGTGGGCACTTCGAGCCTGCGCCGCGAGTGCCAGCTGCGCGCGCGCCACCCGCAGCTCGTGGTCGAGCCACTGCGCGGCAACGTGACGACCCGGCTGAGGAAGCTCGACGAAGGGCGGTACGAGGCCGTGATCCTCGCCGCCGCCGGGTTGAAGCGCTTGGGGCTCGAGGACCGCATCACGCGGCTGCTCGCTCCCGCGGAGAGCCTGCCCGCGCCGGGGCAGGGCGCGATCGGCATCGAATGCCTGGCGCGCCGCTCCGACCTGCTCGAGCTGCTCGCGCCGCTCGAGCACGCCGCCACGGCGCGCTGCGTCGCCGCGGAGCGGGCCTTTTCGCGCGCGCTCTCGGGAAGCTGCAACGTGCCGCTCGGCGCCTACGCGGAAATGCAAGGCGGTGAGATCAGGCTGCGCGGCTTCGTCGGCGTGCCCGATGGCTCGCGGATCGTGTGCGGCGAGCGCTCGGGATCCGCGGCCGAGCCCGAGGCGCTCGGCGCCGCCCTCGCGCAGGAGCTCGAGTCGCGCGGCGCCGCGGAGATCCTCGCGGCGTTGCAGGTGGAGCGCTGATGGCGGGGGGCGCGGAGGACGCAGGACAGGTATGGAACGAGCCCTGCGGTGAGGGCTTTTTTCGGGCGCAGCGATGAAGGATAAGCCGCTCGCGGGCAAAGGCGTGGTCGTCACGCGCCCGGCGCACCAGGCGCAGCGGCTCGCCCGGCTGATCGAGGCGGCGGGCGGCCGCGCGCTGCTCTTTCCCGCGATCGAGATCCGCGATGTCGAGGACCCCGGCGCGCTCCATGCCGTCATCGACCGGCTCGAGGCCTTCGACATCGTGATCTTCGTGAGCCCCAACGCCGCGCACAAGGCGATGGAGTTGATCGCCGCGCGCCGCGCGCTGCCCCCCGGCATCCTCGTGGCGGCGATTGGCGGCGGCAGCCGCCGGGCGCTCGCTCGCTACGCAGTGACGGACGTGATCGTCCCGGAGGGCGGCTTCGACAGCGAGGCGCTGCTCGCGCATCCGGCGCTGCAGGAGGTGGCCGGCCGGCGTGTGCTGATCTTCCGCGGCGTGGGCGGGCGGGAGCTGCTCGGCGAAACGCTCGCCGCGCGCGGGGCGCACGTCGAGTACGCCGAGTGCTACCGCCGCGTGCGGCCGCAGCTGGACGCCGCACCGCTGCTTGCGGCCTGGAGGCGCGGCGAGCTGCACGCAGTCACCGCCTCCAGCAGCGAGGGGTTGCGCAACTTTCACGAGATGATCGGCGAGGCTGGCCGCGAGCGTCTGCGCGCGACCCCGCTCTTCGTGACGCACCCCC
>DATLZE010000131.1:0-5622 GCA_035574195.1 Burkholderiales bacterium | reverse complement strand
CGTCTTGCCGGTGCCGCCCACGGTGAGATTGCCCACCACGATCACCGGCACCGGCAGCCGCGCGCCGCGCGCGAGCCCCGCGCGGTAGGCCGCGCGCCGCGCGGCGGCAAGCGCGCCATAGAGCAAGCTCGCGGGGTAGAGCAGGACCGATACCGGGGTGACGCTCTGCCAGTGGCGCTCGATCCACGCCATCGAATCCCCCTTCCTACCCCACTTCGGCAGAGGGGTATGGCGCGAGATATCGGGGGGATTCCGTCACTTCGTTCCGGCCTGCGTCGTGAAGGTGATGCGCCCGTAGCCCACCATGCGCGCTGCCTCCATGACGTTGATCACCGACTGGTGGGGCGCGTTGGCGTCGGCGCTGATAACCACCACCGGGTCCTTCAGCTCGCCGCCCGCGCGGCGCAGCTCGGCTCCGAAGCCCGCCGGACCGTTGTAGGCGACGGGAGTGCGGTTGATCAGGTAGCGGCCCTGCGCGTCCACCGTGACGTCGATCTGGTCCGGGCGCTCCTTCTGGCGCTCGGCCTCGGCGGTGGGAAGGTTGATGTGCAGCTCGGCGTAGCGCGAATAGGTGGTGGTGACCATGAGGAAGATCAGGATCACCAGCAGCACGTCGATCAACGGGATGAAGTTGATCTCCGGCTCTTCCCGGAACGCGCGCGGGCGAAACCTCATGCCAGGCGCTCGCCGTGGATGATCTCGATCAACTTCACCGCCTGCTGTTCCATATCCACCAGCATCTCGTCCACCTTGGCCCGGAAGTGCCGGTAGAAAATCATCGCGGGCACCGCCACCACCAGTCCGAAGGCGGTGTTGTAGAGAGCGATCGAGATACCGTGCGCCATCTGCAGGGGGTTGTTGCCCTGCGGAGTATGGGATCCGAAGATCTCGATCATGCCCACTACCGTGCCGAACAGCCCCAGCAGCGGCGCGATCGCGGCGATCGTGCCGAGGCTCGTCAGGAAGCGCTCGAGGTCAATCGCGACTGCGCGTCCAGCCTCCTCGATCGCTTCCTTGATGACGGGGGGTGGGCTCTTGGCGTTCTTGAGCCCCGCGGCGAAGACCTGTCCCAGCGGCGAGCCGCTCGCGAGCCGCGAGAGCATCTGGGGCGTCACCCCGTTCTGGCGGTACTCGTGCACCACTTGGGCGAGGAGGTTGCGAGGCATGACGACCGGCTCGCGCAGCGACCACAGCCGCTCGCCGATGATGGCGACGGCGACCACTGAGGCGACGATGAGCAACCAGATTGGCCATCCGGCGGCCTCGATGATGGCGAACACGCGTTTTGCTCCGTGAAATCCCGCGTAACTTTATCCGGGCGATGAATTTTCAGCAAGCGCAACTTGACGTATCGGTTCAGCAAGCTCTCCTAACCGAAGCGCGCACCGGGATTTTCTGCATTGTCCACAGTTGCTGTGGATAACCATGTGCATACTTTGTATACGGACGGCGTAAGTGAGTTTTTCGTATGGAATTTTGCTGCGGCGATTATTTTTTGCACGCGTTTTTCGGGCTTCGATTCAAGGAGTTGACCGAAAACCCGCGCCACTGCTCGGTTTTCGGGCGAGTGCCCTCGCGCGCCGCCGCCGCTGTGGAAGAAGCCGGGGCGCGAATTCCGCGCCCGCTGCGAGCGGGCCCCGGGCTACCGGCAAAAAAGCGGGCGCGCCGCGCTTGCTAGAATCGCACCATGCCCGCGAGCGAGCGGCCGACGCCGCCCGTCATCTCCGTCTCCGAGCTCAATCGCCTCGCGCGCGACGCGCTCGAGCGCGCCCTGCCGCTGCTGTGGGTGGCGGGGGAGGTTTCCAACTTCCGGCGCTACGACTCCGGTCACTGCTACTTCACGCTCAAGGATGCAGCGGCGCAGGTGGACTGCGTACTGTTCCGACACCGGGCGCAGCTCGTCGGCTGGCTGCCGCAGGACGGAATGCAGGTGGAGGTGCGGGCGCTCGCGACGCTCTACGAGGCACGCGGTCGGTTCCAGCTCAACGTCGAGGCGATGCGCCGCGCCGGTCTCGGGGCGCTGTACGAGGCGTTCGAGCGCCTGAAGGCGAAGCTCGGAGCCGAGGGGCTCTTCGACTCGGCCCTGAAGCGGCCCTTGCCGCGGTTTCCCCGGGCGGTCGGCGTGGTGACCTCGCTCCAGGCGGCGGCGCTGCGCGACGTGCTCACCACACTCGGGCGGCGCCTGCCGGGCCTGCCGGTGGTGATCTACCCCGCGCCGGTGCAGGGCGAGGGCGCCGCGGCGCGCATCGCGGCGGCGATCGCGCAGGCGGGGGCACGGCGCGAGTGCGACGTGCTGATCGTGTGCCGCGGTGGCGGCGGCATCGAGGATCTGTGGGCGTTCAACGAGGAGAGCGTGGCGCGCGCGATTCGCGCCTGCCCGATTCCGGTCGTGACCGGCATCGGACACGAGAGCGATTTCACCATCGCCGATTTCGCCGCCGACGTGCGCGCGCCGACGCCCACCGCGGCGGCCGAGCTCGCGAGCCCGTCCCGCGAGGAGCTGATGGCGCGGTTGCGGCACCTCGGCCACCGGCTCGCGCGCATCGCGCATCGCGCGCTGGAGGATCGCATGCAGCGGCTCGACTACCTCACGCGCCGCCTGGTGCATCCGGGTGAACGGATCGCGGGCCGGGCCGCCGAGCTGCGCCGTTGCGCGGGTCGCCTCGCCGCGGCGTGGCGCCGTGCGCTCGAAGATCGCGGCTGGCAGGTGCGCGAGCTGAAGGTACGCCTTGCCGCGTGCGCGCCGGATGTCGCCACGCTCGCGCGCGAAGCGGCGGCGTTCGCGCGCCGCCTGCGCGCGGTTGCCCGCGGACGGCTCGACGCGGCCGCGGCGCAGCTCGCGCGACTCGAAGCCGGCCTCAAGCACCTCGATCCCCTCTCGGTGCTGGAGCGCGGCTACAGCATCACCGAGGCCGCGGGCGAAATCGTGCGCGACGCCGCGCGGCTCGCACCGGGCGACGAGGTTAAAATCACCTTCGCCCGCGGTTGGGCTCGGGCGCAGGTCAAGCGCAAGGGATGACGCCGACCGGGAAGCAGCGAATGGGAAACGAGGGATGAAAAAATGGCGAGTGGCGATCGCCCGGCCGCGAACCTCGAGTTTTGAGCCTGGAATTCGAGACCTGGAAAGACTCATGGAAGAACTCGACTTCACCCGTCCCGCCGCCAAGAGCGAGATCTACGACCCGATCGTGGCGCTCGGCTTTTTCAAGCGCGCCGGCAGGCCCGAGACGGCAGAGCAGGGCGCGACGATTTTCGCCGAGGGCGAGAAGGGCGGAAAGATGTACTACATTCTCAAGGGCGAGGTGGCGCTGGTGCGCGACGGCCGGCCTGTCGACGTCTCCAAGACCGGGGAGATCATCGGCGAGATGGCGCTGGTGAGCGATCAGCCGCGCAACGCGACGGCGGTGGCGCGCACCCCGTGCAACCTCCTCGCCGTGGACGCGAAGCAGTTGCGGGAGACGCTGCGCACGGCGCCCGAGTTCGCGTTGATGCTGCTCAACATCATGATCTCCCGCCTGCGGCTCACCGTCGCGCGGCTCAGCGTGACCCGCGCCCTGCCGCAGGAGGAGCGGCTGAGCGAATCGGCCGTGTTCGACCGCAAGACGCTCGCCGAGCTGGTGCGCGAATTCCCGGACCACCCGCCCCAGCACCATCCCCTGAACAAGGTGCTCATGAAGGAAGGCGATGCGGGGCTCTTCATGTACGTGGTCGTCGAGGGCCGGGTTGCGATTTCCATCCAGTCGCGGATCGTCGAGCGGCTCGGCCCCGGTGGCGTGTTCGGCGAGATGGCCCTGGTGGACCAGTCCCCGCGCGCCGCGAGCGCGGTCGCGGAGACCGACTGCGCGCTGCTCGCGATCAACCGCAACGATTTCCTCGGGCTCGTCAAGACCAAACCCGCGTTCGCGGTCTCGCTGCTCAAGGCGGTGGCCGAGCGCATGCATCGCATGACCGCACGCCGCGCCTAGGGCGCAAGCAGCGGCGAGGTGGCGGGGCGATGCAGCCGCGGGATGATGAAGCGACGGGATGACGGGGCGTGGATTCCGCAGCGCTTCTCCGACGGCACCCCGCCGCCTGGCGAGCGATCAGCTCACCAGCATGGCTTCGATCTCGCGCCGGATATACTCGAGCACGAGCTCGGCGACGTTCTCCGCGAGGCAGTCGAACTCGGTGACGCCCTCCATCGAGCGCAGCCAGGTGAGCTGGCGCTTGGCGAGCTGGCGCGTTGCGGCAACACCCTGCTCGATCAGCTCCCGCCGCCCGATGCGGCCCTCGAGGTAGTCCCACGCCTGGCGGTAGCCGACGCAGCGCATCGAGGGCATGTCCCGATCGAGCCCGTAGGACTCGCGCAGCCGCCTGAGCTCGTCCACGAGCCCGGCGTCCACCATCGCCTCGAAGCGCCGCGCGATGCGCGCGTGCAACGCCTCGCGGTCGCCCGGCACCAGCGCGATCTTGATCGGCGTGTAGGGGAAATAGACATATTTCGGCTTCTTCAGCAACTCCGACATCGGCCGCTCGGTGAGGTAATAGACTTCCAGCGCGCGCTGGATGCGCTGGGAATCGTTGGGATCGAGCCGCGCCGCGGTCTCGGGATCCACGCGCGCGAGCCGCGCGTGCACCGCGGGCCAGCCTTCCTCCTCGGCCATGATGTCGATCGCCTGGCGAATCACCGGGTCGGCCTCCGGCAGCTCGTTCAGCCCTTCGACGAGCGCCTTGAAGTAGAGCATGGTGCCGCCGACCAGCAGCGGAATGCGCTCGCGCTCGGTGATCTCGCGCATGAGCGCGAGCGCGTCGTCACGGAACCGCGCGGCGGAGTAGGTCTCGTGTGGCTCGATCACGTCGAGCAGGTGGTGCGGCGCCTGCCTGAGCTGCTCCGGCGCGGGCTTGGCGGTGCCGATGTTCATTCCGCGGTAGACCTGAGCCGAATCCACGCTGATGATCTCGCACGGCAGCTCCCGGGCGAGCCTGACCGCGACCTCGGTCTTGCCGCTCGCGGTCGGCCCCATCAGCAGAATCGCCGGCGGCCACTTTTTCGCCCGAAGCGGGGCTGCGGTTGCCGCGCCGGTCTGCGGGGCGGAGGGCGGCAGGCGAGCGGGGGGCGCGCCGGATCGCGCGGCGGCCTGCGCCGCCGGCTTCTCTTTCGCCGCCTCAGCGGCGCGGCGAGCAGCAGCGGGCCTTCTCCGCGCGGTCCTGGACCTGGCTTTCTTCGTCACCATGTCGCTTCGTCGCTGCGTCAACGGCGCTAGCGGCCGCGCATGAACAGTCTGTCGAGCTCGGCCACGGTGATCTGGTGCCACGCCGGGCGCCCGTGGTTGCACAGCCCGGAGCGCTCGGTCCCCTCCATCTCGCGCAGCAGCGCGTTCATCTCGGGCAGCGTGAGGCGCCGGTTGGCGCGGATCGCCGCGCGGCACGCCATGGCCGAGAGCAGCTCGTTCACGCGCTCGGCGAGCGCGCGGCTCGCGCCGTGCTCGCGCAACTCGCTCAGCGCGCCGCGCGCGATCTCGACCGCGTCCGCATCCGCGAGCGGGGCCGGCACGGCGCGGACGACCAGAGCGCCGGGGCCGGCGGCGGCCAGATCGAGGCCCATGGCGCGCAGCTGCGCGCCATGGGCCTCGATCTGGCCGC
>DATLZE010000130.1:0-7142 GCA_035574195.1 Burkholderiales bacterium | reverse complement strand
CTCTCCTCCGAACTCGGCCCGCGGGCGCGCACCGCGATCGCCTCGCCCGAGGCGATCGAGGAGGAATTGCGCGAGGCCGATGTGGCCATCGGCGCCGCGCTCGTGCCGGGCGCGCTCGCCCCGAAGCTCGTCACGCGCGAGATGGTGCGCGCGATGCCGCGCGGGGCAGTCGTGGTGGACGTCTCGATCGATCAGGGCGGCTGCTTCGAGACCTCGCGTCCCACCACGCACGCCGATCCGGTCTACGAGCTCGAGGGCGTGCTCCACTACTGCGTGCCCAACATGCCGGGCGCGGTGCCGCACACCTCCACCTACGCGCTCAACCGCGCCACGCTGCCCTTCGTGAAGGCGCTCGCCGCGCGCGGCGTCGTGGAGGCGCTGCGGAGCGACGAGCACCTGCGCAACGGGCTCACCGTGTGCCGGGGCGCGGTCACGCGCCGCGAGGTCGCCGAGGCGCTCGGTCTTGCCTTCGTGGACCCCCTGCGGGCGCTCGGCGCGTGATGCTGCGCCAGTGACCCGCCGCTCGCGCGGGAGGCGGGCTCGCCGGGCGCCAGGCTGAGCCCCGCGGCGGCTTGATTTGGATCAAAAGCGGCGGAGAGCCGGGGTCTATCCTGCGATTGTTTCACGGCCTGTCACGCGTTCGATGGCCTCCTCATCCGCGCCGCCCGTCCCGGAGCTCGTCCCGGCGCAGCTCTGCCGCAGTTGCGATCCATCGCGATTCGCCTTTCGCACCACCGAGGAGCTGGAGGACCTGCCGCTCGTGCTCGGCCAGCGGCGCGCGGTCGCGGCGATCCGCTTCGGCATCGGAATGGAGCGCGACGGCTACAACCTCTTCGCGATGGGACCCGAAGGTGTCGGCCGCCACACCGTGGTGCGGGGCCATCTCGAGCAGGAAGCCGCGCGCCGGGAGACGCCCTCCGACTGGTGCTACGTCTTCAACTTCGAGACGCCGCACCGGCCCCGTGCCCTGCGGCTGCCCCCGGGCGAGGCCGGCCGCTTCCGGCAGGCGATGGCGCGGCTGGTGGAGGACCTGCGCGCGGCGATCCCCGCCGCCTTCGAGTCCGACGAGTACCACGCGCGCCTGCGCGAGATCGAGGCGGAGTTCGGCGAGCGCCAGGAACGGGCGATCGGCGCCATCGGCGAGCGCGCGGCGGCGCAGGGCATCGCGCTAGTGCGCACACCGGCCGGCTTCGGGTTCGCACCGCGCCACGGCGACGGCGTGATGAGCCCGGAGCATTTCCACAAGCTGCCGGAGGAGGAGCGCAAGCGGATCGAGAGCACGATCAGCGCCCTGCAGGAGGAGCTCGAGCGCGCGATCCACGACATGCCGAAGTGGAGAAGCGAGGCGCAGCGCAAGCTGCGGGATCTCAACCGCCAGGTGACGCGCACCGCGGTCACCAGCCTGATCGGAGAGCTGCGCGCCCAGTACGCGGCGCTGGGCGAGGTCGTCGGCTACCTCGACGCGGTGCAGGAGGACGTGCTCGATCATGCCGAGTTCTTCCGCCAGCCGCGCGAAGGCGAGCAGCCGATGCTGTTCGGGCTCCCGCTGCCGCTGCCCGAGGCGGGCGAGGCGTTTCTGCGCCGCTACCAGGTTAACGTGCTCATCGAGCGCACGCCGGGGTCGGGCGCGCCGATCGTCCACGAGGACAATCCGACGAACGACAACCTCGTCGGACGCATCGAGCACATCGCGCAGATGGGCGCGCTGGTGACCGATTTCACGCTGATCAAGGCGGGAGCGCTGCACCGCGCCAACGGCGGCTACCTCGTGCTCGACGCGCTGAAGGTGCTCGCCCAGCCGCTCGCGTGGGAAGCGCTCAAACGCGCGCTGCGGCTGCGCGAGATCCGCATCGAGTCGCTGGGGCAGGCGCTCTCGCTGATCAGCACGGTGTCGCTCGAGCCGCAGCCGATTCCCCTCGAGGTCAAGGTGGTGCTGGTCGGGCAGCGGATGCTCTACTACCTGCTGCACGCGTACGATCCGGAATTCGGAGAGCTGTTCAAGGTCGCGGCCGATTTCGAGGAGGACGTGGCGCGCGATCCCGAGAACGACTTCCTCTACGCGCGCATGGTCGCCACCCTCGCGCGCGGCGCGAAACTGCGGCCCCTCGACCGGGATGCGGTGGCGCGCGTGATCGAGTACGGGGCGCGGGCCGCGGGCGACGCGGAGAAGCTCTCGGTCGAGCTGCGCGACCTCTGCGACTTGCTGCGCGAATCCGACTACTGGGCGGGTCTCGCCGCACGCGAGGTGGTGGGCGCGGAGGACGTCGAGCGCGCTATCGAGGCGCGCAGGGACCGCGCGGGGCGCATCCGCGAGCGGCTCCAGGAGGAGATCCTGCGCGGCACGTTGCTCATCGACACAGCGGGCAGCCGCGTCGGACAGGTGAACGGGCTCTCGGTCGTGACGCTCGGGGGGGTTTCTTTCGGCGTGCCGCATCGGATCACGGCGCGGGTGCGGCTCGGCGCCGGCAAGGTGGTGGACATCGAGCGCGAGGCTCAGCTCGGCGGGCCGATCCACTCCAAGGGCGTGCTGATCCTCTCCGGCTTTCTCGCCGGCCGCTACGCCGTGAACCGGCCGCTGTCGCTCGCCGCGAGCCTGGTGTTCGAGCAGAGCTACGGCGTGGTCGAGGGCGACAGCGCCTCCTCGGCCGAGCTCTACGCGCTGCTTTCCGCGCTCGCCGAGGTCCCGGTCAACCAGTCGTTCGCCGTCACCGGATCGGTGAACCAGCACGGGGAAGTGCAGGCGATCGGCGGCGTGAACGAGAAGATCGAGGGGTTCTTCGAGGTCTGTCGCGGCCGCGGGCTGACCGGAGCGCAAGGCGTGCTGATTCCGGCGGCCAACGTCAAGCACCTGATGCTCGGCCGCGAGGTCGTGGAGGCGGTCGCGGCCGGACGCTTCCACATCTATCCGGTCGCCACCGTGGACCAGGGAATCGAGATCCTCACCGGCGTGCCGGCCGGCGACCGCGACGCGCTCGGGCGCTTCCCTCCCGGCACCGTCAATTTCCGCGTCGAGCAGCGCCTCGCCGACTTCGCCGAGCGGGCCCGCGCGCTCGGGGCCGGGCCGGGGCCGCGCAAGCCGGCGCGCGGAAAGGCGCGCGCGTGAAAGTGCGGCGCCTGATCATCGGGCTCGATCCGGTGCCGCGGCGCTGGGCGCTGATCGAGGAGGCGGTGGCGGCGGCCGGGCGCATGGAAGCGGAGCTCATCGCGCTCTTCGTCGAGAACGCCGCCCTGCTCGATTTCGCGCAGCTGCCCTTCGCGCGCGAAGTCGGCGCGGTCTCCGCCGCGCGGCGCGCGCTCGATGCGCAGGCGATGGAGCGCTCGCTGCGCGCGATGGCCGGGGAGGCGCGGCGGATGCTGGAGGCGGCCGCCGGGCGCTCCTCGGTGCGCTGGTCGTTTCGCGTCGCGCGCGGGTCCCTGGTCGAGGTGCTGCTCGCCGAAGCCGGAGAGGAGGATCTCGTGATCGCGACCGCCGGACATCCGGCCGAGCACGGCAGGGCGTGGAAGGCGCGCGTCGTGCACCTCGACGATCCGGAGCAGGCGCTCGCCGCGCTCGAGGCCGCGGGCGGGGAAGCGCTGGTACTCGCCAGCGAGGACGTGGCGCGGCTGCGCGAGGCGCTGCGACGGCTCGCGCGCGGGCAGCAGCGCGACCCCGATTGATCCAGATCAAGCGGCGCGCCCGACGCCCTGATACGATGGGTTTGCAAGTTCACGGCAGAGGGGGCTGGCGGAGTGCCGACGACCGTTGGACAGATCTGCAACCGCGAGGTGGTCTTCGCCACGCGCGAGACCACGGCGTCCGCAGCCGCCAAGCTCATGCGCCATCACCACGTGGGCAGTCTCGTCGTGGTGGACGAGACGAACGGCGGGCGCATGCCGGTCGGGATCGTCACCGACCGCGACATCGTGATCGAGATCACGGCGGTGGACCTCGATCCGGCCACGATCACGGTGGGCGACATCATGGAGCCCAACCTGGTGACAGCGCGCGAATCCGACGGCATCCTCGAAGCCATGGAGATCATGCGCTACCGCGGTGTGCGGCGCCTGCCGGTCGTCACGGAGCAGGGCAAGCTCGCCGGCATCGTGACGATGGACGATCTGATCGAGCTCCTCGCCGAAGAACTCGGCGAGCTCGCGAAGATCGTCGCGCGCGAGCAGGCGCGCGAGAAGTCCGCGAGGAAGTGAGCGTGGTGCGCTCCTGCATCATCGTCGCCGACGCGCGGCGCGCGCGCTTCTACGGGATCGAGCCCTCCGACGGAGAGTCCCGCGGCACGAGCCTCGTCGAGCGCATGGTGCTGACCAATCCGAGCCCGCGGGAGCGCGGCCGCAGCGTCACGGGGCGGGTGCGCACCGAGACCAACACCGACCGCCAGGCCGGGCCGATGCACCCGATGGTGGCGCAGCGCGAGCGCCACCGCGTGGAGCTCGAGCGGCGCTTCGGGCAGGAAATCGCGCGCCGGGCCGGAGAGATCGTGCGGGACTGGAAGCAGGGCACGCTCGTGCTGATCGCGGAGCCGCGGCTGCTCGGACTCGTGCGGGAGCCGCTGCGCCGCGTGCTGCATCCGGGGATCGAGGTGAAGGAGCTCGCCAAGGACTATACGCAGCTTGCGCCCGCTGAGCTGCTCGAGCACCTGGCGCCCGACAGCCTGGTGCCGGCGCGAGGCGCGAGCGCGCGCTGAGCGATCGCGGGCGCGCGGCCGGACGAGTTCAGCTCTGCGCGGAGGGCGACGCCGTGAAGCAGACGATGCCCGAAACCCCGCCGGATTTCGACGCAACGCGCCTGCTCGAGCGACCGGACGGCTGCTACTGGCGGTAGGCGGGGACCGGACGGCTCGTCGGGCCGTTTCCGACGCTGCTCGAGGCGGTCAACGACATGACCGGCGAGGCCGAGGCCGTGCCGGGGCCGGGCGAGGCGCTGCGCGAGGCCGAGGACGAGATCGGCATCGCCGACTGGATCGATCCGCAGACCGGAGAGCCCGCGGAGGAGCAGGTGCCGCGGCTCGAGGAGCATTGATCGCGGGCGGCGCAGAGCAGCGCTGGCATGCGGCGCCGCGAGTCACGATTGAAGACTCACGAGCTTGCCGGCCCCTCAGAGGCCGAGGTGCTGGCGTAGCGGCGCGTAGTGCGCCTCGAAGTTCTCGCCGAACAGAGGATCGGGGCCGGCCGGGACCGCGGCGGCGACGGCCTCCCAGTCGCGCGGGGTGAGAAGCTCGATCGCGCGCGGCAGGATCTCTGCCTCCTCCGCGGCGAGGTGATGCCGGTAATACGCGAGATAGGTATCGGCGGCCGCCTCCAGGGCGGCGCGCTCGACCATCGCGCCCGCTTCCACATCCTCGAGGCGGCGCAACAGCTCCTGCTCCGCGGTCGCGATCACCCGATGCTCCTGCATCAGCCGGTTCACCGGCAGCCGCAGCCCGGGATCGCGCTCGACGATGCGGGCGAACGCCGCATCCTCGCGCGGATGGTGGACCCGGCTCGCCCAGTGCCGCAGGTAATAGACGAGATTGCGCATCAGGTCGTAGTCCGGCTCCTGTCCCGCGCGCAGCCGCGCCACCTGGCTCTCGAGCACGCCGAACAGTTGCGCGAAGCGCCGGTGTTCCTCGCGCCAGACCGAAATGGGATCGCTCATCTCCGGGTGCGCTCCGCGGCCATTCTGCGGCCGGGGCGGGCGGAGCTTCTTGATCCACGTCAAGCCGCAGGCGCCGGCTTCGCCTTATGTTTGATCCGGAGTCCCGCCCCTTTTTCGTGATGCAGGAGTGACCATGGCCCGTCTGCCCCGCGTTGGCGCGCCCGATCCGGAGCGCGCGACCTCGCCGATCCTCGACGAGGACGAGGAGCTTCCGGCCGCCCTCGAGCCGGAGGGCGGCAACGGGGTCTGCTATTTCAACGGCGTCGCCTATCCGCCCGGCCAGTACGTGCTGAGCGGCAACGAGCTTCTTCGCTGCGAGCGGCCGGGCGTGTGGGTGCGCCGGGGCGAGATGCGACTCGACCGCAAGGAGAAATGACATGGCGATCAGCGCCTTTTGCAACAGGGTGGTGGTGACGATCCAGCGCCAGGCGAGCGTGGAGGACGCGGCGCGGCTCATGAGGAGCAGCCACATCGGGGACGTCGTCGTGGTGGACGGCTCCGACACGCGCGTTGCGGTCGGCATCCTGACCGACCGCGACGTGGCGCTCGAGGTCGTCGCGCAGGGACTGTCGCCAGCGCAGACACCGGTGTCGGCGGTGATGAGCCGCCCGGTGCTCACGCTGCGCGAGAGCGACGGCTTCCTCGAGGCGCTCGACAAAATGAGCGCGCGCGGCGTGCGCCGGGCCCCGGTGGTGGACGACCAGGGACACTTGAAAGGCCTCGTTTCGGTGGACGACCTGGTGCCGCTGCTCGCGCGCGAGCTGGCCAAGATCGGCGCGCTGATCCGCCATGGGCAGGCCGCCGAGATCGAGCGCACCGAGCAGCCCGTCCCGGACGAGTGCGCGGCCTGAGGAGGCGCGATGTACCGCTCGATCCTGGTCCCGGTGGACGGCAGCGCTCCCTCGCGCGCCGCGCTCGCAGAGGCGCTCAGGCTCGCGAAGGAGCAGGGCGCCCGCGTGCGCCTCGCTTACGTGGTGGAACCGGTCCGGCACGTGGTGGCCGAGGGCGTGGTGGATCTCACTACCGCCGCCCGGCGCGAGGGTGAGATGATCCTGGAGCAAGCGGCGCAGGAGGCGCGTGCCGCGGGCGTCGAGGCGCAGACTGCGCTCGTCGAGGCAGCCGACCGGCGCGTCCCCGAGGCGATCGTGGAGGAAGCCGCGGCCGCGGGCGCCGACCTGATCGCGATGGGGACCCATGGCCGCCGCGGCATCGAGCATTTGCTCGTCGGCAGCGTCGCCGAAGGGGTGGTGCGCCGCTCGCGGGTGCCGGTGCTGCTGATTCGCGGGAAATAGTCGGCGCGCTCGCCGCGAGCTGCGAGCACGGAGGGCGAGTCGCGCGCCCTCGCGCGCGGCTCGGGCGCGAGGCGGCGGTCGAGCCGCAGCTCCCGCTCGCAGTGGGCGCGCCGCGCTTGGAGCGTCACGAAGCCGAGACAATCGCGGCGCACCGGCTTCTCGAGTTTGTGTGGCGCTCGGCGAGAAACGCGCACGGCATGAGGGTCTCGACCGCCTCCACC
>DATLZE010000129.1:0-2134 GCA_035574195.1 Burkholderiales bacterium | reverse complement strand
CTCGCGCAATCGTTGCGGGCGAGCGACTCGGTCGCGCCCGTGACGCCGCCGCGGCTCGACGCTTCGTATCTGCGCAATCCTCCCCCGCGCTATCCGCTCGCGGCGCGGCGCGCGGGAGAGCAGGGCACGGTCCTGCTGCGGGTGCTGGTGGCGCGCGACGGGCAGCCGGCGCGCGTGGAGTTGGAGCGATCGAGCGGCTCGCGGCATCTCGACGCCGCGGCGCTGGAGGCGGTCAAGGCGTGGCGCTTCATCCCGGCGCGCCGCGGAACCGAGCCGCTCGAATCCTGGGTGCTGGTGCCGATCGTGTTCCGGCTCGAGGGCTGAACGCTGTCGCGATCGGCGTTCCGGGTTCGGTATTGTCAGCCCCGAACCCCGATCAAGCCGTCAGCAAGTAGTCGCAGGCAGGCTCTTCGAGCATGTGAAAGCCGTTGCGCCCGCGGCTCTTCACGACGTACAGGGCGCGGTCTGCGCGGTCGAGCAGCGTGGCGATGTCGCGGGCATCGCGCGGGTAGAAGCTCACGCCGATGCTCAGCGTGATGCGGCGGCTCTCCCCGCCGACCGCGTACGGGCCGCCGCAGCGCTTCAACAGCTTGCGCGCGATGCGCGCGGCGAGCCGCGGGTCGCCGAGCCCCTCGAGCAGCGCGACGAACTCGTCCCCGCCCCAGCGCGCGACCGAGTCGCTCGCCCGCAACGATTGCGCGAGACGCGCGGCGAACTGCCGCAGCAGCTCGTCGCCCGCCTCGTGGCCGAGCGTGTCGTTGACGCTTTTGAAGTGATCGATGTCCAGATAGAGCACGGCGAAGGCGCCGCGGTTGCGGCGTGCCGCGGCGAGCGCCCGCTCCAGCCGGTCCCTGAGCAAGTTGCGGTTGGGCAGCCCGGTCAGGCTGTCGTAGAACGCGAGCGCGGAAAGGGAATCGAGCTGTTTCTGCGCGCTGATGTCCTGCCACAGATGGATGAAATGGGTCACTGTCCCGCGCGCGTCGTGCAGCGGGTAAACCGATTCGAGAATGTCGAGCGCCCCGCTGCCGCCGCTCACCTGGATCTCGCGGCAGCCGCCCGGCGCCGGTGTCGGTGCCTGCTGCCCTCGGGCATAGCGTGAGAGCGGGGTCCCGGCGAGCTCGCCGCGGCGCGCGCCGAGCAGCCGGCACAGGTGGGGATTGGCGTACTCGATCGTGCCGTCGGGCAAGGTGACCGCGACGCCGATCGGAATTTGCTCGATGATTTTCGAAAGATCGCGCTCGCGCCAGCTCATGTCGGCGAAACGGTGCCGGTGCTGCAGCCCCCGGCGCGGGGATTCTCTGGCTCCTATGCTACTATCGGTTATCCGTCAAAGCAACTTGAAGTAACCTATCGCCGTCATGCTTGGTGGTAGTGTTTCCAAGCATGACGCTTGCCGACGAAAGGCAGGGCTTCAGCAAGCGCCTGAAGGAGGCGATGCGCAGGGCGCGCGTGGACGCCGGCAGCCCCACCCGCATCGCCCGCGAGTTCAACCTGCGCTATCACGGCGATCCGGTCTCCACCCAGGCGGTCAGGAAGTGGCTCTCGGGCCAGGCGCTGCCCTCGCAGGACAAGATCCGCGCCCTGGGACTGTGGCTCGATGTGCCGCCCCACTGGCTGCGCTTCGGCGAGGGCGAAAGAAGGGAGGAGCGCCAGGGGCTCGCCGCGCGCCAGGAGGCCGGCGGCTACCGGATCGAGCAGGGCTGGGCGGCGAAGAAGTTCGAGCAGCTCAACGATGCCCACAAGCGCATGGTGCTCGAGATCGTGCACGCGCTGCTGCGGCTCGAGGGCAAGCAGTAGGCGGCTCAGCGGGTCAGCACGAAGGGCTTCACGCCGAGCGCACGGGCGAGCCGCTCCGCGGCCTCTCGCGCCTCGAGCGGGCTCGAGTAAGGCCCGGCGTGCACGCGGTAGAGACCGTCGGCGGCGAAGAGGTGCAGCGCCTCCCCCAGCCAGTCGAGCTGCGCCTTGAGCCGCGCGAGGAAGCCCTCCGCGTTCTCCTTCGAGCCGAACGCGCCGAGCTGCAGGTAATGGCGCCCCCCCTCGGCCGCGATCGCGATCGGGCCTGCGGCGGGCGCGGGGGGAGGCGCGGCGTCCAGAGGCGGCGGGCTCGCGGGCGCAGACGGCGCAGCGGCGAGCT
>DATLZE010000128.1:0-2305 GCA_035574195.1 Burkholderiales bacterium | reverse complement strand
CTCCGAGGGGCTGCTCGTCCTACGCCGCCTGGAGCCGGGATCTCGCCTGGGCGAAGGGCATCGGCGCGGACCAGGAGAAGGCGCGCCAGGAGCTGATCGGTCTCGCCGAGCGCGCTTCCAGCGCCGAGGAGCGAGGCGTCTACCAGCTGCTGTTGAACGATCTCCCGGCGCTCTGGAGCACGAACCTGCCCTTCGAGATGGTCGGCTTTCTCCGCTACCAGGATTGCCTGATGCGCAAGGGCAAGTACGACGGCGCCTGAGGCGAAGCTCCGGACTTGGTCTCGATCGCGCCGCGCACCGGCTGCCAGGATCTCGCCCCTGCTGCGCGCCCGCGGCGTCTGGCGCCTCGGCCGGTGCGGATCGGATCCGGGTTTCATCCGCGGCTTCACTCGTCCAGCCTGCGGCGCAGCTCGTAGAGCAGATCGAGCGCTTCCTTCGGCGTGAGCGCGTCGGGATCGAGCTCCCGCAATCGCTTGAGCGCCGGGTGTTCTTCCGGTTCGGGCGCGGGAACAGGGAGCCCGGCGCCTCGCGCGAAGAGATCGCGCTGCGGAATCGCCGCGAGCCCGTGCTCTTCCAGCTCCGAGAGCCGCTTGCGCGCGGCGCGGATCACCGCGCCCGGAACGCCCGCGAGTCCCGCGACCTGCAGCCCGTAGCTCTGGTTCGCCGGGCCTTCCTCCACGCTGTGCAGAAAGACGATTTTCTCGCCATGCTCGACCGCGTCGAGGTGCACGTTCGCCACTTCGCGCACTTCGGCGGCGAGCTGGGTCATCTCGAAGTAATGGGTGGCGAAGAGCGTAAGGCTGCGGTTCTTCTCGGCGAGATGGCGCGCGATCGCCCACGCGAGCGCGAGCCCGTCGAGGGTGGAGGTGCCCCGCCCCACCTCGTCCATCAGCACCAGGCTCGAGGGCGTGGCGTGGTGCAAGATGTAGGCGGCCTCGGTCATCTCCACCATGAAAGTCGAGCGCCCGCCGGCGATGTCGTCCGCCGCTCCGATGCGGGTGTAGATCGCGTCCAGAGGCCCCAGCCGCGCGCGCTTCGCCGGCACGAACGAACCGCAATGCGCGAGCAGCGCGATCAGCGCCACCTGCCGCATGTAGGTGGACTTGCCCCCCATGTTGGGTCCGGTCACGATCAGCATCCGGCGTCCCTCGCCGAGCCGTGTGTCGTTGGCGGTGAAGCGCTCGACCGCGCGCTCGACCACCGGGTGGCGCCCGGCCTCGATCTCGATCGACGGCTCGTCGCTGAATTCCGGCCTGCAATAGTCGAGCGCCTGCGCGCGCTCGGCGAGCGCGGCGAGCGCGTCGAGTTCGGCGAGCGCGGCCGCCGCCCGCTGCAGCGCGGGAATGTGCGCTCCGAGCCGCTCGAGCAACGCCTCGTAGAGTTCCTTTTCGCGCGCGAGCGAGCGCTCCCGTGCCGAGAGCGCCTTGTCCTCGAAGGCCTTCAGCTCCGGCGTGATGTAGCGTTCGGCGTTCTTGAGCGTCTGGCGCCGGCGATAGTCCTCGGGCACCTTGTCGGCGTGGGCGCGCGTCACCTCGATGTAGAAGCCGTGCACGCGGTTGTACTCGACCCTCAGGTTGGGGATACCGGTGCGGCCGCGCTCGCGCACCTCGAGCTGCGTCAGGAAATCACCGCAGCTCGACTGAATCGCGCGCAACTCGTCGAGCTCGGCGTCGTAGCCCTCGGCGATCACGCCGCCTTCGCGCAGCAGCGCCGCGGGCTCGGGCCGGATCGCTGCCTCGAGCAGCGCGAGAGGCTCGTCGAGCGGTGCAGCCGCGCGTGCGAGCTCCTGCAGGCGCTGCGAGTCCGCGCAGGCGAGCGGCGCGGCGAGTTCCGGGAGCAGCTTCAGCGTCTCGCGCAGCCCGGCAAGATCGCGCGGGCGTGCCGATTTGAGGGCGATGCGGGCGGTGATGCGCTCGATGTCGGCGCAGCGGCGCAGGACTTCGTGCAGCCGCCGGTGCAACGGAGTCCCGCTCCCGCCCGCCAGCGCTGCGACCGCGTCGAGTCGCGCCGCGCGCGCCGTGCGGTCGGTGAGGGGGTGGTGCAGCGCGTGGCGCAGGAAGCGGCTCCCCATGCCGGTCGCGCAGGTGTCGAGCAGCGAGAAGAGCGTGGGAGCGGGTTCGCCGCGGATCGTCTCGGTGAGCTCCAGATTGCGGCGCGTGGCGGGGTCCATCCGCACCCAGGTGCGCTCCTGCTCGACGAGCAGCGCCTTCACGTGCGCGATCGCCGTGCCCTGCGTCGCGCGCGCGTATTCGAGCAGGGCGCCGGCGGCACGCACAGCGGCGGGGAGTCCCTCGGCACCGAATCC
>DATLZE010000127.1:0-12444 GCA_035574195.1 Burkholderiales bacterium | reverse complement strand
TGCGCTACGCGGCAGCGGCGGCGCTCGTGCTCGCCGCCTGCGGCGTGGTGCTCGTCTCCGGCAGCCGCACCGGGCGCGCCCTGCCGGGCGTGTCCGCGGTACCCGCGCCGGCGGTGAACGGCGGCCACGCCTCCGCGCCGGAGCCGGAGGCGCTGCTCTATCGCACACTCGACGAGATCGGCAACGGGCGGCTGGAGGCGGCGCTCTCCGAAATCGACCGGGTGATCCAGGCCTATCCCAATTTCCGCCTCGCGCACCTGATCAAGGGCGACCTCCTGCTCGCCCGCGCGCGCCCGATCAGCACGCTCGGCAACACCAGCCACGCGCCGCTGGAGCGCATCGCCGAGCTGCGCGAGGAGGCGCAGGCGCGGCTCGCGCGCTACCTGCACGAGCGGCCGCGCGACCGCGTGCCGCGCTACCTGGTGCAGCTCGAGCCCGAGCAGAAGCACGCCTTCGTCATAGACACTTCCAAGCACACGCTCTACGTCTTCGAGAACCGCGGGGGCGCGCCGCGCTACCTCGCCGATTACTACGTCACGATCGGCAAGAACGGGATAGACAAGTTCGTCGAGGGCGACAAGAAGACGCCGCTCGGCGTCTATCACGTCACCGGCAGCCTGCCGCGCGAGCGGCTGGTGGCGATGTACGGCAAGCTGAGCGAGCTCTACGGCAGCGGCGCGCTGCCCATCAACTATCCCAACGAATGGGACCGCCGCCAGGGCCGCAACGGCTACGGCATCTGGCTGCACGGGGTGCCGTTCGACACCTACAGCCGGCCGCCGCGCGCGAGCGACGGGTGCGTCGCGCTCACCAACGAGGACTTCGAGGCGATCGTCAAGCGCGCGCAGGCGGGCGTGACGCCGGTGATCATCGCCTCGGGCGTCGAATGGGTCGCGCCGGAGGCGGTGCAGTCGCTGCGCGAGGAGATCTCGCGCGCGATCGAGGCGTGGCGCCGCGACTGGGAGAGCCTCGACACCGCGCGCTATCTCTCGCACTACGCCGAGGGCTTCTACGCGGGCGGCCTCGATCTCGCGCGCTGGTCGCAGCACAAGCACAAGGTGAACGCAGCCAAGGAATGGGTCAAGGTGCGGCTCGAGCGGGTGAGTATTTTCCTCTACCCGGGGCGCGAGGATCTCGCGGTGGTGAGCTTCGAGCAGGACTACGCGAGCAGCAACCTGAGCGACCGCACGCGCAAGCGCCAGTACTGGACGCGCGAGGGCGGCCGCTGGAAGATCCTCTACGAGGGACAAGCGGGCGCCGCCCCGATCGAGGCCCCGCTGCGTACCGGCTGAGCTCGGCGCTCATGAATCTGGCGCAGCGGGTCGGGACCCTTCTGCTCGCCGCCGCGCTCGCCGGCCCGGCTCTCGCCGCCAATCCGCGGGTGGAGCTCAGGACGAACCTCGGCGCGATCACGCTCGAGCTCTATGCCGACAAGGCACCGCGCACGGTCGAGAACTTTCTCCAGTACGTGAAGGACGGTTTCTACGACGGCACGCTCTTTCACCGCGTCATCCCGAAGTTCATGATCCAGGGCGGCGGCTTCACCGCCGATTTCGTCCAGAAGCCGACGCGGGCTCCGATCCGCAACGAGGCCGACAACGGACTGAAGAACACGGCGGGCACGATCGCGATGGCGCGCACCTCCGATCCGCACTCGGCCACCGCCCAGTTCTTCATCAACGTCGCCGACAACCGCGAGCTCGACTTCCGCTACCCCACGCAGGAAGGCTGGGGCTACTGCGTGTTCGGGCGCGTGGTGAAAGGCATGGAGGTCGTGGAGCGGATCGCGCGCGTGAAAACCGGCCCCGGCCCCGGCGGCCACCGCGACGTGCCGGTGAAGCCGGTCGTGATCGAGCGCGCGCGGCTGCTCGGCGAGGCCGAAAAGCCATCGAAATAGCGCGCCGCTCGCCGCCGCCCGACCCTTCGCCCTCCACCTATCCCTATGGTCAAACTGCACACCAACCTCGGCACCATCACCCTGGAGCTCGACGAGGAGCGCGCCCCTCTCACCGTCGCCAACTTCCTGAGCTACGTGCGCGACGGGCACTACGCGAACACCGTCTTCCACCGGGTCATTGACGGCTTCATGATCCAGGGCGGCGGCTTCGAGCCCGGCATGCGGCACAAGCCCACCCGCGCACCGATCCGCAACGAAGCCGACAACGGGCTCAAGAACCGGCGCTACACCATCGCCATGGCGCGCACCTCCGATCCGCACTCGGCCACCGCCCAGTTCTTCATCAACGTCGCCGACAACGACTTCCTCGACCACACCGCCCCCACTGCCCAGGGCTGGGGCTATTGCGTGTTCGGGCGCGTGGTGGAAGGCACCGAGGTGGTGGACCGGATCCGGACCGTCAGGACCGGCCGGCGCGGCATGTACCAGGACGTGCCGCTCGAGGACGTGGTGATCGAGCGGGCGGAGGTGGTGTGAATCGGAACGGATCGTTCCAGGATCCGGGCCCACGAAACGACAAGAACGGCGATGGGCCCGGCCGCGGGGAAGCTCCGGACCCCGATCCCCGAATCCCGTGACGCACAGCATCTTCGTCTCCGACCTGCACCTCGATCCCGCTCGGCCGCGCGCGAACGAGATCTTCTTCGATTTCGCGGCCCGCATCGCGCCGCGCGCCGAAGCGCTCTACGTGCTCGGCGATCTCTTCGAGTACTGGGTCGGCGACGACGATCTCGACGATCCCTTCAACGCCTCGGTCGCGGACGCGCTCGCGCGCGTCGCCGCAAACGGGGTCGCGCTCTACTTCATGCACGGCAACCGCGACCTGCTCGCGGGCGAGGCTTTCCTGCGGCGCTGCAACGCGCGCCTGATTCATGACCCGACGCTCGTCGCGCTCTACGGGCGCAGCGTGCTCCTCATGCACGGCGATACGCTGTGCACGGCGGACGTCGAGTACCAGCGGTTCCGCGCCCGCGCCCGCGACCCGCGCTTCCAGCGCGAGATTCTGTCGCTGCCGCTCGAGCGCCGCCGCGCCGAGGTGCTCGCCATGCGCGCGGCGAGCGAGCGGCACAAGCAGCAGACGGCGGGCGAGATCATGGACGTCTCCCCCGAGGCGGTCGAGCAGGCGCTGCGCAGCCACGGCTACCCCCTGCTCATCCACGGCCACACCCACCGCCCCGCGCGCCACGTGCACGTCGTGGACGGGCGCGAGTGCGAGCGCTGGGTGCTCACCGACTGGTACGGGCGCGCGGGATACCTGCGGTGCGACGCCTCGGGCTGCGCGGCGGTGGCGCTATGACCCCGGCCCGCTGCGCACAGCCGCCGCGAAAACCCGAATCGAAACCGCAGATGAAACCGGCGCGCTGGCACGAACGGCGCGCCGCCTCGCCGCCGCCCCGGTTGCGGTTCTGATATATTTGCCGCGCCGGCGGCAGGCCACAACCGACCAGGAGCATCCGATGCGGCCCTCAAGTCGCCGCATTTTTCTCGCGCGCGCCGCAGCCCTTGCCGCCGCGCCGCGCGCCTTCGCGCAGCAACCGCGCCCGGGCTTGTTTTCGCACCTGCGCAAGGAAGGCCCCGCGGAGCTGCCGCCGGAGGCGCACGCGCAGCGCGTCTACGGCAGCCCCGCTCCGGCCGCGCCCGTCATGGGACAGTGGCAACCGCGCGCGCCGCTACCGGTGCCGCGCAGCGAAATGGCGTGGGCGGCTTCGTGGGGCGGCCGCATGCATCTCGTCGGGGGCTACGGCATGCAGCGCGTCGATCGAGACTACCACCACGTGTACGACGCGGCAGCCGACAAGTGGTTCGAGGCGGCGCCGCTGCCGCGCGGGGCGAATCACGTCGCCGTGGTCGCCACCGGCGGGCTGATCTACGCGCTCGGCGGCCATACCGAGCAGAACCGCACTCCGCACGACGAGTGCTTCGCCTACGACATCGCGCGCGACCGCTGGTCGAAAATCGCCCCCCTGCCCTATGCGAGCGGCGCCGGATCGGCGGTGGCCGTGGCGGGGAAGATCCATCTCATCGGCGGCGCGGCCGGCTCGAAAGATCGGCGCAGCCTCGATCAGCATCTCGTCTACGACCCCACGACCGACCGCTGGGAAAAACGTGCCCCCCTTCCGCGGGCGCGCGACCACATGGGCGCGGTCACGATCGGCGAGCTCATTCACGTGGTGGGCGGGCGCATCGACACCTTCGCCAATAACGTCAGCGACCACGACGTGTACGACCCGAAGACAGACCGCTGGCACAGGCGGGCGCCGTTGCCCACGCCGCGCAGCGGCCACGGCGCGGTGCTCTACCGCGGGCGCATTTTCGTCATGGGAGGCGAGGAAACCGGCAAGGTATTCGCGCAAAACGAGTCGTACGATCCCGCGACCGACAGCTGGCAGCACCACGCGCCGATGCTCACTCCGCGCCACGGCTTCGGCGCAGCCGCCATCGGCGACTGGATTTACGTCGCAGGCGGCGGTCCGGTCGTGGGCGGAAGCGTCCAGAGCGCGCTCAACGAGGCGTTCACGCTCGGCTGACGGCCGCTGGCGGCGAATCGGGCGCTGGAGCGCGGATAAAGCCGGGGAAACGGGGGCCAGGCCCGGCTGATCGCCCGAAGGCGTCGGCGGGGAGCCTCGGCAACGGCAGGAGACTTCCGCGAGCGCCGTCCGCCACACCCCTGCGGCATGGGCTGGGGCTGCGGCGTGCCGGAGGCTCGATTCAGCTTCCTGCTTTTGCTCTGCGGCCGCCCGGCGCCCGCCGCAGCAAGCGGTTCACGCGTTCAGCCCGCGCGCGAGGTCGGCCTTGATGTCCTCGACGTTCTCGAGCCCCACCGCCACCCGCAGCAGTCCTTCGCCGATGCCCGCTGCGGCCCGCGCCTCCGGCGAGATACGCCCGTGGGTGGTGGATGCGGGATGCGTGATCGTGGTCTTGGTATCGCCGAGATTCGCGGTGATCGAGATCAAGCGCGTCGCGTCGATGACGCGCCACGCCGCCTCGCGCCCGCCCTTCACGTCGAAGGAGACGATCGCGCCCGCGCCCCTCTGCTGGCGCTGCGCGAGGGCGTGCTGCGGATGCGAGGGCAGCCCCGGATAGTAAACACGCTCGACCGCGGGCTGGCGCTCGAGCCAGCGCGCGAGCTCGAGGGCGTTCGCCGACTGCGCCTGCACCCGGATCCTCAGCGTCTCGAGCCCCTTCAGGATCACCCAGGCGTTGAACGGCGAGAGCGTCGGACCCGCGGTACGCAGGAAACCGAACACGCCCTCGTAGATCACGTCGCGCCGCCCGAGCACCGCGCCCCCGAGCACCCGCCCCTGTCCGTCGAGGAACTTGGTCGCCGAGTGCACCACGATGTCGGCGCCGAGCTCGAGCGGGCGCTGCAGCACCGGCGTGCAGAAGACGTTGTCCACCGCGAGCAGCGCGCCGGCCTCCTTCGCCACGCGCGCGAGCGCCGCGATGTCGTAGATCTCGGTGAGCGGATTGGAAGGCGTCTCGAGGAAAAGCAGCCGCGTGCTGGGCCGCACCGCGGCACGCCATCGGGCAGGGTCGGTGCCCGAGACGAAGGTCGTCTCCACGCCGAAGCGCTGGAGGATGGTGCCGAAGAGCTGCACCGTGGCGCCGAACACGGCCGCCGAACAGAGGACGTGATCGCCGGCCTTCAGCAGCCCCATCGCGCACGAGAGGATCGCCGACATGCCCGAGCCGGTAGCGATGCAGCATTCGGCGCCCTCGAGGGCGGCGAGCCGCCGCTCCAGAACCGCGACCGTCGGGTTGGTGAAGCGCGAGTAAATGTTGCCCGGCTCCTGGTTGGCGAAGCGCGCCGCGGCCTGCGCCGCGGAGCGGAACACGAAGCTCGAGGTGAGGTAGAGCGCTTCGGATTGCTCGCCGAACTGGCTGCGCTCGATGCCGGCGCGCACCGCCAGCGTCTCCAAACGGTAATCGTCGCTCATGACACGTTCTCCCGCGCGAGGCAATAAAAAAACCCGTCCGGCTTCCGCGAACGGGTTTTCTCGCCGTCGCTTTAGCTGAACTTGTAACGCGCCCGCAAGCTGACTCTCAAATCGGCGCGATTGGGAAATTACTCTAGCCCCTGGAGCATGTCAAGGCCGTGACGTCCTTCGCCTTCACTCGACCAGCTCGAGCCCGAGGTCGAGCTGCGTGCTCGCGGCCGCCGCCTCCGCCATCTTTACCCCGTCGCGCCGACGCGCCTCGACCCCGGCAAGGTATTCCTGCGTGACGTCCCCGGTGATATAGACGCCGGAGAAGCACGAGTCCTCGAAGTTCGTGACCCGGGGGTTCACGCTGTGCACGTCCTCGCGCAGCGCCTCGAGGTCCTGGTAGATGAGCTCGTCGCAGCCGATCTCGCGCGCGATTTCCGGTTCGGTGCGGCCCGAGGCGATCAGCTCCTCGCGCGTGGGCATGTCGATGCCGTAGACGTTGGGGAAACGCACCGGAGGCGCGGCCGAGGCGAAGAACACCTTGCGGGCGCCGGCCTCGCGCGCCATCTGCACGATCTCGCGGCTGGTGTTGCCGCGCACGATCGAGTCGTCCACCAGCAGCACGTTCTTGCCGCGGAACTCCATACTGATCGCGTTGAGTTTCTGGCGCACCGAGCGCTGGCGGATCGCCTGGCCCGGCATGATGAAGGTGCGGCCGATGTAGCGGTTCTTGATGAAGCCCTCGCGATAGGGCAGGTCGAGCCGCTTGGAGAGCTCCATCGCCGCGGGCCGGCTCGAGTCCGGGATCGGGATCACGACGTCGATGTCGAGATGGCGGTAGCTGCGCCGGATCTTCTCGGCGAGGCTCTCGCCCATCCTCAGCCGCGTCTCGTAGACCGAAATGCCGTCGATCACCGAGTCGGGGCGCGCGAGATAGACGAACTCGAAGATGCAGGGATTGAGCGTGGCGTTCGGCACGCACTGCCGGCTGTAGAAGTTGCCGTCCGGATCGATCAGGATCGCCTCGCCCGGCGCCACATCGCGCACGACCTGGAAGCCCAGGGCGTCGAGCGCCACGCTCTCGGAGGCGACCATGTACTCCCAGCCCTGTGCGGTCTCGGCGCGCCCGAAGACGAGCGGCCGGATGCCGTGCGCGTCGCGGAATGCGAGCAACCCGTAACCCGCGATCATCGCCACCACTGCGTAGGCGCCGCGGCAGCGGCGGTAGACGCCGGAGACCGCGGCGAAGATGGTGGCCGGGTCGAGCTTGTAGTTGGTGACCGACTCCTGCAGCTCGTGCGCGAGCACGTTGAGCAGCACTTCGGAGTCGGAATTGGTGTTGACGTGGCGCAGATCCTGGCGGAAAAGCTCCTGCTTGAGGCTCTCGGCATTGGTGAGGTTGCCGTTGTGCCCGAGCACGATGCCGAACGGGGAATTGACGTAGAACGGCTGCGATTCCGCAGCCGACCACGCCGAGCCTGCGGTCGGGTAGCGCGTGTGCGCGATGCCGGCGTTGCCGACCAGAGCGCGCATGTTGCGCGTGCGGAACACGTCGCGCACCATGCCGGGCCCCTTGTGCATGTGGAACGTCGAGCCCTCGGCGGTGACGATGCCGGCCGCGTCCTGCCCGCGGTGCTGGAGCACCAGCAGCCCGTCGTAGAGCAGCTGGTTGACCGGGCTCCTGGCGACGACTCCGATGATCCCGCACATCGCGCGGCCTTCTCAATCGTAGGTGATGCGCTGCGCCAGGCCCTCGGGCAGCCACGCCTTGAGGGCTTCGGCGGCCGCCGTGAGCGGCCCGCTCAGCACCGCCTCGCGCCACACCGGCTCGCGCGGCAGCGAGGTCAGTCCCGCGGCGAGCACCAGCACCATCACGACGGCGACTCCCCGCACCAGCCCGAACACCCCGCCCAGCACGCGGTCCTCCACGCCGAGACCCGCGCTTTTTACCAGCCTCGAGATCGCGATGGCGATCAGGCTCATCGCCAGCAGCACCGCGAGGAACACCGCCGTGAAGCCGGCGAGCAGGCGCAGCGCCTCGCTTTTCACCTCGGCGGGCAGCAGCGCCGCGGTGTGGCCCGCGAGCAGGCTCGCCGCGATGAAAGCGAACACCCACGCGAGCAGCGCCAGCACCTCGCGCACCAGCCCCCGTATCACGCTGAGCAGAATCGAGAATCCGACGATCGCGAGCACGGCGTAATCGAAAACCGTCATCGGGTGGTGATGTTGCCGCTGTATCCCAGCGCCTTCAGCTGCTCGCGCGCCTGCTCGGCGGCCTGGCGCGTGGCGAAGGGTCCCGCGCGCACTCGCGTCACGTCGCCCTTCGCGGTCTTGACGACCTCGGTGTAGGAGCGGATGCCGGCGGCAGCGATCTTCTCCTGCAGCTGCCGCGCTTTCTCGGCGTCGGCGAGCGCCACCACCTGCACCACGAACGGTTCGGCCGCGGGTTTAGGCTTGGGCTTCGCGGCGCTCTTTGCTGGCTCCTGGCGGGCGGGCTTGGCTTGCCGGGCACTGTCCGCCGGCGCCTCTTTCGCCGGCTGCGCGCCCGGCGCCGCCGCGGCCGCCTTCCCGTCCCCGCGCCCTGCCCCTGCCTGCTGGGGCTCCGGCGCGGCCGCCACCGGCGGAGCCGGCTTGCTCTCGGGGGCAACGAGCGGCACCACCTTGGAAGTGAAGGCGCCGGCGGAATCGGGCGAGGGAATCTGGACCGAAAGCGGCTGGCTCGTCGGTCTGGGCTCGGAATCGAGCACCATGGGCAGCACCACCACGACGGCTGTCACCAGCACGATGGCGCCGATCAGGCGCCGCCTTGCACGTCGCTTGAGCTGAAGCTCTTCGTCGCTAATCGTTCGCGCCATCTGCCGCCGTCAACCGCCGCCCCGCCGTTCGCGGGGCCGCGGGTCATCTCCGGTTTCGTTCCGTGCCGGCGCGGCCGCCGCGAGCCCGCGCTGCTGCATGACTGCGGCCACGGTGTAAAACGATCCGAACACCAGAATTCTATCATTTTCCGCTGCCATATCACAGGCTTGCGCATAGGCTGCGGCAACGTCCGCAGCTCCCGTCACGCGACCGATGCCCGCCGCCTGCAGCCGCGCGATAAGCTCTTCGGCCGAGGCGCCGCGCGGCCCCGGCAGCCCGGCAACGAACCAGTGGTCCACCTGCGGCGCGAGCGCGGCGGCGACCGCCGCGGCGTCCTTGTCCCTGAGCATCGCGAATACGGCGAGCGTGCGGCCGCCCTTTCCCCAGTCGGCGAGATTGGCCGCCAGCGCGCGCGCCGCCTGCGGATTGTGGGCGACATCGAGGATCACCGGGGGCCGCCCCGGCAGCACCTGGAAGCGCCCCGCAACCTGCGCGGCGAGAAGCCCCGCGCGGATGTCCTGCATGGCGATGGGCAGGCGCTCGCGCAGGCACTCGAGCGCCGTGATCGCAGCGGCCGCATTGGCGAGCTGGAACGCTCCGCGCAGCGCAGGATGCGGCAGGGCGTTGCGCCTGCCCCGCGGCCCCCAGTACTGCCACTGGGCGGATCCTTGCACGCGGTAGCCGAAATCCGCCCCGATGCGAAGCAGCCGCGCGCCGATGCGCGAGGCGTGCTCGACGAGCCGCTGCGGCGGATTGGAGTCAGCGCACACCGCGGGCCGGCCGGCGCGAAAGATGCCCGCCTTCTCGTAGCCGATCGCCTCGCGGTCGGCACCGAGGTACTCCACGTGGTCAATGTCCACCGTGGTGACCACCGCGCAGTCCGGGTCGAAGGCGTTCACCGCGTCGAGCCGCCCTCCGAGCCCCACCTCCAGCACCGCCACCTCCACGCGCTGCTCGGCGAACAACCGGACTGCGGCGAGCGTGCCGTACTCGAAATAGGTAAGCGGCACGCCTGCCCGCGCGCGCTCGACGGCGGCAAATGCCCGCGCCAGGTCGGAATCGCTCGCCTCCGCGCGCGCGACTCGCACGCGCTCGTTGTAGCGCAGCAGATGGGGCGAGGTGTAGCAGCCGACCCGATAGCCCGCGTGGTACAGAATCGCCTCCAGCATGGCGCACACCGAGCCCTTGCCGTTGGTGCCGCCCACGGTGATGACGGGGAAGGCGGGAACGAGCCCCATGGCGCGCCTGACCGCCTCCACGCGCTCCAGCCCGAGCGCAATCGCCTGCGGGTGCTGGCGTTCGATGTGCTCCAGCCATTGCTGGAGCGTTGCGGGTTCGTTCATGAAACGAGAATGCGCGGCGGCAAGAGCGGCCAGCGCCAGAGCCTCCGACCCGTGCCGGCGAGATAGCGCAAAGCGAGAACTCGGAGCTCGAAACCCGGGGCTCGAAACCTCACGATGCTGGGGGAAGCCTGAGCAGCATCGTGAGCAGGCTGGCGAGCTTGTCGCGCATCTGGCGGCGGTCCACGATCATGTCGATCGCGCCGTGCTTGAGCAGGAACTCGGAGCGCTGGAAGCCCTCGGGCAGCGTCTCGCGCACGGTCTGCTCGATCACCCGCGGCCCGGCGAAGCCGATGAGCGCGCCGGGTTCCGCGATCACCACGTCACCGATCATGGCGAAGCTCGCCGAGACCCCGCCCATGGTGGGGTCGGTCAGCACCGTGATGAACGGCAGCCGCGCCCGAGACAGGCGCGTCAACGCGGCGCAGGTCTTCGCCATCTGCATGAGCGAGAGCAGCCCTTCCTGCATGCGCGCTCCCCCGCTCGCCGTAATGCAGATATAGGGCAGGCGCTGCTCGAGGCACACGCGCGCGCCGCGCACGAAGCGCTCGCCCACCACCGAGCCCATCGAGCCGCCGAGGAAGCGGAACTCGAAGGCGGCCGCCACCACCGCGATCGCCTTGATCGAGCCTTGCATCACGACCAGCGCGTCCACCTCCGAGGTCTCGTTCCTCGCCTCCTCCAGCCGCTCGGTATAGCGCCGGCTGTCGCGGAACTTGAGGGTGTCTACCGGCGCGATCTCCGCGCCGATCTCGTAGCGCCCCTCGCGGTCGAGCAGGTAATCGAGCCGCTCGCGCGCCGAGATCCGGTTGTGATGCGAGCACTTGGGGCAGACGTGGAGGTTCTTTTCGAGGTCGGCGCGGTAGAGCACCGCCTCGCACGATTCGCACTTGCTCCACAGCCCCTCCGGCACGACCTTCTTGGGCGAGCCGGCCTCGCGCTTGATCTTGGGGGGGAGCAGCTTTTGGAGCCAGCTCATGCCTTGACCGTGGACAGGCTGTCGAGAGCCTCGCGGATCGGAGCGAGGAAGCGCGCGGCCTGCGCGAGCGCCTTCTCGCGCGGCGCCTTCTCGAGCTCCTGGATCAGGGCGCTGCCGATGACGACCGCGTCGGCCACCGCGCCGATCGCGCGCGCGCTGTGGGCGTCGCGAATGCCGAAGCCCACGCCCACCGGCAGCCGCGTGAACTCGCGCAGGTGCCGGATGCGGGAGGCGACCTCGGCGACATCGAGGTGGGAGGCGCCCGTGACGCCTCGCAGCGAGACGTAATAGAGGTAGCCGCGGCCCAGTTCCGCCACCCGCCTCAGCCGCTCGTCGGTGGTGGTCGGCGAGAGCAGGAAAATGGTGTCGAGCCCGCGCGCGTCGAGCACCGCGACGAGCGGGCCCGCCTCCTCCGGGGGGCAGTCCACCACCAGCACGCCGTCGGCCTCCGCCTGCCTGGCCGCGTCGGCAAAGCGCTCCACGCCCATCGCCTCGATCGGATTGGCATAGCCGAACACCACCAGCGGGGTCCGGCGGTCGGTGCGGCGGAATTCGGCGACCTGATCCAGGACGCCGCGCAGCGTGACGCCATGCGCGAGCGCCCGCTCGCTCGAGCGCTGGATCACCGGGCCGTCGGCCATCGGATCGGAGAACGGCACGCCGAGCTCGATCGCGTCGGCGCCCGCGCCGACGAGCGCGTGCAGCAGGGGAACGGTGAGCGCGGGCTCGGGATCGCCGGCGGTGACGAAGGGAATCAACGCCTTGCGGCCCTGCTTCCTCAGCGACTCGAAGGTGGCGGCGATGCGCGACATGTCAATCGAGGCAGAGGGCGGAAGGATGAAGCGACAAACCGCAGAAGTTCCAAGCCTTTCGCCTTCCGCCTCGCGCCTTCATCCTTCCCCCTCAGATCTGGATGCCCGAGCGCTCCGCCACCGTGTGCATGTCCTTGTCGCCGCGGCCGGAGAGGTTGACGAGCAGGATGCGGTCCTTGCCCATGAGGGGAGCGAGCTTCGCGGCATGGGCGAGCGCGTGCGCCGATTCGAGCGCCGGGATGATGCCCTCCAGCCGGCACAGATCGTGGAACGCCTGCAGCGCCTCCTCGTCGGTCACCGCCACGTACTCGGCGCGACCGGTGTCCTTGAGCCAGGCGTGCTCGGGCCCGACTCCCGGATAGTCGAGCCCGGCCGAGATCGAGTGCGTCTCGAGGATCTGGCCGTTCTCGTCCTGCAGCAGGTAGGTGCGATTGCCGTGCAATACGCCGGGCCGTCCCGCCGCCAGCGTGGCCGCATGATGACCGCTCTCCAGGCCATTGCCCGCCGCCTCCACGCCGATCAATCGGACGGTCTCGTCCGGAATGTACTCGTAGAAAATACCCATCGCGTTGGA
>DATLZE010000126.1:0-27539 GCA_035574195.1 Burkholderiales bacterium | reverse complement strand
GCGGCGGCCTCGGCGTTGAGCTTGTCGATCGCCTCGGATGAGGTGAAGTCGAGGTCTAAGCTCTCGTCTTGCTTCGGCGCCGCCTCTGCGGGCGCGGAGAACACCTTGATGAAGCCGTCGGCGGCGAGCTTTTCGAGCGCTTCGTGAAGCTGGCTTTCCTCCATGCCCGATTTCTTGAGGAGATCGGCGACGGTGGACTTGCCGTCCACCGCGAGGAACACGAGCCCGAGCTCGCGCGGCAGCTTCGCCGTCTTGTTCTTGACTTCGAGCACGCCCTTGGGGGTCTTGGTGTAGATCGTTTGCGGGTGCATGGCTGGGCCAGTCTCCGGATGCTCTGGTTATCAGGGCCCTGCGATCGCTGTTGGCGTGCCGCCTGTCAGAACCGCTGACCTCGGGGGGCGCGGCATACCGCAATGAGCCGCACGGAAAGGCTTTTGTTTCCGTGTGTCAGCCAGCATTGCATCGGTCCGTCCATTATAGTGTAATACGCCGGGGCGAAAACGACGACGCGCCCGCAGACCACCGGGGGCAGGCGACATGACCGAGCGCCGCAACGATTACGACGTCACCAACCAGGTGAACACCACCGATGCCCAGGACGTCTCCCGCGAAGTCTGCCGCATCTACCAGGAGCTCTACCAGCGGGACGCGCCCCCTGACCTCGGGCAGGCGTTCACCGACCTCGCGCGCCTCTACCGCGGGCAGTACCCGGGCTACCGCGAGTGCGAGACCGACTACCACGACATCCAGCACGTGCTCGACGTGACGCTGGCGATGGCGCGGCTCATGGACGGATGCGTGCGCGCGACCAGCGCCGGGACGATCGGCGAGCGGCTGTTTCGCTTCGGCGTCGTCACCGCGCTCTACCACGACTGCGGCTATATCCGCCACCGCAGGGACACCCGGCACCGCAACGGCGCCGAGTACACCCGCATCCACGTCTCGCGCGGCGCGCGTTTCCTCCTGGAATACATGCCCGCGATCGGCATGGGCGATCTGGCGGAGGCGGCCGCGCGCACCATCCATTTCACGGGCTACGAAATTCCGGTGGACAGGATCCAGGTGCCGGCGCCGGAGTTCCGCCTGATCGGCAACCTCCTCGGCAGCGCCGACATCCTCGCGCAGATGGCCGACCGCTGCTACCTCGAGAAGTGCTACGACCGGCTCTATCCGGAGTTCGTGCGCGGCGGCATCGCGCGCCGGCGCAACCAGGACGGGACCGAGGAGATCCTGTTCGCCTCGGCCGCCGACCTCATCTTCAAGACCCCGCGCTTCTACCAGGGGGCGACCAAGCGCCTCAAGCAGGACCTGGGCGGCTGCTACAACTACATCGAGCAGCACTTCGGCGGGCAGAACCTCTACTTCGACGAGCTCGAGAAGAACATCAGCCACGCGCGTTCGATCGCGCAGGAAGGCGACGTCTCGCTGCTGCGCCGCCGCCCGCCCCGCACCATCGAAAAAGGCAGCGACTCCGACCAGTCGCAGCTGATCTAGCCGGGATCACACCGTCAGCAGGATCTTGCCGGTGTGCCCGCTCGATTCCATGAGCGCATGCGCCTGCGCCGCTTGCGCTAGCGGAAAGCACCGCCCTGTCACCACCCGGATGCGCCCGCTCTCGATCAGCGGCCAGACCTTCTCCTCGAGCTCGCGCGCGACCCGCGCCTTGAATTCGGGCGGACGGGTGCGCAGCGTCGAGCCGGTGTAGACCAGCCGCTTCAGCATCACCGGCATCAGGTTCACCTCGAGCTTGGAGCCGGCCGCGAACGCGAGCTGGACGATGCGGGCGTCGTGGGCGGCGGCCTTGAAGTTCTTCTCGATGTTGGGGCCGCCGACGATATCGAGGATGACGTTCGCCCCTCCCTCGGCGCGCACGATCTCGACGAAATCCTCGCGCCGGTAGTCGATGACGCGGTCGGCACCGAGCTCGAGGCAGACGCGGCAGCGCTCCTGCGGGCTGTCGGTCGCGATCACCCGGGCGCCGAAGGCCTTCGCGAGCTGGATCGCGGTGGTGCCGATGCCGCCCGCGCCGCCGTGCACGAGCAGCGTCTCGCCCGCTTTGAGCCCGACGCCCATGAAGAGGTTGCTCCACACCGTGAAGAAGGTCTCGGGCAACCCCGCGGCGTCGCGCAGCGCGATGCCCTTCGGAACGGGAAGGCAGTGCCGCTCGTCCACCGCACAGTATTCGGCGTAGCCCCCGCCGTTGGTGAGCGCCGTGACCTGGTCTCCTGGCTTCCAGCGCGCGACGCCGGCGCCCGCGGCGACGATCTCGCCGGAGACTTCGAGCCCCAGCAGGTCCGGCGCGCCCGGGGGCGGGGGATACAAGCCCTTGCGCTGCCACAGATCGGGGCCATTGACCCCGGCGGCGGCCACGCGGATCAGCACTTCCCCCGCCTGCGGCCGGGGCAGCGGGCGCTCGGCGAGCCTCAATACTTCGGGGCCACCGGGCGCCGAGCACTCGACGACCTTCATCACGGCGGGCAATCGGGTGTCCATGTTTGCGTCATACCTCCTTCGCACATGACAGGATTTTTCGGGCCGCAGCAAAACTGGCCGCAGCGGCGCGGCGGCCGGCGTCCGCTACTTGCTCGATTCGCGGTAGAGCCGGATGCGCTCCTTCAGCCCCGGCACGCTCACCGAGGCGGCGAGCTCGGCCATGTCCTCGGCGCGAGTGTCGGTCACGGTCCGGCGGTGGAGGGCGGCGGCGGCCGCAGGCGTGAGCAGCTCGCAGCGTTCGCGCGTCTCCTCGATCACCCGCGGCCACTCGGACTGCGGCGCGACGCGGGTCACGAACCGGATGCGCAGCGCCTCCTCGGCGTCGAAAGTGCGGGAGGCGGAGAGGATCTCGCGCGCGCGGTCCTCGCCGACGCGCCGGGCGAGCCGGCGCGTGCCGAGCACGACGCCGAAGCGCAACCCCGGAAAGCGGAAAGTCGCCTCGGGCGCTGCGACGCGTACTGCGCAGCTCGCCACGAGGTCGGCGCCGGCGCCGAAGTTGCGCCCATGCGCGAACACCAGGGTCTCGAATGGCGCATGGTGGATCTGCTGCAGCAGCGTCTCGATGCGGATGAAGCGCAGCGCGAGGTCGCCTTCGGCCGCCTGCTGGAAACCGGTGAAGTCGAATCCCGAGCAGAAGTGGGGGCCCGCTCCGTCGAGGATCAGCAGCCGCGTGCCGTCGGTGTAGGCGTACTCCACGGCATTGAGCAGCGCCTCGACGAGCGAGGCGGAGAGCGCGTTCGCCTGCTGCGGGCGGTTGAGCGTCAAGTGCGTGAGGTGCCCCTCGTGGCGGCGGATCAGCTCGTCCAGCATGCGGAAGGCGCGCGTGGTTTTTTCGGGACCGCTCGTGCTTTAATACTAGCATGCGCGAGCTTCCCGGTTCCGCCGCGGGGAAAAAGCGCGCTGCGGCAAAGGCCGTCGTGGCATTGTGGCTGGCCGCGCTCGCCGCGACGCAGGCCGCCGGCGCCCCTCCGCGGGAATTCCCGAGCCGCCCGCTGCGCGTGATCGTGCCGTTTCCACCGGGCGGCGGGGCGGACATCATCGCGCGCATTCTCGCCGGCCGCCTCGCCGAGCTGGCGGGCCAGTTCGTGGTGGTGGACAACCGCCCCGGCGCCTCCGGCACCATCGGCACCGAGCTCGCCGCGCGCGCCACCCCGGACGGCCACACCGTCGTGTTCGCCTCGCTCTCGCTGGTGGTGAGCCCCGCCCTTTTCGGCAGTCTGAACTACGACGTGCTGAAGGATTTCGCGCCGGTCTCGCTGCTCGCCTCTGCTCCGTTCGCGCTGGTCGTGCATCCCTCGGTGCCGGCGGCGACGGTGAAGGATCTGATCGCTTATGCGCGGCCGCGGCCGAACGAGCTCAACTACGCCTCCGCGGGCAGCGGCACCAATCTGCACGTGGCGGCGGAGCTCTTCAAGCTGCTCGGCCGGGTTGACATCGTGCACGTGCCGTACAAGGGCAGCGGCCTCGCGCTCGCTGCGCTGCTCGGGGGCGAGACCCATCTCGGCTTCCTCGGCGTGATGACGGTCGTGCAGCACGTGCGCACGGGCCGGCTGCGCGCCCTCGGCGTGACCGGGCCGAAGCGCACGCCGGCGCTGCCGGAGGTGCCGACCGTCGCGGAGGCGGGCGTGCCCGGCTACGAGTTCACGAGCTGGTACGGGGTGCTCGCGCCCGCTGCGACGCCCGAGGTGCGGGTCATCGCGCTGAACGGCCATCTGCGCAACACGCTGCTCGCGCCGGATGTCGCCGAGCGCCTCGGGAAGGACGGCGCCGAGATCATCGCCAGCTCCCCCCGGGAATTCGGACGGCACCTGCGCGCCGAGCTGGCCAAGTGGGCGAAGGTGGTGAAGCAGGCCGGTCTGCGGCCCGATTGAGCTCTCCTCTCGGCCACGAGCTGCGGTTTTCCGCCTCTAGCGCTCGCGTTCTCCCGGCCGGGCGCGCGCAGGCCGTGCCGCCGCGTGGTGGCGAATCTCGCGCGAGGCGAGCCCGAGCCTCGGGATCGGCGCGGGAAGGAAGGCGGAAGGCATGCCGGCCGGTGCGTCCAGGGTAAAGTTCACCCGCTGCCCGCGCGCATCCTGTGATAGCATGCGCACCGTCAGGGCGGCTTTTCGGTCGCGGGAGAAGAGCCTGCCATCGTCGGGGGAGTGCGCCATGAGACGACTGCTCGGCATGACGCTGGCTTTGGCGGCGCTAGCGCCTGGCGCGCCGCCGGCCTCCGCCCAGACGGATTACCCGGCACGGCCGGTGCGGCTCGTGCACGGGTTCACCCCCGGGGGGATCTCCGACGTGCTCGCGCGCACGCTCGGCGCCAAGCTCACCGAGAGCATGGGGCAGCCGGTGGTGGTGGAGCCGCGCCCGGGGGCCGGAACCACGATCGCCTCGGACTTCATCGCGAAAGCGCGCGCCGACGGTTATACGGTGTTCCTGCAGGACATCACCACGCACGCGATCAACGCGAGCCTCTACCAGAAGCTGCCGTACGACTCGGTGCGCGATTTCACCCCGGTCACGCTGATCGCCGCGAGCCCGCTGATGTTGCTCGTGCATCCCTCGCTGCCGGTGAAGTCGGTGAAGGAACTGATCGCGCTCGCGAAGAAGCACCCCAACGAGATTTCCCACGGTTCCTCGGGCAACGGCACCATCGTGCATCTTGCGGCGGAGATGCTGAAAGCGATGGCGGGGATCCGGATGGTGCACGTGCCCTACAAAGGCAGCCCCGAGGCGATCACCGGGCTGCTGAGCGGGGAGGTGGCGGTGTCGTTCGCGACGCTGCCCCCGGCGCTGCCCATGGTGGCGGCGGGGAGGCTGCGCGCGCTGGCGGTGACCACGCCGCGGCGCTCGGACGCCGCCCCGGAGCTGCCGACGATGAAGGAGGCCGGCCTGAAGGACTTCGAGCTCGTGCTCTACACGGGGATCCTGCTGCCGCGCGGTGCGCCGCGCCCCGTGGTCGAGCGGCTGAACGCCGAGTTCGGAAAGGCGGTGAGACTTCCCGACGTCCAGAAAGTCTACGCCAAGGTCGGCGCAGTGCCCGTGACGAGCACCCCGGAGGAGTTCGCGGCGCACCTCGAAGCGGAGCTCGGCAAGCTCGGCAAGCTCGTGCGGCTCTCGGGGGCGCGCGTGCAGTGAGCTGCGGCAACGCGCCTCGGCGATCGCGCACAGGAGCCATGGCGAACCTGCTTTCCGCACACAACCGCTACGACTACGTTCCGCTCACCGAACGGAAGGACTACAGCTGGCCGGGCGGCAAGCGGCTCGCCTTCTGCATCACGACCAACGTCGAGGTGTTCGCCTTCGGGCGGGGCCGCGGCCACGACAACGCCAAGCTCGGAGAGCCGCAGACCCAGAGGAATTACGCCTGGCGCGATTACGGCAACCGCATCGGCATCTGGCGGCTGTTCGAGCTGGCCGACGAGCTCGCGATACCGCTCGCGCACAACATGAACAGCCTGCTCTACGAGGAAGCGCCGCAGATTCCCGCACGCATCCGCGCTCGCGGCGACGAGATCATCGCCCACGGGCGCACCAATTCGGAGAACCTGCACGATTTTCGCTGGGAGGCGGACGAGGCGCGCGTGATCCGGGAGGTGACCGAGACCATCGCGCGCCACGAGGGGCGCCCGCCCCGGGGCTGGATGGGTGCGGGCGCCTACGAGAACCCGTGGACGCCGGATCTGCTCAAGGAGGCGGGCTACGAGTATCTCATGGACTGGCCCTTCGACGACCAGCCGGTGTGGATGCGCACGCGCGCGGGGCCGATCCTCTCGGTGCCCTATCCCGTGGAGTTGAACGATTCGCCGCAGGTGATCCACCGCCAGCACAGCGCGCGCGAGTTCTGCGACATGTTGGTGGACCAGTTCGAGGAGATGGTCGAGCAATCCGCGCGGCACCCCCTCGTGTGCAACATCTCGATCCACCCCTACGTGTTCGGGCAGCCGTTTCGGCTGCGCCCGCTGCGGCGAGCGCTCCAACATTGTTTTTCGAACAAGTTCATGGACCGGGTGTGGAAGTGCCGGCCAGGCGACATCGCCGACTACTGCCGTACGCTGCCCCCGGGGATCGTGCCGGGGAGCTGAGGCCCGTCACGCGCCGGGCTGGTTTCCGAGACGCAGCGCCGCGGCGAGCTCGCCCCGTGGATCGAGGGCCTCGAGCGCGCGCCGCTCGCGCGCGGTGATCGGGTCCGAGGGGCGCGCGCCGCCCGCCTCGAAGCGGAACCCGGTGCGCCGGGCGACCTCCTCGAGCGCGACCCGCGGGTTCCACGATTCGAGCGCGAAGCGCGCGCCCGGAGCCGGCGCGCGCCGGAACACCGCGATCGGCGTGACCAGGGTCGTCAGGTTCCCGGACGCGGTCACGAAATCGAGCCGCTCGACGAGCGTGCGGGGCGAGTGCTCGGTGCGCCAGGTCGCGGCCCGCTTCGCAGTCGGCATCATCACCGCAGCGCCGCCCCCGCCGGGCAGCCGCACCTCGGGACGATCCCACGGCCCGATCGTCGAGACGTTGGTGCGCCCGCAGGCGTCAACCTGCGCGCAGCCGAGGAATACGAGGTCCATGCCGCCGCGGGCGCACAGATCGTAGAAGTCCTCGTTGGCGAAGATCGCGGGCGAGCCCTCGACGAGCGCCGGGTCGCTGCTCGAGTGCGGCGCCGAGCGCGGCTCGGGCTCGACCCCGCCCGCGACATTGAGATAGGTGAAGTGAAAATCGTAAGCGCGCTTGGCGAGCAGGCAGGCGAGCATCGCCGGCGTGGAATGGACGCCGCTGAACACGATCTCGCCCGGGCGAATCTGGCGCGCCAGGTTGACGACGAGATAGGAGAACGGCGTCCAGTCCATGTTCGTGAATCGCCAATCGTCGTTCACGGATCGTGATCCGCCCGATGCCGTGCTGCCCGATTCGCCGTTCACGGTTCGCGGGCCTCGGGCGCGGCGGCGAGATGCGCCTCGAAGGCGCCAGGCTCCTCGCGCAGATAGCTCTCGACCGCGCCGTAATCCACCTCGTAGAGCGCGTGCATCGAGCCCGGCCAGCCGCCGCGCGGCACGATTGCGACGGCCTCCACCATGAAACCGGGCACGAGCGTGAGCTCCGGCCGCGCGGCGAGCGCCTCGGGAGCGACGAGCCGCTCGGCGGTGACGAGCACCCGTTTGGCTGCGCGCGTGAGCGGATGATCCCAGTAAGGCGAGCCCAGCACGCGCGCGTTGCCGTTCTCGTCCGCCTCGTGCGCGTGGATCACCGCGACGTCGGGCTGCACCGCGGGGATCACGTACACCTGCCGGCCCGAGCCGTACGGGTCCTCGATCTTGCGCCAGCCGTTCAACCGCGCGAGATCGCTGCCGTGCACGCCGGCGACCGGCTGGAAGGGGATTCCGTAGGCGGCTGCACGCAGCCCCGCGACCAGCGTCATTCAGGCGTGCTCTTCGAGCGCGGCCTCCTTGCGCTCGATCGCCTTGCGGTACCACGGGGCGAGCCCGAAGCGGCCTTCCATTGCGACGATGCCGGCGCGCACTTTCGCCACCGCCCCGGCGCGGCACAGGAGGTCGAGGTCGTAACCCGGCGAGGGCTTGACGATCTCGAGCGCGCGCCGGCCCTGGCGCGCGAGCTCGCGTACCAGCGCGAACGGCCCGCGGTGCAGGAGCACGCCGCCCAGTCCGAGCGCGGCCCCGTCCGGAATGCGCGCGGCGAGCGCGGCGAGGCTCACGATCTTGGACGGCGCTGCGCGGGTCATGCTGGAGGCCGGCGGAAGCTTCGCACGAATCATATTCCCGCCGCGCCGGGGCAGTCCACATTCGGGAATCGGGCGGCCTATGGCCCGTGCGATTCCTTTCCGGTTAAACTCGGCGCATCGGACAGGGGCATACCCCGGCGCATGCTGGAACCGAGCAGGGATCCATGGGCGTGATCGAGGACCGTCTCGCGAAAATGGGCCTCGCGCTGCCGCCGCCGCAGCCGTTCCCGAGCGCGAACCGCGTGCCCTGCGTGCAGGTGGGCAACCTCCTTTTCCTCGCCGGGCACAGCACCGCGCGCCATCCGCTCGCGCTCGGGGCGAAGAACGTGGGCAAGGTCGGGCTCGAAGTGAGCGAGCAGGAGGCGTACGTGACGGCGCGCGCCGTGGCGCTGCAGATTCTCGCGACGATCAAGGCGCACACCGGCGATCTCGACCGCGTGAAGCGGGTGATCCGGCTGATCGGCATGATCAACTCCGCGCCCGGGTTCGAGCGCCAGTTCGCGGTGATGGACGGCGCCTCCGATCTTTTCTACGAGCTGTGGGGGCCGGAGCGGGGCGCGCACGCGCGCGCCGCGGTGGGCGTCGCGGAGCTGCCGCGCCGCTCCGTGCTCGAGATCGTGGGCGATTTCGAGCTCTACCCATGAGCCTCTCGCCACCTCTTGCGCTCGCGCCTGTGGTGCTGTGCCGGGCGCGGGCGGAGCGCAGGCGTCCGGCGCCTCGCTGCGCTGCGAGCGGCGCGGGCGGAGCGCTCCGGCCCGGCGAGGCGGGGATCGGCGCCGGATGAACTGGAGAAGCGCGCATGGCGAGGGCGAAGGGCATCAAGGAAGTCGGTTATCTCGACGTGAAATCGGGCGGGGCGGCGCAGCACGCGCTGCGCGCCGCGGCGCGCGGCATGCAGCCGGTCGCGTGGTTCGACTGCGCGGGCGGCGGGCAGGTGGTGGTGGAGAGGAACATCGCCTACATCGGCAACATGGAGCATCCTCACGGCACGCTGATCGTGGACGTCTCCGACCCGAGGCGCCCGCGCCCGCTCGCCGCCCTTTCCATGCCGCCGGGAACGCACTCGCACAAGGTGCGCGTCGCAGGCGACATCATGATCGTCAACCGCGAAATCCAGCGCGCTGCGGCGTTGAAGGGGCAGACCCCGCCCGAGGGCTACCATGGCGGCCTCGCCATCTACGACGTATCGAATCCGGCGCGGCCCAGGCTGATCGCGAACTGGAACACCACCGACCGGCCGGGCCCCGGCTATGCGCGCGGCGTGCACCGCTTCGACTTCGACGGGCGTTACGCTTACATCTCGCCGACCTGGGACGGCTACCTCGGCAACATCGTGATGATCCTCGATCTCAAGGACCCGGCGCGGCCGCAAGAGGTCGGCCGCTGGTGGATGCCGGGGCAGTGGATCGCAGGGGGCGAGACGCCGAGCTGGCAAGGCGACGCGCACAAGTGCCACCATCCGCTGCGCCACGGAAACCGCCTCTACACGAGCTACTGGCACGGCGGCTTCGTCATCCTCGACATCGAGGACCTGTCGCGGCCGAAATTCGTCTCCGGGCTCGACTGGAGCCCGCCGTTCGCCTGGCCGACGCACACCGCGCTGCGCATCCCCTTCAAGATCCAGAACCGCGACTTCCTGCTGGTGACCGACGAGGACGTGTTCCGCATGGAGGGCGCGCCGCCTTATCCGGCCGCGTTCCTGTGGCTGGTGGACATCACCGACGAGAAGCATCCCCAGCCGATCTCGACCTTCCAGGTCGAGGAGATGCCGCCGCAGCCGCAGCCGCGCATGACGGGCTGCCACCAGCCGTGCGAGAAAGTGACCGGGACCGAGATCCCGGTGGCGTGGTTCGCCTACGGGTTGCGCGTGATTGACATCTCGCGCCCGCACGCCTTGCGCGAGGTCGCGCATTATGTGCCGGACGTGCCGCCGGGGTCCGACCGCGTGCAGAGCAACGACGTCACGGTGGACGAGCGAGGGCTCATCTATCTCCTCGATCGGGTGCGCGGGCTGCACATCCTGGAGCGTATCGGTTGAACGCCGGTTTTCGAGACGGGTTTTTCAGCGCAGGACCAGAGGAGCCATGAAGCTAGACCGCAGGCGCACGGCAGCGATCCTGCTCGACGTGCAAAACGACCTCATCCCGGCGACCGCCGGAATCCGCGAGAACCGCACCCTGGAGCACATCGCCTCGGTGCTGCGCGCCGCGCGCCGCGCGGGTCTCACCGTGATCCACGTGACGGCCTCGGTGCGGCGCGACTTCCGCGACATCCCCTCGAACAGCCCGCTGTGGATCGGGCTGCGCAGGAAGAAACAGCTCGTCCTCGGCACGCGCGGAGCGGCGATCCACCCGAGCGTGAAGCCGCTCGCCTCCGAGCTCGTCATCAACAAGACCTGCGTGGACCCCTTCCTCACCACCAACCTCGAGCAGGCGCTGCACAACGCGGGCGTCGACACCCTGATCTTGATGGGGCTGTGGACGAACTATGTCGTGGAGGCGACCGCACGCCACGCCGCGGACATGGGCTACCGCACGTACGTGGTGCGCGAGGCGTGCGCCAGCAACGACCTCGAGAACCACGCCTTCGCGATCGACCGCATCCTGCCCACGATCTGCTACGTGGTGGGCGTGAAAGAGGTGCTCGCGGCGCTGAGGCGATGAGATCGTGCTCGAGGGATTCCGGAGACGGATTCGGCTCGAGATCGGCACCGGAGGCGCCCGATAACGCCCGGGAGCCGGCCGCCGAGCTCGCGCTGAGCACAGAGGATCGAACCGGATAGAATCGTGAATTCAGGATGCAGAACATGACCGGGCTCCTCAGGCATTCGCCGTTTTCAGCGTTGCTCGGCCTCTTCCGCGGCGAGGGGCCGAGGTCTTTCTCGGCGAGCTCTGTGTGCTCTGGGGGCGTGCTGGCGGCGATGCTGTGCGCCTTCGGCGCGGGCGCCCAACCGTATCCCGCGAAGCCGGTTCGGGTCATCGTCGGATTTCCCCCGGCCTCCGGCGCGGACATCACCGCGCGCGTGATCGGCCCCAAGCTCGCCGATGCGCTCGGGCAGAGCGTGATCGTGGACAACCGCCCGGGCGCTGCGAGCAACATCGCCGCCGAGCTCGCGGCGAAATCCGCCCCTGACGGATATACGCTTTTCATCGGCACGGTCGCCAATGCCATCAACGCGACGCTCTACCCCAGGCTCCCGTTCGATTTTGCGCGCGACTTCGCGCCGGTCGCGCTCGCCACCGCGGCGCCGAACATTCTGGTGGTGCATCCCTCGGTGCCGGCGAAGACGGTGAGAGAGCTCATCGCGCTCGCGAAGCGCCGACCCGGAGAGCTCAATTTCGCCTCGGCCGGAACCGGCACCGCTCCCCACATGTCGGGCGAGTTGTTCAAGGCGATGGCTGGCGTCAGCCTGGTGCACATTCCCTACAAGGGCAGCCCGCCGGCGGTCGCCGACGTGCTCGCGGGCGAGGTGGCGATGATCTTCTCGCCCGCCTCCACGGTGCTGCACCACGTGAAGAGCGGGCGGTTGCGCGCGCTGGCGGTCACGACCGCCTCGCGCCTGGCTTCGCTGCCCGATCTTCCGACCGTCGCCGAGTCCGGCCTCGCGGGCTACGAAACCGTCACCTGGTTCGGCTACGTCGCGCCGGCGAAGACCGCGCGCGAGATCGTGGCCCGGCTCAACGCGGAGATCGTGAGGGCGCTCGCGCTGCCGCAAGTGCGCGACCAGTTCGCGGCTCAGGGCATCGAGGTTCTCGGCGGCACGCCGGAGCAATTCGGCGCCTACATCCGCGAGGAAATCGCCAAGTGGGCGAAAGTCATCAAGCTCTCCGGCGCCCGCGCCGAGTGAACCCGGGAAGCCGCGAGACCGCGAACTCGGGAGAGGGGATGCGCGGCATCGGCTCCGTCGTCCCGCTCCCCCGTTCTGAACCGCTCACGTGATCGAGAACAGGAGCATGGCTTCGGGAGTCTTCGACGACGCGTTGCTCAAGCACATCTGGGGCACGGAGGAGTTGCGCGCGATCTTCAACGACGCGAACCGCGTGCAGAAGTGGTACGACTTCGAAGCGGCGCTCGCGCTCGAGCAGGCCGAAATGGGGATCATCCCCCGCGCGGCGGCCGAGGAGATCGCGGCGCGGGCGCGCGTGGCGGAGGTGGACCTGGAGGCGATCGGCGCCGAGGTCCGGCGCATCAAGCACCCGCTGGTGCCGGCGCTGCGCGCGCTGCAGGCGCGCTGCGGCGGGGGGCACGGGGAATACCTCCATTTCGGCCCCACCACCCAGGACGTGCTCGACACCGCCACCGTGCTGCAGGTGAAGGAGGCGCACGCGATCTTCCTGCGCGACTTGAAGGCGGTGGGGCGCGAGCTCTACCGGCTCGCCGAGGCGCACCGCGCCACGCCGATGGCAGGCCGCACCCACGGCGTGCAGGCGGCGCCCATCACCTTCGGCCACAAGTGCGCGGTCTGGCTGTCGGAGATGGGGCGCCACCACGAGCGGCTGCGCCAGCTCGAGCCGCGCGTGTTCGTGGGCAGTCTTGTGGGCGCGGTCGGCACCCAGGCCGCCTTCGGGGAGCGGGCGCCGGAGCTCGAGCGGCGGGTGATGAAGCGGCTGGGACTCGGGGTGGCGGAGGTCAACTGGCAGCCGGCGCGCGATCGCTTCGCCGAATACGCGTGCGTTCTCGGGATGCTCGGCGCGACGCTCGGCAAAATCGCGAACGAGATCCTGATCCTGCAGCACAACGAGATCGGCGAGCTCGCCGAGCCCTTCACCGAGGGCAAGGTCGGCTCCTCCACCATGCCGCACAAGAGGAATCCGATCACGGTCGAGGCAGCGGTCGCGGTGTCGCGCGCGCTGCGCCACAACGCCGCGCTGATGCTGGAGGTGATGGTCACCGAGCACGAGCGCGACGCCGCCGGCTGGCGCGTCGAGTGGAAGGCGTTGCCCGAATCCTGCCTCATGGCGGGGGCGCTGCTTGCGACCATGAGGTCGGTGCTCGCGGGGCTGGAAGTCGACGCCGCGAGGATGCGCGCGAACCTCGATGTGCTCGGCGGCTTTCTGCTCTCCGAGCGCGTCATGTTCGCGCTCGCCGAACGGCTCGGCAAGCAGAGCGCGCACGAGCTGGTGTACGAGATTTCGATGCGCGGACTGGAACAAGGGCTCACCTTCCGGGAGGCGCTCGAGCGCGACGAGCGGGTGAGAGGTGCGCTCACGCGCGAGGAGCTCGCCGCAGCGCTCGACCCGACGACCTATGTCGGGCTCGCGCCGCGGATCGTGGACCGCGTGCTCGCGCAAACGCGCGCGAGCGGCTGGCTCGATCAGTGATCTGCGCTGCGCAGGACATGGAATTCGCGGAGAGAGCCCGACCTCTCGCCGCGAGGGCGCGGGAAGGCGCCGAGGGATTCTGGCAACGGCACACGCGATGAATATCACGATTCTCGACGACTACCAGGACGCGGTGCGCACGCTCGCCTGCTTTTCCAAGCTCGCAGGCCACGAGGTCACGATCTGGAATGATCACACCACGGACGAGGACGTGCTCGCCGCGCGGCTCAAGGACACCGAAGCGCTGGTCTTGATCCGAGAGCGCACCCCGATCCGCGCGTCCCTCGTCGAGCGGCTGCCGAAGCTCGAGCTGATCAGCCAGACGAGCGTCTACCCGCACATCGACGTGCAGGCGTGCACCCGGCGCGGCATCGTGGTGTGCTCCGATCTGCATCCGGGAACGCCGTCCTACGCGACCGCGGAGCTCACCTGGTGCCTGATCCTCGCGGCATTGCGGGGGCTGGTGGGCGAGGTCGAGGCGCTCAGAGCCGGGCGCTGGCAGAACGCGATCGGGCGTGTGGCGCGCGGCAAGACCCTCGGCATTTTCGGCTACGGGCGCATCGGCGCGGTAGTCGCGCGCTACGGCAAGGCCTTCGACATGAGGGTGATCGCGTGGGGGCGCGAGGGCTCGGCCGCGCGGGCGCGCGCGGACGGCGTCGAGGTGGTATCGAAGGAGGCGATTTTCGAGCGCTCCGACGTGCTGAGCCTGCACGTGCGGCTCACCCCCGCCACGCGCGGCATCGTCACCGCCGCCGACCTCGCCCGCATGAAGCCCGACGCGCTCTTCGTCAACACCAGCCGCGCCGAGCTCGTGGAACCGGGCGCGCTCGAGCGCGCGCTGCGGGCGGGGCGCCCCGGCATGGCCGCCGTGGACGTCTTCGAACAGGAGCCGGTGCGCGATCCCGATCACCCGCTGCTGCGCATGGACAACGTGCTGTGCACGCCCCACATCGGCTACGTCGCGCGCGAGAATTTCGAGCGCATGTTCGGCACGATCTTCGACCAGATCCTGGCCTATTGCGCCGGGGCGCCGGTCAACGTGGTCAATCCCGAGGCGCTCGCGCGGCGCAAAACCGGATAGACTCTAAGGACACGAGGAGGAGGGGGCGATCATGACGAAGCGCGCCGCAGCGCTGTTATTTCTCTTCGCATCCGCGTTCTGCACGGCGGCGCCGGCGCAGGGACCGGCTGCGGCCTATCCGGGCCGCCCGGTGCGCTGGGTCGTGCCGTTCCCGCCGGGCGCCTCCAACGACATCATCGCGCGGCTGATCGGCCAGAAGCTCACCGACGCCTGGGGCCAGCAGTTCGTGGTGGACAACCGCCCGGGCGCGGGCGGCTCGATCGGGGCGGACACCGTGGCCAAGGCCGCTGCCGACGGCTACACGCTGCTGCTGTCGAACCCGGGACCCAGCGTCAACAATGTGCTGCTGCGCAGGAAGCCGCTCTACCGGATCGAGGATTTCGCGCCGGTGGTGTGGATCGGCTACGCGCCGCTCATCATCCTCGCGCACCCGGCGTTGCCGCCGAAGAGCGCCCGCGAGCTCGCGGACTACGCGCGGGCGAACCCGGGGAAGGTGACCTGGGGCTCCTCGGGTCCGGGCAGCAGCCTGCACATCGGGCTCGCGGTATTCCAGCTCGCCACCGGCGCCAGCATCGTGCACGTGCCGTACAAGGGAGCCGCGCTGGCGTTGAACGATCTCGTCGGCGGCCAGATCCACGTGATGCACACCACCACCGTCACGGGCGAGGCCCAGATCAAGGCGGGGCGGGTCAAGGTGCTCGGGATCGCCGACGGCCGGCGCTCGCCGGTTCTGCCGGAGGTGCCGACGCTCGCCGAGCAGGGCATTCGGGGGGCGGAGGCGATCGTCTGGTTCGGAATGTCGGCGCCTGCGAAGACGCCGCGCGCGATCGTGGGCAAGCTCAACCGCGGGGTGAACCAGGCGCTCGAGGCCCCCGACGTGAAGCAGCGGCTCGATCAGCTGGGGCTCGTGGTGCAGGGCGGCCCGCCGGAGAAATTCGCCGCCTTCATCGGCTCCGAGGCCGAGCGGCTCGCCAAACTCATCGCCGCCGGCGCGGTCCACGTCGAGTAGCTCGCGGACTCGTTTTCTCGCGAGCACCGAGGTGGCGCCCGTTGCGGCGCGCGCGGCCGAAAGCGGGTAGAATGCGCGCGGAATGGCACCCCCGCGACGGGGGTGCGCTCGTGACAACCGACCTCGGAGGAAAGACATGAGTCATTGGACCTGCAAGCTTGTGTCGGGAACGCTGCTCGCTGCGCTGTGCACCGCGGCGCTCGCCGCCTACCCCGAGCGGCCGATCCGCCTGATCGTGGCGTTTCCGCCGGGCGGCTCGACCGACATCATCGCCCGGCTCGTCGGGCAGAAGCTCTCCGAGCGCCTCGGCCAGCAAGTGGTGGTGGACAACCGGGGCGGCGCCGGCGGCACGATCGGGACCGAGCTCGCAGCACGCGCCAACCCGGACGGCTACACCCTCACCATGGGTACGACCTCGACCCACGTCATCGCGCCGGCCGCCTATCCCAACGTCAAGTACGATCCGGTGAAGGACTTCCAGCCGATCACGCTGGTCGCCTCCACGCCCTACCTCCTCGTGCTGCACCCCGGCGTGCAGGCGAAATCGCTCAAGGAATTCATCGCCCTGGTCAAATCGCAGCCCGGCAAGCTCAACTACGCCTCCGCCGGCACCGGTTCGACCACCCATATCGCGATGGAGATGCTCAAGCTTGCGGCGGGCATGGACATCGTGCACGTGCCCTACAATGGCAACGGCCCGGCGGGCACCGCGACGATGGGCGGGCAGGTACAGGCGCTCTTCGGCAGCATGCCGGCGGTGCTCCCGCACGCCAAGGCGGGGCGGCTGCGCCCGATCGCGGTGGGCACCGCCAAGCGCTCCTCGGCGCTGCCCGATGTTCCGACGGTGGCCGAAAACGGCTTCCCGGGCTTCGAGGTCTCGCTGTGGCTCGGTTTCTTCGCGCCGAGGGGCACGCCCGCGCCGGTCGTGAGCCGGCTCTACGACGAGCTCGTGAAAATCGCGCAATCGCCCGAGATGAAGGAACAGTTCGAGCGCAACGGAGCCGATCCGATCACGACCACTCAGGCGGAGCTCAGCAAGCTCATGAAGGCCGAGCTCGCCAAGTACACCAAGGTCATCAAGGCCGCGAACATCCAGCTCAAGTGAGCGATTGGCGCCGGGACCCGGATTCCCGAGCCCGGGCACGGGCCTGAAATTCGCGGTGCTGCCGGAGGGCTGGCGTCGGTCCGGGCGCATCCCGGCCCGTGCCGCTCAATCGAACGCGAGCACTCCCGCATGGCCGGGCTCGAACACGGCGATGCCGCCCACCGCGGGCGGGAGCCGCACCAGCAACCGCCGGCTGCCGAGCGCGTGCACCGGAGCGCCCGAGCGCCGCAGCCTCTCTCCGCTCGCCGCGATGTCCGCGCTCTCGAGGATCGTGCCCGCGATCCAGGGCAGCGCAGGCGGCGTGACGCCGAGCCGTCGCTCGAGCGTCTCCGGAGCGAGAAACAGCAGATAGCCACGCGCCGTGGCGATGCGCCACACGCTGCCCGAGAGTTGCGCGAGCAGCCCGGTGAAGCGGGCATGGCGCTGCGCGGCTTCCTGCGGGTCGGCGACGCACAGGATCACGCCGTTCAGAGCCCGCGCGCGGTTGGGGTGCGCGAGCCAGCGCTCCTGCCACAGCAGCTCCGGGGTCTCGTGCCGGCAGAACTGGATGCGCCCTTCGGCCATCGTCCCGCGCGGCACGCGCACCACGGTGAAGCGCGCGCTCGCCCGGCCCTCTTCGGCGTGCACCTCGCGCTGCAGCGCGACCGGATCGAGCGGGGCAAAACCCGCCCTCGCGAGCCGCGCATAGTCCGCCTCCGGCGCGCCGGTTCCGAAGGCGATCAGATGCGAGCCGACGTAGCGCTTGATCGCCGAGCGCAACTCGGCCGCGATCGGGGTGTCACCGGTCGGGGTGAGGAATTCCAGATAGCCGCGCTCGAGCATCGCGCAGCGGTTGCCGGAGCCCGCCGGCACGAGCGGGCCGCCCGGCTCGAGGCGGTGGGACTGCGCGGAGAAGGGGGTGAGCGCGAAGCCCAGGCGCTCCAGCGCGGCGCTCGCGGACTCGATATCGGAAACGAAATGCGCGACGTGGTCGAGTGTGAGCCCGCCCGGCGCCGGAACCTGATTCTTTGCCACAGGGGACACCAGGCTCACGGAGTAAAACTGGGCGCCACGATTGAAACGCCGGGGCGGCGGCGGATCTGGAAAATTCCGGCAGCGATCATCCTCGAGCCTGGATCTACGACCTTGCCCGGTTCGAGCCTCTCTGTTCCCCAGGCTCTGCGCGGCCGATTCGCCTTTCAGTAGCCGCGGCGCGGATCCACGCGGTTCTTGAGCGGCTTGCCCGCGAGGAATCGCGCCAGGTTTTCGAACCAGAGGTCGAGCGTGATTTCCATGTAGCGCTCGCCATCGTCGCACGAGATGTGCGGCGTGATCACGAGATTGGGCACCTCCCACAGCGCGGATTCCGCCGGCAGCGGCTCGGGCTCGACGACGTCCAGCACCGCGCCGGCGAGTTCCCCGCGCGCGAGCTTCCCGGCGAGCGCCGCCTGGTCCACGAGCGGCGCGCGGGCGATGTTGATGAGCCCTGCGGCGGGCTTGAGCCGGTCGAGCCGCGCGCGGTCGAGGAGGTTGCGCGTCTCGGGCGTGAGGGGCGCGGCGAGGACCACGAAATCGGCGCGGGGAAGCAGCCGGCCGAGCGCGGCGGTCGCATGGACCTCGTCCGCTCCGCGCACGCGCTTTGCGCTGCGGCTCACCCCGATGGTCTTCATCCCGAGCTGCTTTGCGGCGCGCAGCGCCGCCTGACCGAGGTCGCCCAGTCCCACCACGAGCGCAGTGCGGCCGGCGATGCGCGGAGTGAAGATCTGGCGCCACCGATGCGCGCGCTGGTTGGCGATGATCTCCGGCATGCGCGTGTGGAGCAGGGTATAGGCCATGCGCAGGAACTCCTCGGCCTTCGCCCCGTGCGCGCCGCGGTTGTTGGTGAGGGCGGTCCCCGGGGGGAGCCAGTCGAGGGGAAGCAAGCCGTCCACGCCGGCGGAAGTGGCGTGCAGCCATCTCAGCCGCGGGGCGCGCTCGGCGAGGCGCTCGCGGCGCGCCGGCACGCCGATCACGGCGTCGGCCTCGCGCAGCGCCTCCTCGAGAATGTCGCCATCCCGGCCGATGCTTGCCTCGATGCGGCGCGCGAGCGTGCGGTGACGGCGGCAGGCCGCGTTCCAGTCCTCGGGCCGGATCTGGAACAGCCCGCTGCGCCGGCTCGCGTTCTCGATGTGCACACGGATTTTTCGCATTGCGCGCGGGACACGACCTCGACCTTCCGTCGAGGAGGCGGGCGAGATTACTTGATGCGCTTCGAGCGCTGATACGGCTCCGCGTGGAAGGCGCTCTCCGGAGGATCCTTCCTGGCGAGGCCCGAGGCCCGCAGGATTTCCTGCATGCGCTTGAGCGAGGCGATGTCGGCTGGCTCGAAGCTCGCCATGTAGGCACCGTCCCACTGGCTCGCATAGGCGAGGGCGGCGGCCGGGCTCATGTTGGCGGCTTTCTGCAGGATCTGCGCCACCTGCAACGTGTTGCGGGAGCCGAAGCGCACCGCTTTTCGCACCGCAGCGATGAATTTCGCCACCGCATCCGGGTGCTGCGCGAGGTAGTCCTCGTGCACGATGGTGACGGCGAGGATCGGGGCCGCGTTCGAGCGGGTGAGCTTCTTCCATTCCTCGACCACGCCACCCAGGGTGCGCAGCTGCAGGTCCGAGATTTGCGCGAGGGTGACCGAGCGCAGCACTGCGGCGTCGATTTCCTGGCGCGCGAGGAAGCGCGCGATCTGCGCCTCGTTCCCCGGCACGACGCTGTAGGCGCCGGATTTCATCCCGTAGTTGCCGTCGAGGACCGCCGACACGATCGCGTGCATGGCGCTGCCCGGAGGGGTGACGCCGAGCCTCTTGCCCCGCAGATCGGCGAGGCTGCGGATGGGAGAGGCTTCGGGCACCACCAGCTTGGATTCCGCGATCTGCGTGGCGAGCACGATTCTCACCGGCACGCCGTCGGCGGCGATGTTCATGGAAGCGAAGGAGGGAGCGCCGAAGGCGAGGTCGATCGCGCGCGGGACGATCGCCCGCGTGGGCCCGTTCACGTCGCCGAACTTGACCCATTGCACCTCGAGCCCCTCCTTTTCCGCGAATTTCATCTCCTCCATCACCGCTCCGAAGCCGAGCGAGAAGCCGCTCGTCCAGTAACCGACCTTCATCTTCTGCGCGAAGGCGAGCTGGACGGTGGCCGCGAAGAGCAGCAGCACGAGCAGGATTCGTTTCATGGCGGAGACTCGTGGAAAGATGCGTGAAAGATTCTACCAGTCACAGCCCGCGGGCCGCGAGCCGCGGGTTCTTCAGATCAGCGCCCGCAGGCGCTGGATGTAGGCGGCCACCGCGGGATGGGTGGGGTCGCGCGGGCGCTCGCACGGGATGTCCACGATCTCCCGCACGCGCCCCGGGCGGGGCGTGAGCACCACCACCTGGTCGGCGAGCACCGCTGCCTCCTCCACGTCGTGGGTGACGAAGACGATGGTCATGTGCTTGAGATCCTGGATGCGCAAGACCTCGCCGTGCATGAACGAGCGCGTCTGCGCATCGAGGCGCGAGAACGGCTCGTCCATCAGCAGGATGCGGGGCTCGGCGACGAGGCTGCGCGCGAGCGCGACGCGCGAGCGCATGCCGCCGGAGAGCTGGTAGGGGAAGGCGTCGGCGAACTCCTCGAGCCCGACCAGCGCGAGCGCCTCGCGCGCGCGCCGGCGCCGCTCCGCGCGCGGCACCGCACCCGCCTCCAGCGCGAGCTCGACGTTGCGGCAGGCGGTGCGCCACGGCAGCAGCCGGTCGTCCTGGAACATGTATCCGATCGCGCTCCAGCCGGTGAATTCCCCGGCCGGCACGCCGCCGAAGCGGATGCTACCCGCGCTCGGGCGCGCGATGCCCGAGATGATGTTGAGCAGCGTGCTCTTGCCGCAGCCGGAGGCGCCGAGGATGGCGAGAATCGAGCGCGCGGGCACGTCGAAGGAGATCTCCCTCAGAACCTCGAGCTCTCCGCCCGGGCCCTCGAACCGTTTGCTCACGCCGCGCAGCGCGATTGCCGGCGCGGTTGCAGTCACGATGGCATCCATGTCACGAAGTCGTGCCGCAACCTCCCTGCGGCCGCCGGGCCACGCCGATGAGCGCGAGCAAGATCATTCCACGGACTTTGTCGCTGGGGACTGGTTCTTTCCGGCTGCAAGCCGCGGCAGGAAAAGGGATTCAGCCGTCGTTGCCGCTGTTGCCGGCGGGCGGCTTCGCGGCGAAGCGCGAGTTCTTGAGGCAGGCGCGCCCGCGCGCATCCTGCCACAGCATGCCCTCGGCGTGCAGCTTCCCCAGCGCGCGCGCCACCGCCTGGAACTCGTAGGCGCCGAAATGTTGCGCGATTTCCTGGTAGTACTTCGGCTCCTTCTCGATCAGCGCGACGATCTCGGTGGCGAGGCGCGCGACGAGCTGCTCGTCGTGACCTGCCGCGGAGGGCAGGGGATCGGCCTTGCCCTGGAGATAATCCTCGATCCGGGCGCGGTCGGCGTAGGCGTAGGCGATGCGCTCGTAGCGCTCGCGCGGCACGCCTTCCGGAATGGTCGCGTCAACGCCGACCTTCGCGCCGGTCGGCACCACTCCGGGGGGCGTCACCGGCAAGCTCGGATCGAGCGGCTTGGCGCGCGCTCCGGGCACGACGACGATGTCGCGGTCGCCCTGCACGCGCGTCGCGATCGCCCACTCCACCTCCACCGGGTCGTGCACGTCGATGTCGTCGTCCACCACGACCACGTGCTTGATGTCCTGCGCGGTCAGTGCCGCAAGCAGCGCGTTCTTGCCTTCCCCCGGCTGCTTGCGGATCGAGATCACGGCGTGCCAGAAGCCGCAGCCGCCGAGCGTGACGTTGATGTCCTTCACCTGCACGCCGGCGCTCGCGAGCGCGCGGCGGATCGCGGCGTAGCGCGTGGGCGCGGCGAGCCAGGTGTTCTCCCAGGGCATGTGCAGCGCGTAGTAGATCGCGTCGCGGCGGCGCGTGATCGCCTTCACCCGGACCAGCGGATTCCAGTGCAGCCCGCCCATCAGCCGCGTGAACTCCCCGAAGCGCCCCTCCGGATGCGTCCAGCCGGTGGGCAGGATCTCGGCCTCGAGCACGATTTCGGCGCCGGCGATGCACGGCAGCTCCACGGTCTCGCACATCGCGAGCTCGACCGGCGCGCCGCGGATGCCGCCCGCGATCGCCATCTCGTCCACGCCGAGCGGAGCGCGGAAACCGGAGCCCATGATCTCGAAGGGATGCGTGCCGATCGAGATCGAGATCGGGCAGGAGCGGCCCGCCTCGAACGCGCGGCTCGCGAACAGCCGCATGTTGTTCGGCGTCACGATGTCGATGCCGGTGAGATTTTTCTCCTTCACCATGAAGCGGTAGATCCCGGAATTGAAGCCGTATTCCGGGTCCCGCGCGATCACCACCCCGGCGGTGATCATCGGACCGCCGTCGTAGATCGAGGACATCGGTATCGGCAGCCGGTAGAGATCCACCTCGTCGCCGACCGCCACCACTTCGCGCGCGGGCGCCGTCTCGACGTAGCGCGGAGGGATCGGGTGGTCAATGCCCTGCTGCAACCGCCGCTCGATCTCGCCATAGTCCGCGCAGCCCATGGACAGGATCGCCCGCTTGCGCGAACGGATGATGCCCGACACCACCGGCAGCTCGTAGCCGATCACATCGTGGAAGAGCAGCGCGGTCTGCGCCTGATCCACCAGCGTCGCGATGTGGCGGATGTCCACTGGCTGGCGGATGTCGGTGAGCTCTCCCTCGCGGCGCAGCCGGTCGAGGAACCCGCGGAAGTCTTCTTCGGAAAACCGTGTGTTCACGCCTCCTCCCGCTGCGCGTCGCTGCCCATGCCCTGCCAGCGCGCGATGGTGTCGTGCTCGATGCCGAGGGCGTCGAGCACCCGCCCCACGGTGTGGTTGACCATCGCGTCGAGCGTCCGGGCGTGACTGTAGAAGGCGGGCACCGGCGGGAAGATGATGCCTCCCATCTCGGTCACCGCGACCATGTTCCTGAGGTGCGCGAGGTTGAGCGGTGCCTCCCGCGTGAGCAGCACGAGACGGCGCCGCTCCTTGAGGATCACGTCGGCGGCGCGGGTGATGAGGTTGTCGGCGAAGCCGTGCGCAATACCCGCCAGCGTCCTCATCGAGCAGGGCGCGACCACCATGCCGTGGGTGATGAAGGAGCCGCTCGCGATGCTTGCGCCCACGTCGCGCACGTTGTGCACGACATCGGCGAGCTTTTCGATGTCGCGGCGCCTGAGCCTGTGATCTTCCCACGCGTTCATAGCGCCGGCCTCCGAGACGATGAGATGCGTCTCCCACTCCGGCATCGCGCGCACGCGCTCGAGGATCCGCACCCCGTAGATCGAGCCGGTGGCGCCGGTTATCGCTACGATCAGCCGCTTCTTCCCGCGGCGTGCCGCCCTGCGCGCGCTCATGTCTTTTCCGTTTCCTTCTTCCAGCGGAACAGATGGTTTTCGAGGGGCCTCAATATCCCCATCTCGAGGGTGGCCATCATCGCCACCAGCGTCAGCGTCCACGCGAACACGTGGTCGGTCTGAATGAGGTCGGCCGCCTGCCGCAGCCGATATCCTACACCGCTCGAGGAGCCCAGTGTCTCGGCGACCAGCGACACCCGCCAGCCGAAGCCGAAGGCGAGGCGCGCCCCCGAGAAGAAGTAGGGCATGATCGTGGGCAGGTAGATCTTTACCACGATCCCCGCGGGCGGCACGCGCAGCGCGCGCGCGAGCTCGATGTAATCGGCGTTCACGGTGCGCGTGCCTTGCCACACGTTGGTGACGATGAGCGGCATCGCGGTCATGAACACGACGAAGACGGTGGTCGCGTTGGAGATGCCGAACCAGATGATCGCGAAGATCGCCCAGATCGCGGAGGAGACGGTATTGAGTACGGGAATCACGGGCTCGAAGAATTCGCCGAGCCGGCGCGTCGCGCCGAGCACGATCCCGAGCGGCACCCCCACCAGCGCGGCGAGCGCGAAGCCCGCGACGACCCGCGCGAGCGTGATGCCGAGGTTCACCCAGAGGTCGTTGTTCGCGGAGATCGCCCTGAGCGCATCGAACACGCGCGGCGGCCCGGGCAGGACGTAGTGCGGCACGCCGAGCGAGGCCGCCCACCACAGCGCGAAGAGCGCTGCCACCAGCGCGAGGCGCTGGGCGAGCAGACCCAGCCGGAGCCCGCGCGCCACGGCCGGCGGCGGCCTGTCGTCGGTGTATTCGCTCACTGTGCCGGCGAGACCTGGGTCGTCAATCGCGAATCGTCAATCGTGGCGGATCCTGCGCGCCACCGGCTTTTTCCGGGGTTCGCTTCCACGATTCGCTTTCGAGGCTCGGGCTCGTCACCTGGCGGCGGCCGTGAAATAGGTGCCGCGGCCGCTCGCGACGAGCGCGCCGTCCTTGTCGTAGAGGTAGGCTTCGGCGGTGCAGTACTGGGTGCCCATGCGCACCACGCGCGACTTTGCGGTGAGATCTCCGGGCATCGCCGCCTTGTGATAGTCCACGCGCAGGTCTATGGTGGGAACCGGGCGCCCGAGCCGGGCCGCGATCGCGTAGTCGGCCGCGACATCTATGATCGCGGCGAGGATGCCGCCGTGCGTGTAGCGGCGCTCGGGATTGACCACCCACTCCTCGCGCCACGCGGCCCTGATCTCGACGCCTTCCTCCCCGCTTTTTAGCACGGTGAAATTCAACCAGCGGTTGAACGGACCGCGCCCGATCAGCTCTTGCAATTTCTCGACTCCAATCACCTGCTCGTCCATGCGCCAGCTCCAGAATAGTTCGCAGTGGGCGGTTTGCAGCCGCCGCCGACCGCGGTCGGGCCGTATCGGTCACGCGCCATCGGTCACGGGTTTCAGGGCGCCCTCGGCGACCCAGCGCCGCAGCCGCTCCTTGTCGATCTTGTTGGTGCCCGCGAGCGGCAGTTCCCGCAGGAAGAACACCCGCCGCGGGTGCTGGTAGGCCGGCCCGTTCGCGAGCGCGAAGCGCTTGAGCTCCTGCTCCGAGGCGCTCGCGCCCGGGCGCAGCACGACGAAAGCGTAGGGCACCTGGCCCTTGAGCTCGTGATCGAAGGGCATGACCACTGCCTGGTGGACTGCGGGATGGCGGGCGAGCAACGCTTCCACCTCCCCCGGATAGATGTTCTCGCCGCCGCAGACGAACATGTCGTCGGCACGCCCGACGAAATAGTAGAAGCCGTCGGCGTCGCGCCGGCAGATGTCCCCGGTGTAGTACCAGCCCTCGCGCAGCCGCTTCGCGGTCTCCTGCGGCAGGTTGTGGTAGCCGGCGAGGACGCCGGGGTTCCTCACCACGAGCTCGCCCTCGTCGGGGTGCGGCCCACCCACGAGCTTCGCCTCGGTGCCGGGATAGGGCACGCCGATCGAGCCCGGCGGGCGCGGTTTGCCCTGCGGATGGGGCCCGAGCGGCACCGGCCCGCCCTCGGTCACGCCGTAGACCACCAGCGGTTCGGCGTTCGGGAATCGCTCCTTCAGCTCTTCCAGCAGTCTGAGCGGGGCCGGCGCCGAGCCCATCATGATGGTGCGCACCGAGGAAGTGTCGGTGCGCGCGAGCGCTCGCCTGTGCGCGAGCACCATCGCCATCATGGTCGGCACCCCGGAGATCACGGTGCAGCGGTAGCGGCCGATCGCCTCGAGGTAGCGCTCGGCGTCGAACTGCGGCAGCAGCGGCAGCGTCGCCCCGGCGGTGAGCCCCTGCTTGATCGCGTTGAGCGCATTCTTGTGGTAGAGAGGGGCCGCGACGAGGATCACGTCGCGCGCGGTCGTGCCGCGGGTGTGTGCGAGGACGAGCCGGCTCCAGTTCTGCCCGTAGTGGGTGAGCAGCACGCCCTTGGGGCGGCCCGTCGAGCCCGAGGTATAGGGCTGGATCGCGATGGAATCGGGCGTCGGCTCGAACGCGGTGTACGGGCCGGGGTCGAGAAACCGCTCGAAAGCCGCGCTTCCGTACTCCACCACCGGCACCCCGGCCGGCACCAGGCGCAGCAGCTCGCGCTCGGCGAAGGCCATTTTCGCGCCCGCGTCGCCGAGGACGAAGGCGATCGTTTCCGCCGCAAGCTTGATATTGACCGGCACCGGGACGACACCGGCGCGCATCGCGCCGAGCAGCGTCGCGACGAATTCCCAGCGGTTGAGCGAGAGGATGCCGATGCGATCGCCGGGATGGAGCCCGGCGCGCGCGAGACCGCGCGCGAGCGCGTCGCACGCGGCGTCGAGATCGCGATAGCTCACGGGATGCGGCCGCTGCGGGTCGCGCAGGTCGATGATCGCGGGCCTGTCGGAGCCGGCGTGCTCGGCGAACAACAGGCCGAGGTTGCCGGGATAACCGCGCGGCTCGGGGCAGGGGATGCTCATTGCGCTGGAGCTAGGGGGTGACGACGACCTTGCCGAACACCTCGCGCTTCTCGATCAGCCGCAGGCCTTCGACCGCGCGCTCGAGCGGCAGCACCTTGTCGATCACGGGCTTCATCCTTCCCTCCCGGATGAGGCCCATCAGCGCCTCGAGGTTGTCGTTGTAGAAGCTGTTCGAGCCGATGATCTTCAGCTCGAAGCTCCAGATGTAGCGCAGGTCCTCCTTGGGGTCGTAGCCCGCGGTCGCGCCGCACACCAGGATCTTGCCGCCGCGCTTCACGCACCTCAACGTCGGCGCCCACGTGTCCCCGCCGGTGAAGTTGATGACGACGTCCACCCCGCCCTCGTAGGAGCGGCGCTGCGGCTTGCCGTAGCGCTCGATCACCCATTTCGAGAAGTCGGTCTCCCGGTAGTTGACGACGTGGTCCGCCCCGAGCGCCTTGAGCCGCTGGAGCTTGTCCTCGCTCGAAGCGCAGGCGATCACCTCCGCGCCGAGCATCTTGCTGAGCAGCACGCAGCCGGTGCCGACGCCGCCGCTTGCGCCGAGCACCAGGACTTTTTCGCCGCTGTGCACGGTGTCGTGGGTGACGATCATGCGGTGCGCGGTGCCGTAGGCGACCGGCAGCGCCGCCGCCTGCTCGAAGCCGACGCCGTCGGGCATCCGGATGAGCTGGTGCTCCGCGACCAGGCACTTCTCGGCGAGCCCGCCGTGCATCATCTCGCCCATCAAGCCCCGCTCGCGGTTGAGGGGGTTCACCAGCACGCGGTCGCCCGGCTTCCATTTCGGATCCACTCCGGGCCCGACTTCCAGGATCTCGCCCGCCATGTCGAGCCCGATGATCATCGGCAGCGGCACCTTGATGCCGGGCATGCCGCGCACCGTGAAGATGTCGTGGTAATTGAACGAGGTGGCGCGCACGCGGATCACGACATGGCCCGCGGTCGCGCGCGGGTCGGGGAAGTCCGTCACGTACTGCAGATCGTCGAGTTGGCCATGCCTGGGCAGCACGACTGCCTTCATCCGGTGCTCCTGTCGTTCATCGTTGTTCGTGAACCGGCCTCCACGGCGGGCGATTCACGGCATCGGGTAGATGCGGTTGATGCCATCCGAGACGCGCTCCTTCGCCACGCCATAGACATGCAGCGAGACGGCGAGCTCGCCGCTCTCGTTGGCGAGGCGGTGGATGCCTCCCGCGGCCGGATCGAAGCTGAGCGATCCCGCCGCGCGCAGCGTGGCGCCGGCCGCAACCGGCACGCCCCCGGCCGGGTCCTCGCGGTAGCGGGTCTCCATGAGCGTGCCCTGGTAGACACCGACCGCGCACCAGCAGTGATGGCCGTGAACGGGGCTCCTCTGCCCGCGGTCCCAGACGATCGCGAGGATCGAGAAGCGGCCGAGCGGATCGCCGTAGAGCAGGTGCCGGGCGTAGCGCTCGTGGTTGGCGCGCCGGCGGTCCGGCGGCAGCCAG
>DATLZE010000125.1:0-34329 GCA_035574195.1 Burkholderiales bacterium | reverse complement strand
GGGCGGCACCAGCGGATAGAGATCGACCACCAGGCGGTGGCCGTAGTCGCCGACTGGCGCGAGCGCGAATGCCTGCGGCTTCACCTCCGCCTTGAGGTCGAACACCAACCGCACCACGCCCGGCTTGAAGCGCCCGATGCGCACCGCTTGCACGTGGGGATCGTCGGCGCCGATCTTCCCGGGCAGATCGCGCAGCGCGGCGGTGATCTCGATGTCCTCGAGGTCGAGCACGAGGCGCTCGGGATCCTTGAGGCTGAATAGCGTGTAGCGGACCGGCGCCGGGGTCTCGAGCGTGACGCGGGTATAGTCCTGTGCCGGCCACACCCGCGCCGAGGTGATCTGGGTGGCGGTTTGCGCCGGGGCGGGGACGAGAAGAAAAAGGGCGGAGAACAGCGCCGCGGGCAGCCGCGCTGCCCGCCGGAAGATCAGGCTCGATGGTGCAAGCGCTCTAGGCAATGCCTGCCAGTCTCCGTCTCGGCGTGAATCTCCGCCTGTCTCCCTGAGTCGGCCGCCTTCAACACCACCCGGAGATCGGCTGCCGGCAACGCGCCTGCGGCCTTCTCCGGCCACTCCACGAGGCAGACCGAGTCGGGGCTGAAATACTCCCTGAACCCGGCTTCCCCCAGCTCTCGCGGATCAGTGAACCGAAAAAAATCAAAGTGATACAAGTATAACCTAGAAACTTTGTAAAGTTCAACCAATGCAAAAGAAGGGCTTTTGACCTTTCCGGAATAGCCGAGCCCCCGGAGCACCCCCCGGGCGAAGGTGGTTTTGCCGGCCCCGAGTTCGCCCTCGAGGTAGACCACCAGACCGGGCTCGAGGCAGGAGGCGAATTCAGCGCCGAGGGCGAGCGTGTCGGCCTCGGCGGGAAGAAAGCGGGTCACGGCGAGCATCGGCGCATTATCATGGAAAAGCCGGGGCTTTCGATGAATCGGGTCGAACGACGAGCAGCGAGCAACGAGTCGCGATACGCTGCGCTTGCGCGCGACATCAAGCGTTGGGGCTTGGAGCTCGGCTTCCAGCAGGTCGGCATCGCCGACTGCGAGATGGGCGAGGCCGAGGCGCGGCTCCTCGACTGGCTCGGCAAGGGCTACCACGGCGAGATGGAATACATGGCGCGCCACGGCGTCAAGCGCGCGCGCCCCGCAGAGCTGGTGCCGGGCACGATCCGCGTGATCGCCGCGCGCATGAACTGCAATCCCCCGGCGCGGCCCGCCGAGGAGGTGATGGCGGACGGCACGAAGGCCTTCATCGCGCGCTACACGCTCGGGCGCGACTACCACAAGATCGTGCGCGGGCGGCTGCAGAAGCTCGCCGACCGCATCCAGAGGGAAGTGGGGCACTTCCGCTACCGCGTGTTCGCCGACAGCGCGCCGGTGCTCGAAGTGGAGCTCGCACAGAAGGCGGGCCTCGGCTGGCGCGGCAAGCACACGTTGCTGCTCAACCGCGAGGCGGGCTCGTTCTTCGTACTGGGCGAGATCTACACCGACCTGCCGCTGCCCGCCGACAGCGCGCCGGAGAACCATTGCGGCACCTGCCAGAGGTGCATCGAGGTCTGTCCCACCGGCGCGATCGTCGGGCCCTACCGGCTCGACGCGCGCCGCTGCATCGCCTACCTCACGGTGGAGCTCAAAGGCAGGATTCCGGAGGAGCTGCGGCCGCTCATCGGCAACCGCGTGTACGGCTGCGACGACTGCCAAATGGCCTGTCCGTGGAACCGTTTCGCCCGGACGACGGACGAGCCCGACTTCGCGGTGCGCCACGGGCTCGACGATGCGACGCTGGTCGAACTTTTTTCCTGGACCGAGGAACAATTCGAGAAGAAGCTCGCGGGAAGCGCGATACACCGGATCGGATACGAGCGGTGGCTGAGGAACCTCGCCGTCGGTCTCGGCAATGCGCCCACCAGCGAGGCCGTGATTCGCGCCCTCGAAGCCCGCGCCGGACATCCGTCCGCGTTGGTGCGCGAGCATGTGCTGTGGGCGCTGCGGCGGCACGGCGCCCGCGAGGCAGGCGGCAGAGGCGGGGCGTGAAGGCCCTCGATCGCCTCGTCAGGCAGCAGGAGCCCTTCTTGAAGGCTTTCCCCTCCTCACCGGTCCCGGGCATCCCGAGCGATGCCTTGCGCGCGCCTGCGATTTCAAGAAGCAGCTCTTCCGTCTGGTGCGAGCGCCGGCGTGCGCGTCGCTCTTGCCCCGGCTTTCTGTGCGGAGGGATGTTCCGGGAAGGACGCCCGGCGCGTGGAGCGCGTTATCCCGCCGCCGGCATCTCGAAGCGTGCCAGCGCGTAGCGCAGGCAGATCTCGACTCCGGAAGGATTGATCTGCGCGCCGGTCCTGGGAACGAGCGTCAGGAACACGCTTCCGCCCGCGGCGCGGTCCTCGATCGTCGCGACGTTGCGGCATTCTCCGGACTGGCAGGCCCAGGCGCTGCGTCGGCACAGTTGGATCATTTCGATCAAGGCCCTTTCCCGTCCCGCAACGCCGTCAATGCGCACGAGGACGTTGTGGCCTTGCTTCTCGATCTGATACTTCATGGGCGGGCGGACCCCGAGCTCGGCCTCCTATTCCCGGCAAATTACTCCGATGACCTTCGCTTGTTAAGGCACCGGCAGGCGGTGGACTTGATCTGGGTCAAGAACGCCCCGAATCGATCGCGGCCCGAGCCCGCGCCTCGCATCGGGTGGCGCCTCTGCCGAGGGGGCGCCGCCCGCAGGGCGCTGCGCAGTGGAGTATGCCCGATTGATGATTTACGATTCGCGTAAGCGGCGCTCGAGCGCCGCGGATTCCCTGGGAGGAGGCGATGAGATCATTTGCCGCTGGAAGCATTGGAGCGCTGCTCGTGGCATCGGCCGCTGCATGGTCTGCGGGCGCGGCGCACGCCCAGGCGCAGGCCTATCCCGCCAAGCCCATCCGCATGGTGATCGCGCTCGCGCCGGGCGGGGGCGTGGACACCACGGGGCGCTTCATCGCGCAGAAGCTCAACCAGGCCTGGGGCCAGCCGGTGGTGGCCGACAACCGCCCGGGGGCGGGCGGTGTGCTCGCGGCCGAGATCGTGGCGCATGCGCCGCCCGACGGCTATACCGTGCTCATGACCTCGGCGGGCATCAGCATCACGCCGAGCCTGGTGAAGCTTCCCTACGATCCGCTCAAGGACCTGCTGCCCGTGACGATGGCGGTGATTTCCCCCGGCGTCATGGTGGTGCACCCGTCGCTTCCCGTGAAAAGCGTCAAGGAGCTGATCGCCTTCGCGCGGGCGCGGCCGGGCGAGCTCTTCTACTCGTCCTCGGGGCAGGGCTCCGCGCAGCACCTCACCATGGCGCTTTTCACGCAGCTGACCGGGCTTGCGATGACGCACGTGCCCTACAAGGGCACGGCGCCCAGCATCACCGACGTCGTTGCCGGGCGCATCGCGATGACGGTGGCGAGCGTGATCTCGACCCGCCCGCTGTTCACCACCGGCAAGCTGCGCGCGCTGGCGGTCGTGGGCACCAAGCGCACGCCGGCCCTGCCCGATTTTCCGACCGTCGCCGAGGCCGGAGTGCCCGGCTTCGGCGTGGACAATTGGTACGCCCTGTTCCTGCCGGGCGCGACCAGCAAGGAAATCGCCGTCAAGCTCCAGGAGACGATCGCGCGCGCCCTGCTCGAGCCGGACACGCGCAAGATGCTGCTCGCGCAGGGGCTCGACGCGGTGGGCAGCACGCAGGAGGAGTTCGCCGCGGCTTATGCCTCCGACATCGCGAAATGGGCGAAGGTCGTGCGTGCAGCCGGGATGAAGCCAGGTTGATCGGGGGCGGCCCTCGGGGCGGCTGGAGTGCGCAGGGAGCGGGCAGGCGATTGACTCGCGTTCCGCAACCCGCGAGGCCGGGACTGGATGGACCGGCGCCGCCTGCTCATGCTGCTGTCGGTGCCGCGTGCGGATGCCTCGCTGGTCATTCATGAAATCGGTCGGCAGCGGATCCCTACCGCCGCCCGATCCATGCGCCTCGTCCGAGCGGCTGCGCGCGACATGTACTTGCGCCTTCGCCGAGACGATCGCTGCGCTGCTCGCGGGCGGGCGGATCGCGGCGCCCGAGAGGATCTACCGCTTTCGTGCCCTGGACGAAGTCAAGCGGCGAGCGCGCTCGCCGGAGCGATGGCCGAATGAGCACTGCGGCGGATGAATTCCGGGTGATGACCTCCGGTGCCTTCGCCGCGGCGCATCTCGCGCTGGTGCCGCAGCTCGAGCGCCTGGCGGGGAGGCGGGTCGTCACCGCTTCCACCTCCATCGGCACCGGCGAGCATTCCATCCCGATGCGGCTCAAGCGCGGCGAGGTCGTGGACATCGTGATCGTCGCCGAGGGCGTGCTGCGCAGGCTCGTCGAGGAGGGGCTCGTGCTGCCCGAGGGGCAGGCGGTGCTCGCCCGCTCGATCGTCGCACTCGCCGTGCGCGCCGGCGCCCCCCGGCCCGACATCGGCTCGGTGGAGGCGCTCAGGCGCACGCTGCTCGCAGCGAAATCCATCGGTTACTCCGCGAGCGAGAGCGGCCGCTACTACTCCACCGAGCTGGTGCAGCGCCTGGGGATTGCCGATCAGGTACTTCCCAAGAGCCGCATGATCGGCGGCGGCGAGCGCGTCGGCGCCGCGATCGCGCGCGGCGAGGTGGAGATCGGCTTGCAGCAGCTCTCGGAACTGCTGCCCGTGCCGGGAATCGCGCACGTGACCGCGCTGCCGCCGCAGGTGCAGAAGGTTTCCTCGTTCGCGGCTGGTGTGGCCGCGAGTTCCCAGCACCAGGCGCTCGCCCGCTCGGCGATCGAGTTCCTCGCCTCGCCGGCGGCGGCCCCGGCCATCAAGAAGAGCGGCCTCGAGCCCGCGTCCGGAGGCTGACCGCGCGCACGCTGCGCGTCATTGCGGCTTGTATCCGATCTCCTTGACCAGTTTGGCGTACATCACGATTTCTTTCTTGATCAGCGCGGCGAGCTCCTCCGGCGTCGAGCCCACGGCGTCGAGCCCGACCGACTTGAAGCGCTCCTGGATCTCCGGCAGCCGGATGATCCTCATCAGCTCCTTGGAGAGCTTGGCGACGATCGGCTTGGGCGTTTTCGCGGGCGCGATCACGCTGTGCCACACGATCTGCTCGTAGCCGGGCAGCACCTCCGAGATGGGCGGAACCTCGGGCAGGGCAGGGTTGCGCTTGGGCCCGGTCACGCCGATCGCGCGGAGCTTGCCCGCCTGGATCTGGGGCAGCCCGATCAGCGGGCTGATGACGAACATCTGCACCTCGCCGCTCATGACGGCGTTCACCGCTTGCCCGGTCCCCTTGTAGCTCACGGCCACCAAGTTGACGCCGGCCTTGTGCTTGAACAGCTCTGCCGCGAGCAGATTGCTGGTCCCGGTCGTCGCGTAGTTGAGTTGTCCTGGTTTCGCCTTGGCGAGCGCGATGAATTCCTGAAGGTTCTTCGCCGGGACCGAGGGGTTGATCACCATGAAGTAGGCGGCGGAGGTGATCTGCGTGATCGGCTGGAAGTCGCGCAGCGGATCGTACGGCAGCTTGAGGTAGACGTTGGGGTTGATCGTGAGCCCGGAGCCGGTGGCGAGCACCAGCGTGTAGCCGTCCGGGGCGGCCTTGGCGCCGAGCTCGAAGCCGACGATGCCGCCCGCACTGCCGCGGTTGTCCACGACCACGGTCTGGCCCCAGCTCTCGGTGAGCTTCTGCCCGAGAATGCGCGAGAGCGTGTCGCTGGGGCCGCCCGGCACGAACGGCGCGATGAAGCGGATCGGACGGCTCGGATAATTCGCCGCAGAATCGGCTGCGGCGAGGCCCGATGAAGCGCACGACAGGATCGAGAGCAGGAACAGACGAGCGGCCTGTTTCATGAGGATCCTCCTCCAGTAGACACGCGCGAGCCGCGCGATCGAGTATCTCAAAGATGGGCCAGCCTGTGTCAGCCGCCTGCATCGGGATGCGGGGCTCGAGCCCGGGTCGGCGGACCGCTGCCCGTCGCTATTCGCTTGCCGATCAATGGGTTATAAGGAAAACTTCGAGCCGTCGAAAAAACGCGGCCCAGCCGCGCGCGAAAAGGGGGGCAAAAAAGCCGCCGCACGTTTACCATCGCCTCCGAGCAGGGGAGGAGGAGACCATGTTCCAGCGCCTGAGAGTCCGCATCGCGTGGCTCGCCGCCATCGCGCTTTGTTGGGGGGCGAGCGGCATGCTGCACGCCCAGCAGTCCTGGCCGGTCAAGCCGATCCGGCTGGTGATCCCGTTTCCGCCGGGCGGTCCGACCGACATCATCGGCCGCGCTGTCGCGCGCGAGCTCGAGAAGGCGCTGGGACAGGCGGTCGTGGTGGAGAACCGCGCGGGCGCGGGCGGCACGATCGGAGCCGAATCGGTGGCCAAGGCGCCGCCCGACGGCTACACGCTGCTCATCGGAACGCTTGCCACGCACGGCATCAACCCGGAGCTGCAGCCGAAGCTCGGCTACAACGTGCTGCGCGATTTCCACAACATCGCACTGCTCGTGCTGGTGCAGAACTTCCTGGTCGTGCATCCGAGCGTTCCTGCGAGGAGCGTGAAGGAGCTGGTCGCGCTCGCGAGAAAACATCCCGGCAAGCTCAACTACGGCTCGGTCGGCATCGGCGGCGCCTCGCACCTGATGGCCGAGCTGCTCAACGCCAGGGCCGGCGTGAAAACGGTGCACGTGCCCTACAAGGGGGTCTCCCCCGCGCTCGTCGCGCTCCTGAGCGGCGAGATCGACTTCTTCCTGAGCGGGCTTCCGGCGCTGCTGCCGCACGTGAAGAGCGGGAGGTTGCGCGCGCTCGCGGTCACCACCGACAAGCGCTCGCCGCTCGCGCCCGAGGTGCCGACGATGATCGAATCGGGTCTACCCGACTACAACGTGAGCACCTGGTATGTGCTCTCGGCGCCTGCCGCGACGCCGAGGGAGGTGACCGCGCGCGTGGGCCAGATCATCGTCAAGAGTCTCGGCAGCGCCGAGATGAAAGCGAGCCTTGCCGCAATGGGCGCGGAGGCGATCGGCGCAACGCCCGAGCAGACGGCCGAATTCCTCAGGCGCGAGATCGCGCAGTGGACGAAGGTGATCCAGCAGGCAGGGGTCAAGCCCGAGTAGCGCGCGGCGAAAGGAAGCGGCAGGCAGGGCCTTCGAACGCCGGCGAGAACGGAAAGCCTGTCGGAGCCGGGAAGTCCGGGCCCCGCCGTTCACGCCGCGCCCGCTCTCGGCGGCGTATTGGAGGCTCGCCCGCGAGGCTTGGTTTCCAAGCCCGCGATCGCCCGAGGGCCGAAAGCGAGAGTGCTCCTTTGGCGGGAGACAATCCCGGGCGCGTCCCGAGGCCCCGATCCCGTTGCGCCCGAAGCTTCGAGCTTCATCGTCGGGTCCCCGGACCCGCGATGCGGAGCGTCTGGCTCTCGATCCTCGCCGCACGCCGCCAGCCAGCCCCGCGGCGCAAAAGCGCGAGAAATCAGAATTTCATGCCGCTGCGCTTGACCACGTCCGACCACTTCTTGAGATCGGCGTGCATGAACTGGCGGAACGCCTCGGGATCGCTGCCCACTACGGTCGAGCCGTTGCGTTCGGCGACCTTCGCGAATTCCGGTGTTCTCAGGAACTTCGCCACCTCGCCGTGGATTTTGGCGAGCAGCGGTTTCGGCAGCCCCGCCGGGGCGGCCAGCCCGTACCAGCCCACGACCTCGAACCCCGGCAGCTCCTCGGCCATCGCCGGGATCTCCGGGGCCGCCTCGAGCCGTTTGGCGGTGGTGACCGCGATGCCGCGGAGCTTGCCCGCGCGCACCTGGGCGAGCGCGCCCGTCAAGCCCGCGAAGTTGAAGTGATACTGGCCGGCGAGCAAGTCCGCGATCGCCGGGCCGGTTCCCTTGTACGGAATGTGCTCCGCGCGGATGCCGGTCATGAGCTTGTAGAGCTCGCCGGCGAGATGCCCTCCGCTGCCGATGCCGGCGGAGCCGAAATTGATCGGGTCCTTCGTGGACTTGCTCCACGCGATGAACTCCTTCAGGTTCTTCGCCGGGTGCGCGGGATTGACGATCAGCATCAGGCCCGCGGCGGTCATCTGCGTGATCGGAGTGAAGTCGTTCACCGGATGGTACGGGAGCTTCGGCAGGATGACCGCGTTGATCGTGTGCTGATGGTAGGGCACGAACAGCGTGTAGCCGTCGGGTGCCGAGTTCTTGGTGATTTCCGCGGCGTTCACGCCCGAGGCGCTCGCGCGGTTGTCCACGATCGCCTGCTGGCCCCAGGCCTTGGTGAGGTGCGCAGCGAGCAGCCGCGCGAGGAAATCCGTAGTGCCGCCTGGCGCCGCCGGTGTGATGATGCGCACGGGCCGGTTGGGGAAATCGGATTCCGGTGCCGCGGCCGGTACCTGGGAAACGGCACACGCCGCCAGCAGCAGCGTGAACGCCTGCAGCGTGAAGGTGCGCTTTCTCATATCATGCTCCTCGCTCGTTCGTTATCGGTCGTTCGAAGTCCGGACAGTAGCGGAACGCCCCGCTCCTTGCGGCCTCGCGCGACAATATTGTCTCGGGGCCGGGCACGAGAGCAACTCGCCGGCAGCTCCGCCCGTGTCCGCAGGGCGCTGCAGGGGGCAGCGCAGCAAGGCCTGACCCTTTTTCTCATTTGCCGGCGAGGGCTGCCTCCACCGCCCGCTGCGCGAGCACCGTGATCAGGTGCGAGCGGTATTCCGCGCTCGCGTGCAGGTCCGAATTGAGCTCCTGCGGCGGCACCTTCACCCGCGCCACCGACTCCGGCGCGAACTTCTGGGCGAGGCGCTTTTCCATCTCTTTCACCCGGAACACGCAATTCGCCGCGCCGGTCACCGCTACTCGAACGTTGCCGGCGGATTCGGCCACGAACACGCCGACGAGGGCGAAGCGCGAGGCGGGCTGCCGGAATTTCACGTAGGCCGCACGCTTCGCGAGCGGGAAGGCGACCGAGGTGACGATCTCGTCCGGCCTGAGCGCAGTCTCGTAGAGCCCGGTGAAGAACTTGTCGGCGGGGATCGCGCGCTTGCTGGTGTTGACCGTTGCGCCCAGCCCGAGAACCGCGGCCGGGTAGTCGGCGGCGGGGTCGTTGTTGGCGATCGCTCCTCCGAGGGTACCGAGGTTGCGGACCTGGCGGTCGCCGATGCGCTCGGCGAGCCGCGCGAGCGCCGGAATGCCGATGGCGACCTCTTTCGATGCGGCGACTTCGGCATGGCGCATCATGGCCCCGATGGTGAGGGTCGCACCCTCGAGCTTGATGCCGCGTAGCTCGGCAATGGCTGCCAGGTCCACGAGCGCCGGCGGGCTCGCGAGCCTGAGCTTCAGTGCCGGGATGAGGCTCTGCCCGCCGGCGAGCAGCTTCGCGCCCTTCACCTTGCGCAGGAGCGAGGCCGCTTCCTTAAGGCTCGCCGGTCGGTGGTAGTCGAACTCGCGCATGCTTATCTCCTGAAGCCGTCAGCAACACAGGACACAGAGCTCGCCGAGGGCGCGAGGAGGCGCTCAGAACCGAGGCGCAACGAAGACCCGGGCTCGAATCCGGACTGCTCATCCTCGATGCTCCGTGCGGCTCGATCTGCATCTTGAACGAGGCCGCTCTCCGCGTCCTCGGCGACTGCTTTTCTTTGCGCCTTCGCGTCGGGTTTTTCAGCCGGCCTTCGCCGCCTGGATCGCGCGCCACACCCGCTCGGGGGTGGCCGGCATCTCGATGTCGCGCACGCCGAGCGGCGCGAGCGCGTCCACGATCGCGTTGATCACCGCGGCAGGCGCCCCGATCGCGCCCGCTTCCCCGCAGCCCTTCACGCCGAGCGGGTTGTGCGTGCACGGCGTCTCCTTGGTCGCGACCTTGAAGGAGGGCAGGTCGTCCGCGCGCGGCACGGCGTAATCCATGAAACTGCCGGTGAGCAGTTGCCCGCTCTCGGCATCGTAGACGCAGCCCTCGAGCAGCGCCTGGCCGATGCCCTGCGCGAGGCCCCCGTGCACCTGGCCCTCGACGATCATGGGGTTGATCACCCGCCCGAAATCGTCCACCGCGGTGAAGGCGACGACCTTCACGGCCCCGGTGTCCGGGTCCACCTCGACCTCGCAGATGTGGCTGCCCGCCGGGAAGGTGAAGTTGGCCGGGTCGTAGAACGCCGTCTCGTTCAGCCCCGGCTCGAGCCGATCGAGCGGATAGTTGTGCGGCACGTAGGCGGCGAGCGCGACCTCGGCGAACGTCTTTCTGCGATCTGTTCCGGCGACCTGGAACGCGCCGTTGCGAAACTCGATGTCGTCCTCCGACGCCTCCAGCAGGTGCGCAGCGATCTTCCGGCCCTTGGCGAGGATCTTGTCGAGCGCCTTCACGATGGCCGTGCCGCCGACCGCGATCGAGCGCGAGCCGTAGGTGCCCATGCCGAAGAGGATCCGGCCGGTGTCCCCGTGCACGATGTCCACGTTCTCGAGCGGGATGCCGAGCCGGTCCGCGACCACTTGCGCGAACGTGGTCTCGTGGCCCTGGCCGTGAGCGTGGGATCCGGTGAAAACCGTGACCGTGCCGGTCGGGTGCACGCGGATCTCGGCCGCCTCGAACAGCCCCGCGCGCGCGCCGAGCGAGCCCGCGATGTTCGAGGGCGCGAGCCCGCACGCCTCGATGTAGGTCGAGAAGCCGAGCCCGCGCAGCTTGCCGCGTTTTTCGGCCTCCCTGCGCCGCGCCTCGAACCCGGCGACGTCGGCGAGCCGCAACGCCTCCTCGAGCGTCGCCTCGTAGTTTCCGGTGTCGTAGCACAGCGCCACCGGTGTCTGGTAGGGGAACTCGCGGATGAAATTGCGCCGCCGGATCTCGGCGCGGTCGATGCCCAGCTCGCGCGCCGCGGTGTCCACCAGGCGCTCCACTACGTAGGTCGCCTCGGGGCGCCCCGCACCGCGGTAGGCGTCCACCGGCGCCGTGTTGGTGAAGACCGCCGTCACCTCGCAATGGATCGCGGGCGTCGTGTACTGCCCGGCGAGCAGTGTCGCGTAGAGGATGGTCGGGATGCAGGAGGCGAACGTGGAGAGATAGGCGCCGAGATTGGCGGTGGTGGCCACGCGCAGCGCGAGGAACTTGCCGTTGCGGTCGAGCGCGAGCTCGGCGCGGGTGAGATGGTCGCGCCCGTGGGCGTCGGTAAGGAAGGACTCCGAGCGCTCGGCGGTCCACTTGACCGGACGGCCGATCCGGCGCGCAGCCCAGGTGATCACGATTTCCTCGGGATAGAGGAAGATCTTGGAGCCGAAGCCGCCGCCCACGTCGGGCGCGATCACCCGCACCTTGTGCTCGGGCAGTCCGAGCACGAACGCGGTCATCAACAGCCGCTCGACATGGGGGTTCTGGTTGGCGACGTAGAGCGTGTAGGAATCGTCTCCGGGCGAATACTGCGCGAGCGCAGCGCGCGGCTCGATCGCGTTGGGAACGAGGCGGTTGTTGACGAATTCGAGCGCGGTGACGTGATGCGCCGAGGCGAAGGCCTTCTCGACTGCGGCCCTGTCGCCGATCGCCCACACGTAGCACACGTTGTCGGGCGCGGCTTCGTGCACCGCCGGGGCGCCGGGCTTGCGCGCGTCGGCGACCCGCGTGACCGCCGGCAGCGCCTCGTAGTCCACCTCGATCAGTTCGGCGGCGTCCTTCGCCTGCTCGAGGGTCTCGGCGATCACCACCGCCACGGCCTCGCCGACGTAGCGCACCTTGTCCTGCGCGAGCGCCGGGCGCGGCGGCTCCTTCATGGGCTTTCCGTTCACGTCCGTGATGAGCCAGCCGCAGGGCAGGGCGCCTACCTTGGCGCGGGCGAGATCGGCGCCGGTGAGCACCGCGACCACGCCCGGTGCGGCGCGCGCCGGCTCGATGTCCATGCTCCGGATGCGCGCGTGAGCGTGCGGCGAACGCAGAAAATACGCGCGCGCCTGCCCTGGCAACGCGATGTCGTCGGTGAACTGCCCGCTACCCGTGAGAAAGCGGAGGTCTTCTTTGCGCTTGACGGGCTGTCCTATCAGGGGGGCGTTCATCTGGTCGCTCCTCGAAACCCGGACCTCGAGATCCGATTCAACGCTTCATGGCGGCGGCGCCCGCCTGCACCGCCTTCACGATGTTGTGGTAACCCGTGCAGCGGCAGAGGTTGCCTTCGAGCCCGGCGCGGATCGCCTCTTCCGTCGGGTTCGGGTTGCTCGTGGCGAGCTCGATCGCGGCCATCACCATGCCCGGCGTGCAGAAGCCGCATTGCAGGCCGTGATGGTCGCGGAACGCGGTTTGCATCGGATGCAGCTCGCCGTCGCGCGCGATGCCCTCGATCGTGACGACCCGCGCGCCCTGCGCCTGCACGGCGAGGAGGAGGCACGACTTGACCGCGCGGTCGTCGAGGTGCACGGTGCAGGCCCCGCACTGGCCGGTGTCGCAGCCGACGTGGGTGCCGGTGAGCCTCAAATGATCTCTCAGAAACTGGACGAGCAGGGTGCGCGGCTCGATATCCGCGCTGACCGGCCTGCCGTTGACGGTCATCGAGACAGTGACGCTCATGCTCTCCTCCGGATCGGATCGCCCGCGCGCTGCGCGCAGCGCAACGGCGAACGGTCGCGAGACTGTTTCATATCGATTCATGCTACGCCCGCGGCGGGGGCCACGCAACGGGCGATGCGGCGGGCCAGGGACGGGATGCGGGGAGCGAGGAGTGCTTGCGCGCCCGCATCCGTGTCGAGACCCCGGGCGCGGGCGGGCCGGGGTGCGCGGCACCGTTATATTCTGTAAAATATAGCCCTAGCAGGGGGCGACCCGGAACCGGACATGGACAGCGTTGATCTTCAAGTCCTGAAAAGCGCGCGCGACTGGGTGAACGCCGGCCGGCGCGTGGTGATGGCGACCGTGGTGCACACCTGGGGCTCCTCGCCGCGCCCGATCGGCGCGCTCACCGCGATTCGCGACGACGGCATGGTGGCGGGCTCGGTCTCGGGCGGCTGCGTGGAGGACGACATGATTCTCCAGATCCGCGAGGGCAAGCTCGTCGGAGACCGCCCGGCGACGACCAAGTATGGCGTGAGCGCCGAGGAGGCGAAGCGCTTCGGGCTGCCGTGCGGAGGAACGCTCGAGCTCGTGCTCGAGCCGCTGCATCGCGAAAGCCGCCTCGACGAGCTGCTCGCCCGGATCGAGCGCCACGAGCTCGTCAAGCGCGCGCTCGACATGGAGTCGGGGAGCGTGACGCTCGCGCCGGCCACCAGCGCGGATCAGCTCGTATTCGACGGCAAGACCCTTGTCACGGTGCACGGGCCGCGCTGGCGGCTGCTCATCATCGGCGCGGGCCAGCTCTCGCAGTTCCTCGCCCAGATGGCGCAGGGCCTCGACTACCAGGTCACGGTGTGCGATCCTCGCGAAGAGTACGCCGACACTTGGAGCGTACCAGGGGTGGAGATCCGGCGCGAGATGCCCGACGAGGTCGTCACCTCGATGAACCTGGATGCGCGCAGCGCCGTGGTCACCCTCACCCACGATCCCAAGCTCGACGACATGGCGCTGCTCGAGGCGCTCAAGTCGCCGGCGTTCTACGTGGGTGCGATCGGTTCCAAGAAGAACAACGACGCGCGCCGCAGGCGGCTCGCCGAATTCGACCTCTCGCAGGAGGAAATCGCGCGGCTGCACGGCCCGGTGGGGCTCAAGCTCGGTGCGAAGACCCCGCCCGAGATCGCGATCGCGATCCTTGCCGAAATGACGGCGATCCGCAACGGAGTGACGGTTCCCGAGCTCGCCGCCCCGGCGAAGCAGACTGCGCCGGGCTGCCTCACCTGAGTTGCGCCGCCGCTGCCGGCGGTCGGTTGCGCCGGCTGCAGGACCAGGGCCGGGCGCGGGGCCGCGCAGATCGTCGAATACGGCCGCTGGAGGAAAGGGTTTGCCTCGACCGGGCGCTTCGTGCATTCTCTAGGCACCCCGTCCGGTTTCCACCGCGATGACGCCGTGCATTCTTCTGTCGTGGGTGCTCGCAGCCGCAGCCGGCGCGCCGGATGTCCCGGCGTACACGCCGCAGCCGCGGGCGAGCGGTATCTTCCTTGTGGCGAGGCGCGAGATGCGCGATCCCCGATTCCAGCGCACGGTCGTGCTGGTGACGCAGACTCAGGGCGGCGCGCCGTGGGGCGTGATCATCAACCGCCCGCTCAAGCGGCGGCTGAGCGAGGTATTCACGGAGCACGAGGCGCTGCGGGAAAGAAAGGACGTGGTGTTCTACGGCGGCCCGGTGGCCCCCGAGGGGCTCGTATTCCTGGTGCGCGCGCCACAGCCACCGCCGCGCGCGATTCCGGTGCTGCGCGACGTCTATTTCACTTCCGACCCCGGCTGGATCGAGGCTCGGCTCAAGCGTTCCGATCCGCTGCCGGGGCTGCGCGTGTACGCGGGCTACGCGGGGTGGGCGCCGGGCCAGCTCCAGAACGAGATCGCGCGCGGCGACTGGTACGTATTACCTGCCGATCCCGAAACCGTGTTCGAGACGGACTCCGCGCGCATCTGGCCGGAGCTGGAAAAGCGCGCCTCCACCAGGTACACCCGGGAGGGCGAGGGAGCGGGAGCCCGACCGTGGCAAATCTCCTCTTTCGCGCTCCCGCTCTCCCGCGCTCTCGCCTTCTAGGCTGCGACACCCGGATCATGCGCGTGGGCATCATCGGCGGAGGCACGATTGCACGGCTCGCGCTCGATCACGTGCGGCGCGGGCAGCTGGGCAAGACGCGGGTGGTGGCGCTGCTCGGGCGGAACGAAGCCTCGCCGGGCAAGCAGCTCGCCCGCCGCTATCGCGTGCGGTTCGTGACGAGTCTCGAGGCGCTGCTCGCGCTCGAACCGGACGTGGTGGTGGAGGCAGCCTCGCACGAGGCGGTGCGGGAACACGGCGCGGCGGTGCTCGGCGCAGGCGTGGACTTGATCGTGCTCTCAGCCGGCGCGCTGTGCGATGATGCGCTGCGCGCCCGGCTCGAGCGCGCGGCGCGGAGGAGCGGGGCGCTGCTCTACGTCCCCTCGGGCGGCATCGGCGGGCTCGACGCGCTCAAGGCGGCGCGGCTGGCCGGCGTGCAGGAGGTGAGGATCGCAGTGGCGAAGCCCCCCGCAGCGTGGAAGGGAGTCGCCCACGTCGAGCGGCTCGGCGTGGACCTCGGGAGCCTGCGCGAACCGCTCACGCTCTACGAGGGGCCGGCGCGCAAGGGTGTTGCGCTGTTCCCGGCGAACGTCAACATCGCCGCCGTGCTCTCGCTCGCAGGTGTCGGCTTCGAGCGCACGCGGCTCAAGGTGGTCGCCGATCCGGCACTGCGGTTCAACACCCATCTCATCAGCATCCGCGCCCGGACCGGAACGATCAGCGTGAAGCTCGAGAACGTGCCGGCGCCGGAGAACCCCAAGACCGCCTGGCTTGCCTGCTACAGCGCGCTCGCCGCGCTCGCCGCGGCGCGCTCGCCGGTGCGCTACGGCACCTAGCGCGAAGGCCGCGGCTGGGAAGCGTGGCTGACGAGACCCGGTGCCGAGGGCTCGGCGTTCGACAGCCCGAGCACCAAGATGGCAAGCACGATGGCCTGAGCAAGACGCGTGTAGGTTTCTTCGCTCACGTCGCGCTTTTCTGGAGATGTTTGCAGAGGGAATTGACCGATTCCCGGGGATGCTCGGGCTCAGTGCATGAGTTTCACCCGTGCGCGAGGGGCGTGGGCGCCGGGGGGCTCGCCCGGGGCCAGGCGCTCGCTGGCGGCGAGAGCCGCGGAGACCGTATCACGCAGGTCGCGCAGCGCGTCGGCCTCGAAGTGCACGGTGAGCGCGTCCACGTTCACGTGGAAGACCCGACAGCGGCGGCAGTACACCACTTCCGCCTTCGCGCCGCGCGCGAGAAGCAGCTGTTCGCAGGGCTTTTCCATGGGCTGGCCTTGCTGGTTGGCTGTATTCGCTAATGATAACTATTCTCATTAAGAAGGTCAACAGTCATAACTGCATGACTTATCTGGGAAACTACTCGCTTAGAGATTGGCTGCCGGGCGGCCTGGAGTTTCCAGCCAAGCACTAGAATCATCGCTGTCCGCTCCCGATGACCTCCGCGATCGCTCAGCCCGCTGCAACCGTGACGCTCGTGCGCGACACACCGCGCGGGCTCGAAGTGCTGCTGCTGCAGCGCAGCTTGCGTTCCGGCTTCATGCCGGGCGTGTATGTTTTTCCCGGCGGCGCGCTCGAGGAAGCCGACAGCGCGCCCGGCATCGGTGCGCTGTGCGCGGGGCTCGACGAGGCCGCGGCGAGCCGAACGCTCGGCATCGGGCGCGGGGGGCTCGCCTACTGGATTGCAGCGATCCGGGAGGCGTTCGAGGAGGCGGGGATACTTCTCGCGTGCGACGCGCGCGGAGAGCTGGTCTCGTTCGCGCAGGAGCCACTCGCGCGGCGTTTTCACGAGTACCGGAAATGCGTCGAGGCCGGCGATCTCACGCTGGAGGCGGTGCTCGTCGCGGAGAAACTGCGGCTTGCCGCCGACCGGCTCGTCTATTTCGCCCACTGGATCACGCCGGTCGGGCTCCCCCGGCGCTACGACACGCGGTTTTTTGCGGCGGTCGCGCCCGAGCGGCAGGAGGCCGCCCACGACGAGAGCGAGACGATCGCGCACGCCTGGGTGCGGCCCGCAGAGGCGCTCGCGCGCTATCGCAGCGGCGAATACCGGCTGCGCGCGCCGACTCTCGCGACGCTCGAGCGCTTCGCCGCCTTCGACTCGTCCGCCGCGCTCATCGCCGCGCTGCGCGCGCAGCGCGATATTCCAGAGATCCTCCCGCGCATCGCGCGCGACGGGAGAAGCCTGCTGCCGGGGGATCCGGAGTACGAGCAAGCCGCTGACTTCGGCTTCGGCACAGAGGGCGGGATGCAGAGTGGCGAGAAACGAGAGGCGAGGGACAAGGGATGAGGGAGCCACCTGCCATCGTTCCCGGTGAGCTGGTGCGGCTGAGCGAGCTCGTGTGCCGCATCACTGCGCCCAACCCCGGCGTGATGACCGGCCCCGGCACTAACACCTATCTCGTCGGGGAACGGGAGCTGGCGGCGATCGACCCCGGTCCCGAGAGCGAAGCCCACCTGCGCGTCCTGCTCGAGGCGGCGGGCGGGCGGCTCAGATGGATCCTGTGCACGCATACTCATCTCGATCACTCGCCCGGCGCGCGCGCGCTCCGCGCCGCGACCGGAGCCCAGGTGCTCGGCCATGCGCGGGTGCCCGGCGACGGCCGGCAGGACGCCTCGTTCGCGCCCGACCGCGCGCTCGCCGACGGCGACGTGCTCGACGGCGGCGCGTTCCGGCTGCGCGCGATCCACACGCCCGGGCACGCCTCTAACCACTTGTGCTATTTGCTCGAGGAGCAGAAGCTGCTCTTCACCGGCGACCACGTGATGCAGGGCTCGACAGTGGTGATCTCGCCGCCGGACGGGGACATGGCGGCCTATCTGGATTCTCTCGAGCGAGTGCTCGCGCTCGACATCGCCGCGCTCGCGCCAGGGCATGGCCATCTCATCGAAAAGCCGCACGACGAGGTCCGGCGATTGATCGCGCATCGGCTGAAGCGCGAGCAGAAAGTGCTCGACGCGTTGCGACGCAAGAACCCCGCGACGCTCGATGAGCTGCTGCCGCTCGTCTACGACGACGTCCCGCAGCGCATCCACCCGGTCGCGCGACGCTCGCTGCACGCGCATCTCGTCAAATTGCAGCGCGACGGAACGGTGACGGCGCAAGGAGAGGGTTGGAGACTGCAGTGACGAAGTGAAGCGCTGATGCGACGACGAGTGACGAACGGCGATCTCAATGGGGGGAGGACAGCACCAGCCGCCCGTTCACCTGGTAGGCAGTGAACTCGGCCGCGCTCGCGAACTCGATTCTCAGGCGCGTGCCCCCGCCCGCGCGGTAGGTCTCGATCGCCCGCACTGGGGTGCCGAAGTCCTGCACATCGAGGCGTCGCTCCAGCCGGGCCGGGAGGATGGCGCCGGCGAAATCCACGAGCAGGGTGTTGCCCTGCTGGCGCAGCGCGACTGGCGTCGGTCCGCCCGCCAGCTCGACCACGATCCGGGCTGCGCCCGGCCCGGCGCTCTCGAAGGCGATCTCGCGCAACGCGCCCGCCGCGCCCGAGCTCGGACCTGGGCGCGTGAGCGTGATCCACAGCTCCCTGCCCCTGAGCTCCAGCTCGTGGACGAGCGGCGCCGTGAGGTGGATGATCACGCGGGTGCGCGCGCCGGCGCGCACCACTTCCACCATGCGCACTCCGCGCTGACCGACCTCCATCGTTTGACTGGCGAGCGCGCTCGCGGTGTCGGCGAAGTCGAGAGCCACGTGCAGTGCCGGGTGATGGCTGACGAGGACCGGAGGGCGCGCGTCGAGCTCCTGCCTGAAAACGAGCTTGACGATCACCTTGCCGCCGGGGAAGACCGCGTGCTCGAGGCTCTCGATGGTGTTGGGTGCAGAGGTGGCGGCGGCGAACGCGAGGCAGGCGGCGCAGGCCGCAAGTCCGGCTCCGAGCGCCGCCAGAGCCGATCCGATACGGGCGGGGGACACGGGATCCTCCTCTGGGTCAACAGGTTGCGGGACGGTTGAACCGGGACCGAGTCCATTTTACGCTTTTAGCGCCGGACCTCGCCCCGTCGCTGCCGCACCCCGTCAGCGGATCAAGGATGCCCGCCAACCTCACGCCCGAGTACAAGGCGGCGGAAGCCGCCTTCCGCAAGGCGCGTGCGCCGCAGGAGCGGCTCGAATGCCTGCGCGAGATGCTGCGCGTCATTCCCAAGCACAAGGGCACCGACCACCTGCAGGCGGACATCAAGCGGCGCATCAAGGAGTTGACCGAGGAGCTGGAGGCGCCGAAGAAGGGGCCCGCGCGCAGCGGTCCCTCGCACGTGGTGCGCCCCGAGGGCGCCGCCCAGATCGCGCTCCTCGGCCCGCCCAATTCCGGCAAGTCCTCGCTGCATGCGCGGCTGACCGGCTCGAACGCGCATGTCGCGGACTATCCGTTCACCACCCAGTACCCCGAGCCGGGGATGATGCCGCACGAGGACGTGCATTTCCAGCTCGTGGATTTTCCGGCGCTCTCGCCCGAGCACCCGCTGCCGTGGCTCGCCACCGCGCTCGCCTCGGCAGACGCCTGCCTGCTGGTCGTGGACTTGGGCGATTCCGCCTGCGTGGAGCAGGTGCAGGCCGCGCTCGAAATGCTGGGGGCGCGGCGCGTGACGCTCACCGAACGCTGGCCGGGCGCCTCCGGCGGCGCGGGCGCCGAGGACGAGGACCCGTTCGCGATCCGGCTGCCGGCGCTCCTGCTCGCGAACAAGTCGGATCTCATCGCCGGCGTCGAGGCCGAGATCGAGGCGTTTCGCGAGCTGAGCGGACTGCGGCTGCCGGCGCTGGCGGCATCGGCGCTGACCGGGCACGGGCTGGGCGAACTGGGGCCGTGGCTGTTCCGCAACCTCGGCATCGTGCGCGTCTATACCAAGGCCCCGGGCAAGCCCCCGGACAAGACGCGCCCGTTCACGCTGCGCCGCGGGCAGACAGTGGAGGATGTCGCGCGCCTGGTGCACAAGGAGCTCGCGCAAGCGCTCAAGTATGCGCGGGTGTGGGGTGCGTCGGGATTCGGCGGGCAGCAGGTCGGGCGCGAGCACCCGCTCGAGGACGGCGACGTCGTCGAGCTACACGCCTGAGAGCGCTCACCAGCCTGCGGGCACGCCGTCGAAGAAGTCCACCTGGCCGGTTTCGAGCGAGTACTCGGCGCCGACGACGGCGAGCCCCTCGTCGCGGATCAGCCTCTCGAGCAGGGGCGAGCCGCTGCGCAGATGGTCGGCCGAGGCTCGCACGTTGGCGCGCACGGCGTGCCGCGCGAGCGCCTCGAGGTCGCCGCCCGCGCCGGCCTCGAGCACGCTCTCCACGGCGGGGCGGACGCGGTCCACGATGGCGCGCAGGTTGGGGGACTGATCCGCCGTCGGGCGCCGGATCTGCTCGAGGGTCGCCAGCACCGCTCCGCACTGCGTGTGGCCGAGGACCACCACCAGGCGCGTGCCGAAGCGCTCGGCGGCGAACTCGACGCTCCCGACCTGGGAAGGGGCGACGATGTTGCCCGCCACGCGGATCACGAAGAGATCGCCCAGGCCCTGATCGAACACGATCTCGGCCGGGACGCGCGAGTCCGAGCAGCCGAGCACGATCGCGAAGGGCGCCTGGCTCGCGGCGTGCTCGGCGCGCCGCCACTGGCTCACGAGCGCTTCCACACTGCGCACGTTGGCCGCGTAGCGGCGGTTGCCCTCGCGCAAGCGCGCCAGCGCTTCACGTGCCGAGAGCATGCCCGCGCCCGAACCCTGAACCTGAAGGGGATCAGCTCCCGACGCTGATCATGCCCCGCGCGACGACCTGCTTCCACTTGGCGACATCGCGCCGCACGACCTCGCTGAAACGCTCGGGCGGGGAGTCGGCGGGCTCGAGCCCCTCGTTGGCGAGCCGCTCGCGCAGGTCCGGTAGCCTCAACGCCTTGCGGATCTCGGCGTTCCAGAGCGCGACGAGGTTCCTGGGCAGCCCCTTCGGCCCCCATACCCCGTACCACAGCACCGCCTCGTAGCCGGGAACGACCTCGGCGATCGCCGGGATGTCGGGAACTGCCGGGTTGCGCTTCGGAGTCGTCACGCCGATGCCGCGCAGCCGATTCTGTTTTACCAGCGGGATGGTCGAAGGCAGGCTCCCGAACACGAGCTGGATCTGCCCGCCGAGGAGGTCGTTCAACGCCGGGCCGGTGCCCTTGTATGGCACGTGCGTCAGGCGCGTGCCCGCGAGCTGGTTGAAGAGCTCGGTGATGAGGTGGGTGAAGCCGCCGGTTCCGGTCGAGCCATAGTTGAGCTTGCCGGGAGCGGCCTTGTCGGCGGCGATGAGCTCGCCGATGCTGCGAATAGGCACCGCAGGATGCAGCGCGATCATGTTCCCGGTCTCGCCGAGCAGCGCAACCGGGGTGATGTCGTTGATGGGGTCGAACGGCAGCTTGTAGACGGCCGCATTGGTCGCGTAGCTGCCGGAGACGACGATCAGGGTATAGCCGTCGGGGCTCGCGCGCACCACCGTCTCGACGCCGACGGTGCCGCCACCGCCGGGGCGGTTGTCCACCACCACCGATTGCCGGAACGATTCGGAGAGCTTCTGCGCGAGACTGCGCGCCATGATGTCGGTGCCGCCGCCGGGCGCGAACGGCACGACCAGCCGGATCGGCTTCGTCGGATAAGGCTGGGCGAGGGAGGTTGCTGCCGCGAGCGATGCCAGCGCGAGCAGCGCAGCGGCGAGCCATCGGGGAGCGCCCTGCCACGAACGCGGAGGCTGCGCCCCGTCTGCGCCTTCGCCTCGCGCGAGCGGCGCGACCGGCCGGGCCGGATACCTCCAGGCTGCGGCCGGTAGCGCTGCGGCATGCGATGCCGTGCACGGCGATATCGGCGCTGAACGATGGGCGAGGGGCGGCGATGGACGGTTCATGACGGTTACCTCGTTATCCTGTTTTCTGGTGCTCGACTTTTCCAGAACCCATCACCCCCGCGCTCCGCGCGCCTCATGAAAGAGGGGGGACGGGAGCGGCCGGTTCCCTTCCCCCGCGATCGAGCCGCCGAACGCCTGCGGTCTGCGCGCCGCCGGAGGTAGGGGCGGCACGAAGTGGCGGGGTGGTGCGAGCGGGCTATTACACGAACCCCCCTTGTCTGCTTCGCGGCTGTCCCGCCCGCAACGTTCGCTGTGTCGAGCCGGCGCTCGCTGGCCCGAGACGCATGGTGCTCGAAACCCCGGCGCGTGCTCGGAAAAACAGGGCGGGATCGTCACCAGCGTCTTAACCCCGCAGCGGCTTCGGCGAGACCACGAGGCCATCGGCGTCGGCGTAGAGATGGTGGCCGGGCAGGAAGGTGACGCCGGCAAAAGTGACCGGCACGCCGATGACTCCCAGCCCGTACTTGTCGCTCGCGAGCGGCACCGAGGCGAGCGCACGTATGCCGATCGCGATGCGGTTGATCGCCTTGACGTCGCGCACGCAGCCGTTGAGCACGATTCCGCTCCAGCCGTTCTTGGCGCCGAGCCCGGCGACCACATCGCCCACCAGCGCGCAGCGCAAGCTCCCGCCGGCGTCCACTACCAGCACCTTGCCCTTGCCGGGAACGGAGAGCGCATCGCGCACCGCGGTGTTGTCCTCGTAGCATTTGACGGTCTGGATCTCGCCGTGAAAGGCCTCGATTCGCCCGTAGTTGCGGAAGAGCGGGGCTGCGACCTGGAGGCTGCCCTTGTACTTGTCGCAGAGAGCGACGGTCTTGAATTTCATCATGCGGTCTGCAGCGCTTCGGCCTTGGCTGCGGCGAGCAACGCGAGCAGCTCGCGGACGGAATGGCGCTCGATCTCGAGGGCGACGCGGCCGATCTCGTCCACCGGAAGCCCGGGGTTGATGCCGCGGAATTTCTCGATCACGCCGCGCGCGGTGACCGGGTTCTCGGGCGAGCCCAGGGGGTCGAGCACCTCCACCCGCACCCACTCGCCCCGGTCCTCGGCCGCGACCCAGGCGGCGAAGCGTCCGGGATAGAGGCGGTCGAGCGCAGGATCGTGCTCGAGCTCGATGCGCCGGGCGAGATCGACGAGGACGGGATCGGCGAGCTTCGCCTCGTCGAACTGCGGCGGCAGCACCCGCCCCTCGACGAGCGCTGCGGCGAGCACATAGCGCAGGCTCATCTGGGCGGCGAGCGCGGTGCTCGGGATGTAATCGAAGCCGCACTGCACGTCCACCACTTTCGCCACGCCCGCGCGCACGCGCCGTCTCGCGTCCCACGGCGTGCCGAGCCGCCGGCGCAGCTCGAGCGCGCAATCCACGTAGGAGTGCGTGCTGCCGCAGCACGAATAAGGCTTGATGCGATTCGCGTCGAGATGCCAGTGCGCGCCGAGACGGTCGGTGAGCAGCGCGGGGTCGGAGGCGTCGGAGAAAGCCCTGAGCACGCCGCCGTCTTCGAACTCGTAGATCCGGGTGGGACCGGTGAAGCCGAGCGCGGCGAGCTCGGCAGCCATCACCCCCGATTGCGCTGCCCGCCCGGCGTGAAAGCGCTTGCTCATCGAGCCGTCGGCGTTGAACGCCCAGGTGCCTGCGCCCTGGGTGCCCGCGAGCCCCAGCGCCCAGGCGGTCCGCTGCTCGTCGAGCCCGATGAGCGAGGCGCACGCCGCCGCCGCCCCGAGCGGGCCGCAGACGCCGGTGAGATGCCAGCCGCGCAGCCGCGCCGCGGAAGGATCGAGCGCGAGGCTGGTGCGGATCATCACCTCGTAGCCGGCGGCGATTGCCGTGACGAGCGCCTCGCCGCTTGCGCCGAGCCGCTCGGCGGTCGCCATTGCCGCGGGCACCACCACTGCCCCCGCGTGCAGCTTCGCGTTGTGGTAATCGTCGAGCTCGAAGGCGTGCGCCGCGGTGCCGTTGACGAGCGCCGCGTCCGCCGCGCGCAGCGAGGGCTCCGGCTCGCCCCATACCCTCGCTTCGAGCGCCGCCGCGCCGCGCGCCCATCGAAGCAGCATCCGCGCCCACGGCGTGCAATGTCCGTAGCGGCCGCAGCCCAGCGTGTCGAGCAGCGCGATGCGCACCGTCTGGCGCGTGCGCTCGGGTAGATCGCGATAGCGCAGGCTGGCGATCCAGCTGGCGAGCGTGCGCGTCGGTCCGGAAACGGCGGATCGGTCGGTTTCCAACATATGGGCTTCCCCGTGGCGCGTAGCGAGGCAGTGCGCGTATTCTACCCGCACCATTTTCCGCAGACACGGGGTGATCATGGACTACGACGTCATCGTCGTCGGGGCGGGCAACGCCGCGTTCGCGGCCGCCGTCTCGGCGCGGGAGGCCGGGGCGAAGCGCGTGCTGGTGCTCGAGAAGGCGCCGCGCGAGAAGCGCGGCGGCAACACGCACTTCAGCGGCGCGGTGTTCCGCTTCGTCTACAACCATGTTTCCGAGCTCGACCGCTTCGTGCCGCATGCCGAACGCGACTATCCGGGCTTTCACCGCGGCGTGCAGCCGTACCCGGTCGCGGCGTTCCGCGAGGACCTGATGCGCGTGACGCAGGGCCGGAGCGACCCCGAGCTCGCCTCGATCCTGATCGAGAACTCCTACGACACCATGTGCTGGCTGCAGGAGGTCGGCCGCCACGAGTTCGAGCTCGCGGCCTCGGTGATGGGAGTGCGCGTGGGCAACGAGTACAAGTGGCCGCGCGGGGCGATGATCCGCACCGTGCACGAGGGCGTGGGGCTGTCGAGGCGCTGGTTCGAGACCGCGGAGGCGCTGGGAATCGAGATCCGCTACGAGACCGGTGCGGTGCGGCTCACGCAGGCGGAGAGCGGGCGCGTGAGCGGGCTCGTCGCGAAGGGGCCCGACGGCTTCGTCACGCTCGCCGCAAAAGCGGTCGTGCTCGCCTGCGGCGGCTTCGAGACCAACCCGGAGTGGCGGCTGCGCTATCTCGGCGCGCCGTGGGACCATGCCAAGGTGCGCGGCTCCAACTTCAATCACGGCGACGGGCTCAGGATGGCGCTCGAGATCGGAGCGATGCCATGGGGCCACTGGAGCGGTTGCCACGCGACGCCGATCGTCGCGACCGCGCCCGATTACGGCGTGCAGCACCTGACCGACAAGACCAACCGCCTTTCGTACCACTACGGGGTGATGATCAACGTCGAGGGCCGGCGCTGGGTGGACGAGGGGGCAGACCTCAATTCCTTCACCTATGCGAAGTACGGGGGATTGATCCTCAAGCAACCGCGGAGCCTCGTCTACCAGATCTTCGACTCGAAGGTCGTGGATCTGCTCGAGCCGCGTTACGCGACGAGCGAGCCGTTTCGCTCGGACACGCTCGAGGGGCTGGTCGCGCAGCTCGACGTGGACCGCGCGCGGGCGCTAAGAACGCTCGAGGAGTACAACGCCGCTGCGGGGCGCGGCGGGCCGTTCAACCCGGCGGTGCTCGACGGCCTGCACACCGAGGGCATCGAGCCCAGGAAGTCGAACTGGGCGCAGAAGCTCGACACCCCGCCCTTCCTCTGCTGGCCGGTGACGGGCGGCATAACCTTCACCTTCGGGGGGCTCAAGATCAGCCGCGACGCGCAGGTGATCGGCACCGACTGGAAGCCGATTCCCGGGCTCTACTGCGCCGGCGAGATGGTAGGCGGGCTGTTCCACTACAACTACCCCCTCGGAACGGGCCTCATGTCCGGCGCCGTGTTCGGGCGCATCGCCGGGCGCTCCGCGGCGCGCGCCTGACGCAGGAGGCGCGAATCGCGGGCTGCGGCCGTGAGCCGCGAGCGGCGGCTCGCGCCGTTCACTCCTGTTACACTTGTCGCCGGGAGGAGACCGGTGGCACGGCAGAAGGCGAGGCTCGCGGTGCTGTTCGCGGACGTGAGCGACAGCACGCGGCTCTACGACGCGCTCGGCGACACCGCCGCGTTCGGCACGGTGCGCGGGTGCCTGGAGCAGCTACGCGCCGTCGCGCAGGCCTTCGGGGGCCGGGTGGTGAAGACGATCGGCGACGGTGCGATGTGCGTGTTCCCGAGCGCGGATGCCGCTGCGCAGGCGGCATGCGAAATGCAACAGTGCATCGCGCGCCAGCCGCCGGCCGGGGACAAGGCCAAGCTCTCGATCCGCGTCGGATTCCACTACGGGCTGGTGATCGAGGAGGGAGAGGACGTGTTCGGCGACTGCGTGAACGTCGCCGCGCGCATGTCGGGCATCGCGGCCGCCGGCCAGGTGATCACCACTGGCGAGACCGTGGCGGCGCTCTCCCCGCACCTGCGCGAGGCCACGCGCCGGCTCGACGCGCTGCCGGTCAAGGGCAAGGGCGAGGAGGTGGACGTGCACGAGCTGATGTGGCACGCCGCCCCGGACCGCACCGTGATCCCGGGCCGCGTCGGGCCGGTCTCGGTGCCGAGCGCAGGGCCCTGCATCCGGCTCTTGCACCGCGGCCGGGAGCTCTCCTTCAAGGGCACCGTCTACCTCGGGCGCGACGACAGCAACACGGTGATCGTTTCCGATCCGATGGCCTCGCGCCGCCACGCCAAGATCGAGCTGCGCGCCGACAAGTTCGTGCTGGTGGATCAGAGCACGAACGGCACCTTCGTGAGGATCGGCGCCGACCCCGAGATCCGGCTGCGGCGCGAGGAGCTGATCCTGCACGGCTCGGGCGTGATCGCCTTCGGCCACAGCGTGGCCGAGACGAGCGCCGAGACGATCGAGTTCCGCTGCGAGTCGAAGTGACGATCCGGGACGGGCGCAGCCTTCCAAGTGCGTGATCGCCTCCCGGTCGCGAGATCGCGAGCTCGCTTCGAAACACGGGTGTGGCGAGGGTTCGTTCGACCTCCACGTACCCGCTCCCGGCTTTCTCCGCTTCTTTTCCTGTGCGCCCCCGCCGTCCCGACGCCCTCCGCGGTGAGAGCGCGGGCGTCAGCGCCGCGACAGCCAGCTCACCGCCGCCAGATTGAGCGCGTTCATCCAGAACACGGGCGAGGCGCCGAAGGCGGCGCCGAGTGCGCCGGAGGCGAGCGGTACCACGACGCGCGCGACGTTGTTGGCGGTGAGCCGCAGCCCCGTCACCTCCCCGGTGCGCCCCGCGGGCGAGCGCTCGAAAGCCATCGTCATCGAGAGCGGCTGCCCGACGCCCATGACGAGCCCGATCGCGAAGGCCGCCGGCGCGAGCAGCCAAGCGCTGGCGAGCGCGGGCAGCAGCAGGAACCCGGCGGCGGCGGCGAGCATCGCGCCCGAGAGCAGCCGCGGCACGCTCACGCGCCGCAGCACGAGGGGCAGCGCGAAGCGCGCGATGAAGGCGGCGATGGAAAACGTCCCCAGCACCATGCCGATGGCCGATGCCGAAAGCCCCAAGGCGTGCCCGTGCAACGGCATGTAGAAGAGAAACAGCTCCCACGCCGCGACCATGAGCCCGCTCACGACCACGACCCGCCGCAGCGGCGCGATGCGCAGCAGATCGAGCGCGCTGCGCCGGGCGTCGGAAGCGGCGGGCTGCTCGCGCGAGCCCGCGAGCTGCGGCCGGAGGAGGAGCGCCGCGACGGGGAGCGCTGCGACCAGCGCGAATCCGAGGAACGCGTAGATGTGCCCGTACCAGTCGATCGCGAAGCCGGCGAACATCGGACCGATGAAGGCCGAGGCCGAGTAGCCGACGGTGAGCGTGCTGAAATTGCGCGCGCGGTGCTCGGGCAGGCCGTGGGATCCGGCGAGGTTCTGGATCGCGACGTTGTAGTAGACGAAGCCCGCGCCCATCAGCGTCGCGACGAGGAACAGAGTGGCGACGCTGGGAAAGAGGAAGCCGGCGAGCATCGCCGCGGCGACGAGGCCCGCTCCAGCGAGCAGCGGCGGGCGCATGCCCGCGGTGTCGCAAAGCCGCCCGGCGTGAACCCCGAGGAGCAGCGGGGCGGCGCCGTAGAGCGCGGCGATCAGCCCGATCGTCGCCTGGCTCGCGCCGAGCTCGACCGCGAGCAGCGACACCACCACCTTGCTGCCGATGTAGCAGAGATGGATGGCGATGCAGAGCGAGACGATCAGGTACATGCGTTGGCGCGCTCGGAATCCGCCGTTCGGCGCTCAGCTCCGGCGTTCGTTCTGTCCGAGCCTCCGCAGCGCTTCCCGGATCGCCGCGCGGGCATAGGCGTGTGCGCCCGGCCATTTGCTCTGGCGCGGACCGGCGACGTTGAGCACGCGGATGCCCGCGCCCGCGACAAAAGTCGCGATCTCGGCGCCGGCTCGCCGCGCGTCCCTGCGCGCCGCGTCGACGAGCAGGTGGGGTTTGCCGAGCGCGACGCAACACTCGCGCGTCTGGAGCGTGCCGCCCTCGAGCGCGCCGTGGTGAATGATCGCGGTGCCGTCGCTGTCCCGCACGTTCGCCGCAGTGCGCTCCGCGTAGCCCGCGCCCGCAAGCTCGGCGAGAGGATAGCGCGCGGGGATCGCTCCATCCTCGGCCGCGCGCCCCTGCGGACACCAGCCGCCGCAGGGAAAGCTCGCTTCGAGCGCGGCGTCGAGCGCGCCGCGGTCCACGCCGGTCTGCCCTCCGGAGATGATTTTCTCCAGTGCCATCGCGGGTGCATTACAATACCGGCAGTGTAACCGCTGCGTTCCGTCTCGGCGCACGACCGGCGCTCGAGTCCATTTCGTGAACTTCCGGCAGGCATACAACATCGAGGACCTGCGCGCGATCGCGCGCAGCCGGCTGCCGCGCATCGCGTGGGAATTTCTCGACGAGGGCACGGAGGATAACGTCACGCTGCGCGCGAACCGCGCCGCGTTCGAGCGCATCCGGTTCTTGCCGCGCGTGCTGGTGGACGTCTCGCGCCGCTCGCAGAAAGTCACGCTCTGGGGCAAGACGTTCGAGGCGCCGTTCGGCATCGCTCCGACCGGCGCCGCGGGGCTCTACGCGTTCGAGGCCGACATCGCGCTCGCCCGCGCGGCGGCGCGGGCGGGGGTGCCGTTCGTGCTCTCCACCGCCTCCTTCGTTCCGCTCGAGCGCGTGCTGCGCGAGGGCGGCGGCACCCAGTGGTTCCAGCTCTACATGTCCAAGGACCGCGACCTTGCCGAGCGCCTCGTCGCGCGCGCCCGCGACGCCGGGTTCGAGGCGCTGGTGGTGACCACCGACATCCCGGTCGCCGCGGCCCGCGAGTACAACCGGCGCAACCGCTTCGAAATCCCGTTCCGTCCGGGCTTCTCCACCTTGGTGGACGGGCTGCTCCATCCCCGGTGGCTCGCGGGCGTGTTCCTGCGCACGCTGCTCGACTCCGGCGTCCCGCGCTTCCAGAACCTCGACGTCAACGTCGGCGGCCGCATCGTGTCGAAGACGCTGACCGAGTTCCGCACCCGCCGCGACGCGCTCGACTGGGAGGACATCCGGTGGCTGCGCGCACTGTGGCCGCGCAAACTCCTGGTCAAGGGCATCCTCACGGTCGAGGACGCGCGGCTCGCGCTCGAGTGCGGCGCCGACGGCATCTTCGTCTCCAACCACGGCGGCCGCCAGCTCGACGGCGCGCCCTCCCCGATTGAGGTATTGCCCGAAATCGCGGCGGCGCTGCGCGGAAGGCTCGCGATCATGGTGGACAGCGGCTTGCGGCGCGGCTCGGACATCGTGAAGGCGCTCGCGCTCGGCGCGGACATGGTGTTTCTCGGGCGCGCGACGCTCTACGGGGCTGCCGCGGGCGGCGAGGCCGGCGTGCTGCACGCGCTGAACCTGCTGAAAAGCGAGGTGGACCGCGTGATGGCGCTCATCGGCTGCACGAGCGTCGAGCAACTCGGCCCCGAGTACCTGCGCCTCGAGGGCAAGCCGCGAGCAGCGGCGCCGCCGGCACGCGCGCGGCTGCAGGCGGGATGAACGAAATGCGGCGGCGAGGCGATGAGAGGATGGGGTGTGGGATGAGGAGGGGAGGCGCACCCGGTTGCGCGGCAGCCGCCCTCGCCCGTCCCGAGTCGCCGCATCGAGTCGGGCGTTCGCCGGCTCGGGCACAGGGCCCTCGGAACGCGGCTCGCCCTTGACACGGAGGATAGAGAGCGGGACCGTCGTTTTGTCAGTCGTTCTTATTGCCATGCCGCCCGTTCACGGCGCGGCGAAGCGCGGAGGGAGCGTTCGATGAAGCAGCTGAGGATACCGGCGGTGTTCATGCGCGGGGGCACCAGCAAGGCGGTGGTGTTCCACGCGAAAGATCTTCCGCGCGAGCGCGCGGCCTGGGACGAGATTTTTCTCGCGGCCATCGGCAGCCCCGACCCCTACGGGCGCCAGCTCGACGGCCTGGGCGGCGGCATCTCGTCGCTCTCCAAGGTGTGCGTGGTCGGCCCCCCGACTCGCCCCGACGCCGACATCGACTACACCTTCGCGCAGGTGCAGGTGAAGGAGGCGCGGGTGGACTACGGCGCGAACTGCGGCAACATGTCCTCGGCGATGGGTCCGTTCGCGGTGGACGAGGGGCTGATCCGGGTCTCCGGGAACGAGGCGCTGGTGCGCATCCACAACACCAACACGCGGAAGATGATCTGGGCGCGCTTTCCGCTCGAGGATGGTGCCGCAGCCGTGGACGGCGAGCTCGCGATCCCCGGAGTGGCGGGAACTGGCGCTCCGGTCAGGCTCGAATTTCGCGAGCCGGGCGGGGCGACCACCGGCAAGCTCCTTCCGACAGGGAACGCCGCGGACGAGCTCGACGTTCCAGGCCTCGGCAGGGTGCGCGTCTCGATGGTGGACGCGGCGAACGCGTGCGTTTTCGTCCGCGCCGGGGACCTCGGCATCGAGGGCACCGAGCTGCCGGAGGCGATCGAGTCCCGCCCCGGCCTCCTGGAGAAGCTCTCCGCCATTCGTGTCGCGGCTTCCGTCGCGATGGGCATCGCGCAGAGCGCCGAGGAGGCGGCGAAGCGCGCGGCGGTGCCGTTTGTCGGATTCGTGGCCGCTCCGAGGGACGCAAGCACGCTGAACGGCGAGGCGATCCGGGCCTCCGACGTGGATCTCACCGCGCGCATGATTTCGAACGGCCAGCCGCACCGCGCGCTGCCGCTCACCTGCACGCTGTGCCTGGCGGTCGCGGCGCGGATCGAAGGGACCGTGGTCCACGAGGCCGCCCGCCGGGGCGGCGACCCCGAGTCGGAAATCCGCATCGGCATGCCCTCCGGGGTGCTGACCGCCGCGGCGAGCGTGCGCAAGGTAGAGGGCCAGTGGCACGCCGAGCAGGGCGCCTTCTATCGCACCCAGCGGCGCCTGTTCGATGGTTACGTCTACGTGCGCGCATCCCGCGTCCCGGGCCTCGCCTCGGCTTCGGGAGGAAGATGCCACGCAGCTTGAGGAGATTGCGGGAGCGCGCGGTGCTGAACCGGCGCGCCTCGCTTTCCACCCGATCCCGGACGATCCGCTGCTGCGAGCGCAGTTCGCGGGCCTCGAATCGCTGCTGCGGAAGCTCGGAATATCGGAGGGGCGCCCGTGCCCCGCTCGCCACCCGGGCGATCGCGCGCGGCAAGCCCTATACCGGCTCCCTATGGCATAGAGCACGAAAGCCGACCGGGAGCCGGCATATCGGGTCCTGAGATCGCTTCCGGCGCCCGGCCGTCACGCGACGTCGCTGCTCGGGGCAGGGTCCTTCTTGGCCCAGTAGTTCGGAGAAGCTTTGGATCTTGCAAGCGCCTCGGGAGTCTCGAAGCCCGGCGCCATCGAGGCGGACGTCCCGGCCATCACCTGGTGGTGCTCGATGTTGAGCAGCCGCAGCCAGCTTTGCTGGCCCATGGTGAGCGCGATGAAGCAGCCGAGCTCGACCAGCTCGGGCTCGCTGAAGTGCCGGTTGAGCCGCTCCCAGAACGCGTCGTCGGTGTCGAGCCGCCAGGTGATCGCCTCGGCGTAGGCGAGCGCCGCCTTCTCGCGCTCGGTATACCGCGGCGACTTCTCGAAATCGATCAAGTCGTCCACCTTGGGCTCGTCGACCGCGCCGGCCGCGACCGCCTTGATCGAGCGCTGGTTGCCGCAGAATTCGCAGGTCACCGCACGCGACACGTAGAGCCGGCAGAGCTCCTTGATCGCATGGTCGCACACCCCGCGATGGAAGATGTCGCGCCACGAGTTGGCGAACGACCAGAAGCACGCCGGCACGTGCGCGCGGATCGCGGAGGATTCGGGCCGCGGAGTGCCCTCGCGCGCGCAGCGCTCCATCTCGGCGCGCATCTCGGGCGTCATCTTGTCGAGCGGAACATAGGAGATTCGTTGCTTGCCGGCCATGGCTCTTTTCCTGAAAGCGCGAATCGGCATTATAACCGCCGGGGTGACGAAGGAAGCGGCGTCGCGGCGAAGGGGCGGAGTGAAGCGGCGGCTGCCGGTCTCTACCGTGCCGCTGGCCTGGGCGCGGCCGGCAGCTTCATCAGCAACGCGAACGGGATCGTGGCGAAGATCGCGACACCGATCGTCGCGATCACCGCCTCGACACCGAAGGCGTCCCCCAGCATCCCGTAGCCGAGCGGCGCGGCGATGCCGCAGACCGAGCCCAGGGTGTAGAACAACCCGAATGCGCGCGGCAGCCGCTCCTGCTCCACGAAATCGCCGATCGTGCCGTAGAGCACCGAAGAGGTGCCGTTCAGCACCACGCCCACCAGCGGCAGCAGCAGAAAGGCGGCGAACTCGGGCAACGCGAGCGTGGCGAGGATTCCGATCCCGGTGGCGGTTTCCGTGATGACGACCATGCGCACGATGCCGAAGCGCTCGGCGAGCAGGCCGCAGGCGAGCTTGCCCGCCATGCCGCCGGCGAGGATCAGGGGCACCGCCAGCACCGCCCAGCCCTCAGGCAGCCCCCGCGCGATCAGCAGGAAGGCGACGAAAGTGAGAAACCCGGTGCGCGTGCTCGAATCGAGGATCTCGATCGCGCACAGCGCGGCGAAGCCCTGCCGGTCGCGGATGCCCCAGCCGCTTGCGGCTCGCGCCGCCGGCCTCCACCGCTCCGCCCCCGCCTTCCCCCGGCGCGCGCGGTCCTCCGCCACGAACAGCAGGATCGCCGCCGCGGTGAGGATCCCGCACAGGCCGAACGCGACGACCGGCGCCTGCCACGAGGCGCCCGCGACGAGCGCGAGGCTCACCACGCCGCCGAAGGCGAACTTGCCGAGGTCGCCGGCGAAATTGTAGGCGCCGAGCGCGGCGCGCCGGCCTTCGGCCGGATAGGCGTGCGAGATCAGGGTGGAGGAGAGCGGGTGCTGCACGGCGGAGCCCAGCCCGGCGAAGAACAGCGCGGCGAGGATCGCCCAGAAGCCGGGGGCGAAACCGAGGGCGATGAACGCAAGCCCGGCGACGAGCGTGCCGAGCGCAAGCAGGTTGCGGCTGCCGCAGCGCTCGGCGAGGAGCCCGGCGGGGACCTGGAACGCCGCCATCGCGGTGCGGTGCGCGGAGCGGATGAGGCCGACCTGGGCGAGCGAGAGGCCGTAGCTTTGCGCGAGCAGCGGCAGCAGCACGTAGGTGACGTCGGACAGCCCGTCGTGCAGCACGTGAGCGCAGGAGCAGGCGGCGAGCGTTTTCTTCGGCGGCGGCACCGGGCGTTACGTTTTTCTGCCGTTTCTGTGACAATCATAACAGCGCGCCGCGGGCGCTGCTGAACGGAGCTCTTGAATGTTCCAGGCTGCGGGTTCGAGGCTCGATGTCGCGCGACGAGCCCCGAGCCTCGAACGTTCGACACCGAACCCCGGACACCGAACGACGCCCAAGTGAGCATCGTGGTCTATATCCTCGGCGGCTTGTTCCTCGCGCTCGGCGCCGCGATGCTCTACGTCGCCTGGCGCAGCCGCCTCTTCGGCATCCTGCTGATGGGCATCGCCTACGGCGCTTCGGGCGCGCTCGCCATCCTGCTCGTGCACTGGTGGCCGCTCGCCGCGGGGTTCGCGCTGGTCTGGGTGCTGAAGCTGATGGGGCTCGAGCCGCGCGTGGAAACGAAGGACGGGAGCGCGAGGACGGACGGGGGGTGATTTTTCGGATATAATCGCGCGCGCTGCGCGCCGCGCCGCACTCGATCAACCGTTTTTCAACCGGAAAGGCTTTCGATGCTCACACATGTTTTGCTGATGCTCTCGCCCGCCGCCCTCATGATCGGCGGCTTCGCCTTCGCCGTCCATCCCTGGAAGGCGCAAGCCGAGAACTTCGAGGAGCGCACCCGCGAGGCGCGCGCCGCGATGAAGTCCGGAGAGCGCACGATTCCCTGACTGCGGATGTCTGGAAGAGAAAACGGGCGCCCCGGGCGCCCGTTTTTTTTCGGCGACCGCGCGCGCGGCCGCGTTCCTCAGGCGGCTTCCTGAGCCAGCTCCTCGCTCTCGACCGCCACCGGCGCGGCCTCCTCGGGTTCCGCAATTACCGGGCGCGCCGCTCCGATCGTGGGCGCGCGCTGATAGATGCGCCAGTAGTGCTCGGCGCAGTAGCTCGAGCCGCTGACGACCGGCTTGCCGCAGAAAACGAGGAAGCCGTCGCGGTCGGTGCGCCCGCCGTGGTACTGGCAGGAGCGCAAGGGAAGATCGATCGTCTTGTCCGTCACGTTCGTATCCTGAACATCGAGCGCGCCCCCGTCGCGCCGGGAAAGATCCGGCAGGACGGCGGCTTGCCGTGCCGATAGACGCGGCCGGTGGTGCCGAGTTCCCGCTGCGAGGTCCGTAACATGGACGGCGCCCCGCGCCCGTTCACGCGCCGTTCGGCTTCCCGTAGCCGCCGCCTCCCGGCGTCTCGATCACGAACACGTCGCCCGGGCGCATCTCGATCTGCTCGCAGCCACCGAGCTCGACGACGGTTCCCTCCACCGTCCGCACCCAGTTGCGGCCGGTCATGCCGGGCGCTCCTCCCGCCATGCCGTAGGGCGGCACGCGCCGGTGCCCGGAGAGGATCGCGGCGGTCATCGGCTCG
>DATLZE010000124.1:0-6804 GCA_035574195.1 Burkholderiales bacterium | reverse complement strand
GCGCCTTCATGACGGCGGGCGTCCACATGTCCGGGTTGCGCTCCGGAGCGAATCCGTCGAGATAGATCGCGTCGGCGGCAAGGCGCAGGCTTGGCAGGGCATCCGCGACGTCGGCGAAGGCGAGCGTGAGCGTCACGCGCCCGGATTCGAAGTGCGCCCGGTGCAGGCCGGGAAGGAGCAGCGGCCAGCCGGCCCGGAGCTGCGCGGCGAGCGGCGCGAACTCGGGGTAGCGCGCGTGCAGCGCCGCGAGCCCCTCGCGCAGGAAGGGATGTTTTTCGACCGAGACGAAATGCAGCCGTTGCGGGCGCGCCGGATCGTCGCGCCACGCCTGCCACGTCGCGAGGAAGTTCAGCCCGAGCCCGAACCCGGTCTCGAGCACGGTGAACACGCGCGCGCCGGCCCAGCGGGCGGGAAGGCCGTTGCCGCCGAGAAAGACGTGACGCGCCTGCCCCGGCCCGGATTCGGCGCTGTGATAGACGTCACCGTAGGCGGGCGAATAGGGCGTGCCCGCCGCGTCGAACGCGGGCGTTGCGGGGACGACGGGAGAAATCACTGGCTGGAAGGGCGACCGGCCGCTTCAGAGGCCCGATCGCATTTCAGCGGGCCGGCATTGCGCGCTCGCGCAAGAATTCGGCGAGCATGCGCGCGGTGTGCGAGCGCATCGTCCCGGCCGCTTCGCGGCCACCCGTGCCCGTGGCGGAGGGGAGAAAGGGCCGGATGATGTCTTCGGGCGCGCCCTGCGCGACGATCTCGCCGCCGGCGTCCCCGCCTTCTGGCCCGAGGTCTATGATCCAGTCGGCCTCCGCGATCACGTCGAGGTTGTGCTCGATCACGACCACCGTGTTGCCGGCGTCCACCAGCCGGTGCAGCACCTCGAGGAGCTTCTCGACGTCGGCCATGTGCAGGCCCACGGTGGGCTCGTCGAGAACGTAGAGCGTGACCCGCTGCGCGTCGCTCGTTTCTCGAACGCCGGTGCGCGCTCTCGCCAGTTCCGTGACGAGCTTGATGCGCTGCGCCTCGCCCCCGGAGAGCGTCGGGCTGCTCTGGCCGAGGGTGAGGTAGCCGAGCCCCACGTCCTGCAGCAGGGTGAGGGCGTGGTGGATCGCCGGATGCGCGGAGAAGAATTCCACCGCCTCCTCCACGCTCATGGCGAGCACCTCGCCGATATTCTTTCCCTTGAAGCGCACCGCGAGGGTTTCGGGAGCGAAGCGCGCGCCGCGGCACGCCTCGCACACGACCTTTACGTCGGGCAGAAAGGACATCTCGATGCGCCGGATGCCCTGGCCCTCGCACGCCGCGCAGCGCCCCCCCGGCGTGTTGAAGGAGAAGCGCGAGGCGGTGTAGCCGCGCATCCGCGCCTCGGGCAGCTCGGCGAAGAGCCTGCGGATCGCGTCCCAGAAGCCGACGTAGGTGGCGGGGCAGGAGCGCGGCGTCTTGCCGATGGGAGTCTGGTCCACCTCGAGCACGCGCCCGATCCGCTCGCTGCCGCGGATCGCCTTGCAGCCGAGGAGCGAAGCCGAGGCCCGAGGCGCGAGGCCGGATTCCCCCTTGCCTCGTGCCTTGTGGGCGCGGGCGGCCAGCCGCCGCAGGTTCTCGTAGAGCACCTCGCGCGCCAGCGTGGACTTGCCGGAGCCCGAGACCCCGGTCACCACGGTGAGCCGCCCGAGCGGAACGCGCACGTCGAGGTTCTTGAGATTGTGCAGCCGCGCGCCCTCCACGCGCAGGGCAGGTGTCGCGCCGCTCACCGGGCGCCGCTCGCGCAGCGGGTGCCTGAGCGGCTGCGCGAGGAAGCGGCCGGTGACGGAAGCGCTCGCGCGCACCAGATCGGCGGCGGTGCCGCTCGCCACCACCTCGCCTCCGCGACCGCCCGCTCCGGGGCCGAGGTCCACCACGTATTCGGCGCGCCGGATGGTCTCCTCGTCGTGCTCGACCACGATCAGCGTGTTGCCCTTGGCCTTGAGCCTGGCGAGGGTGGCGAGCAGCACGCGGTTGTCGCGCGGGTGCAGTCCGATGGTGGGCTCGTCGAGAATGTAGGCGACGCCGCGCAGGCTCGAGCCCAACTGCGCGGCGAGGCGGATGCGCTGCGCTTCGCCCCCGGAGAGCGTGGGCGCCGCGCGGTCGAGCGCGAGGTAGGCGAGCCCTACCTCGCGCAGGAAGGCGAGCCGCGCGCGCAGCTCCGCGAGCACGTCGCGCGCGATCTCCGCTTCCCGCCCCGCGAGGCGAAGATCGGCGAAAAATTTTTCGACCTCCGCCACCGAGAGCCTGCTGAGGTCGGCGATCGAATGGCCGCGGAACTTGACCGCCAGCGCGATCGGATTGAGCCGCCGCCCTGCACACGCCGGGCAGGGCGCGGCCTGCCCTTCGTACCACTCGTTCCACCAGATTTCCTCGCCGCTCTGGGCTTCGTCGAAGCCGGGCAGCACGAGCCCGGTGCCGTAGCACGTTTCGCACCAGCCGTGCCGCGAGTTGTACGAGAACAGCCGCGGGTCGAGCTCGGGGAAGCTCGACCCGCACGAGGGACAGGCGCGCCGGGTCGAATACACCGTCTGTGCGAGAGCGGCCCGAGGCGCGCCGCGCGCCATCGCCCGTTCCAGGCGCTCGAGCGGGGCCATCACGTGCACCACGCCCTTGCCGAGGTCGAGCGCCCGCGCGAGCGCGGCGCGCAGCGCTTTCTCCTCGCCGGGGGCGGCGCGCACGTCGGCGACCGGCAGCTCGATGGTGTGCTCGCGATAGCGCGCGAGCCGCGGCCAGGGATCGGTCGGCAGGAACTCGCCGTCCACGCGCAGGTGCGTGTAGCCGCGAGCGGCGGCCCAGCGGGCGAGCTCGGTGTAGTAGCCCTTGCGGTTGACCACCAGGGGCGCGAGCAGCCCGATGCGCGAGCCGCGCCAGGCGCGCAGCAGCCGCGCCGCGATCGCCTCCGCGCTCTGCGGCTCGATCGGGACCTCGCACTTCGGGCAGTATTGCGTCCCGAGCTTGACGAAGAGCAGGCGCAGGAAATGGTGGATCTCGGTCAACGTCGCCACCGTGCTCTTGCGCCCGCCGCGGCTCGTGCGCTGCTCGATCGCGACGGTGGGCGGGATGCCGAAGATCGCGTCCACGTCGGGGCGCGCCGCGGGCTCGACGAACTGGCGCGCGTAGGCGTTGAGCGACTCGAGGTAGCGGCGCTGGCCCTCGGCGAACAGGATGTCGAAGGCGAGCGTGGACTTGCCCGAGCCCGAGACGCCGGTCACCACGGTGAAGCGGTCGCGCGGGATCGCGACCGAGATGTTCTTGAGGTTGTGCTCGCGCGCGCCGTGAACCTGGATCGCCTGGCTCGTCTCGCGCCCTCCCGGCGCCGCGCGCCGCTGCGCCCGCGCCGGCTCGCTGCTGCCAGTCGGTCGCGCGCCGGCTCGGAGACACGCTCCACGAGGTTGCGGCGCCGCCTGCGGCAGGAGGGCAGGCCGCGATCGCTGACCGGGCTCGAGCGCGGGCGGCTCCGCCGCCGCCAGCGCAAAGGCGGATTCGTACTCGCGCAGCGCGCGTCCGGTATGGGAAGTCGGGTGCGCGGCGATTTCCGCCGGAGTGCCGGTCGCGACCACTTCGCCGCCCGCCTCGCCGCCCTCGGGTCCGAGGTCGATTATCCAGTCGGCGGCGCGGATGACATCGAGGTTGTGCTCGATCACGACGAGCGAGTGGCCGGCGGCGAGGAGCTTGCGGAACGCGGCGAGCAGCTTCGCGACGTCGTCGAAGTGCAGCCCGGTGGTGGGCTCGTCGAACAGGAACAGGATGCCTCCGCTCGCCGCGCCCGTGCCGCCCTTCTGCTGCGAGGGGCTGGGGAGCATTTTCGCCGCGGCAAGGTGCCCGGCGAGCTTCAGGCGCTGCGCCTCGCCCCCGGAGAGCGTCGGCACCGGCTGGCCGAGGCGAAGATAGTCGAGCCCGACGTCGGCGAGGGGCTCGAGCGCCCGCCGCACCTCGGGCTGCCCGCCGAAGAATTCGATCGCCTCGGACACCGTCAGCTCGAGCACGTCCGCGATGGACTTCGCGGTGAAGGGCGAGCCGGCGGGAGGCTCGATCTTCACCTCCAGCACCTCCGGCCGGTAGCGCCGGCCGTCGCACTCGGGGCAGCGCAGATAGACGTCGGAGAGGAACTGCATCTCGATGTGCTCGAAGCCGCTGCCGCCGCAGGCCGGGCAGCGCCCGTCGCCCGAATTGAAGCTGAACGTGCTGGCCGTGTAGCGCCGCTCGAGCGCGGCGGGCGCCGCGGCGAAGAGCTTGCGGATCGGATCGAAGGCTCCCACGTAGCTCGCGGGATTGGAGCGCGCGGTGCGCCCGATCGGCGACTGGTCCACCAGCACGACATCGGCGAGCTGCTCGTGGCCGAGCAGCGCGCGATGCGCGCCGGGCGCCTCCGTCGGCCGCCCCTTCGCCTTGAGCAGCGCGGCGTAGAGGACCTCCTGCACCAGCGTGGACTTGCCCGAGCCCGAGACGCCGGTCACGCACGTCAGCCGCCCGAGCGGGATCGCCACGTCGATGTTCTTCAGATTGTGCTCGGAGGCGCCGCAAACGGTTATTCGCGGCGCCTTGTCGATATCGAACGGCGAGGCTCGGGCGTCCCCGCCCGCGCGCCTGCGCCCGGCGAGGTAGTCGCCGGTGAGCGAGCCGCGCGCGCGCGCGAGCTGCGCCGGCGTGCCGAAGAACACCACGCGCCCGCCGCGCTCGCCCGGGCCCGGCCCGAGGTCGAGGATGCGGTCGGCGGCAGCCATGATCTGGGGATCGTGCTCGACCACTATCAGCGAATTGCCCGCGTCGCGCAGCTTCTTCATCACGCCGATCACCCGCCCCATGTCGCGGGGATGCAGCCCGATCGAGGGCTCGTCGAGCACGAACAGCGCGTTGGTGAGCGAGGTGCCAAGTGCGGTCGTGAGGTTGATGCGCTGCACCTCGCCGCCCGAGAGCGTGCGCGACTGGCGGTCGAGCGTGAGGTAGCCAAGCCCGACCTCGGTCAGATAGGAGAGCCGGGCGCGGATCTCGGCGAGCACCAGATCGGCGGCCTGATCGAGGGGCGCCGGCAGCCGCAGCTGCTCGAAGAACGCGCGCGCGCGCGCGATCGGCAGCAGCATCACGTCGTGGATCGCGAGCCCCGGCAGCTCGGCGAGCCGCCGCGCGTCCCAGGCGACGCCCCGCGGCAGAAAGCGTGCCGCGCCGCCGAGCGCGAGCTGCGCCTCCTCGTGGCTGCCCACGCGCCACAGCAGCGCCTCGGTCTTCAGGCGCGCTCCGCCGCACGCCGCGCACGGGGTGTAGGCGCGGTAGCGCGAGAGCAGCACCCGCACGTGCATCTTGTAGGCCTTGGTCTCGAGCCACTTGAAGAAGCGCGCGAGGCCGTACCACTTGCCGGGCCAGGACTTTCTCCAGCTCACCCAGTCGGGGTCGCCCTCGATCACCCAGCGCCGGTGCTCCGGGGCGAGATCGCGCCACGGCGTATCCGGCGGCACGCCGCGCTTTTTCGCGTACTCGAGCAGATCTTCGTTCCAGCCGCGGTAGGACTCGCTCTGCCACGGGCGGATCGCGCCTTCGCGCAGCGTCTTCGATTCGTCGGGCACGACCAGCCCCCAGTCCACGCCGATCACGCGCCCGAAACCGCGGCAGGTCTCGCACGCGCCGACCGGCGAGTTGAACGAGAACAGGCTCGGCGTCGGCTCCGCGTAGTGGATGTCGCAATCCGCGCAGTGAAGATCGGCGGAGTACCTCCACGGCGCGGGCGGCGAGAGCTGGGGGGCGTGAGGCGGCCCGGCTTCGGCGAGGGGGTAGATGTTGACGCGTCCCTGCCCCACGCGCAGCGCCGCCTCCAGCGCCTCGATCACGCGCGCGCGCTCCGCGGAGCCCATCCGGATGCGGTCCTGCACCACCTCGAGCGTGCCGCCGCCGCGGGCGTGGATGCGGGTGTAGCCCTGGCGTGCCAGAAGCCGCCTCACCTCTTCCTCGGAGAAATTCTCCGGCACCGGGACGGGAAAGGCGACGACGAGCCGCGGGTCGCCCGCGGCGCGCGCGCGCGCGGCGAGATCGGCGTAGATCGTCTCGGGGGTGTCGCGCGCCACCGCCCGCCCGCAGCCGCGGCAGTGCAGGCGCGCGGCGCGCGCGTAGAGCAGCTTCAGGTGGTCGGCGAGTTCGGTCATGGTGCCCACCGTCGAGCGCGAGGTGCGCACCGGGTTGACCTGATCGATGGCGATCGCCGGAGGAATGCCCTCGATCGCGTCCACCCGCGGGCGGTCCATGCGGTCGAGGAACTGGCGCGCGTAGGGCGAGAAGGTCTCGACGTAGCGGCGCTGGCCTTCGGCGTAGAGCGTGTCGAACACGAGCGAGGACTTGCCCGAGCCCGACACGCCGGTCACCACGGTCAGCTCGCGGAGCGGCAGCTCGAGCGAGAGGTTCTTGAGATTGTTCTGGCGCGCGCCGCGAACGACGATCGCGCCGCCGGGTTTCTCGCGCATCGGGTAATGGGGCCATCGGGACGGGATGCCGCGGCGGGACGTCGTCCGTCCCGCCGATTGCCGCCCAATTCTAACCGCAGTCCACCGTGGCCGTGAGCGGGCGTTGCTATAATTTGCGTGGCCGGGACGGCGCCCGCCGTCCGCAACCGGGAGGACGCGACCATGTCGATCCGCAGAGGGTTGTCATTCTGGCTGGGGGCGCTGGCCCTCATCGGCCTGCCCGCGGTCGCCCAGACGCTCTACAAGTCCACCGGGCCCGACGGGCGCGTCATCTACAGCGACAAGCCGCCACCGGACGCCGTCAAGACCGAGAAGCGGCAGCTCGACACCTCCAAGC
>DATLZE010000123.1:0-21927 GCA_035574195.1 Burkholderiales bacterium | reverse complement strand
GCTCGCGCCCGACGCGGACGAGCAGGCGAGCCTCGTCATGGCGGGCATACACGAGGTCAAGGCGGGCGCGCTCGAGCGGGCGCGGGAAGCGCTCGAGCGGGCGGCGCGCCGGCTCGCGGCGCGGGGCGCGCGGGCGATCGTGCTCGCCTGCACCGAGGTCCCGGTCGCGCTCGAGCCCGGGTGCGCGCCGCCCGCCTCGCTCGTGGACGCAACGCAAGCGCTCGCCGCCGCTTGCGTCGAATGGGCGCTCGCTGGGGCGCGGGCTGCGCCGGGGAAGACGGGCCCCGCGTGAGGCACGCCGCGGCGTTCTGGACAAGCCCCGTGCCTTCGGCTAGATTGGGACGCGCCGTATTCACCGAAGACGGCCCCGTTTCGCCAACCGTCAAGCCATGGAGGGGATCATGATAGTTAGCGCCCGATTGGTGGTCGCCGGGCTCGCGTGCTGCGCCTTCGGCGCCGTGGCCCAGGCCCAGGAGCTCACCGGCACGCTCAAGAAGATCCGCGACACCGGGGTGATCACCCTGGGGCATCGCGATGCCTCGATCCCGTTCTCGTACTACGACGACAAACAGCAGGCGATCGGCTACGCGATGGACCTCTGCTACCGGATCGTGGACGCGATCAAGGCGCAGCTCAAGATGCCGAAGATCGAGGTCCGGCTCAACCCGGTCACCTCCGCGACCCGCATCCCGCTGATGGCGAACGGCACGATCGATCTCGAGTGCGGCTCGACGACCAACAATCTCGAGCGCCAGAAGCAGGTCGCCTTCACCATCACCCACTTCGTCACCGCCAACCGCTACGTCGCGAAGAAGGCCTCCAACATCAAGACGCTCGCCGATCTGAAGGGCAAGACCGTGGTCTCGACCGCGGGCACCACCAACATCAAGTGGGTGACCGAGGAGAACGCCAAGCGCAACCTCGGCCTGAACATCATCGCGGCAAAAGACCACGCCGAGGCCTTCCTCACCGTGGACACGGGGCGCGCGGTCGCCTTCTTCATGGACGACATCCTGCTCTACGGGCTGGTCGCCAATTCGAGGAATCCTGCCGAGTGGGCGATCGGAGCCGAGGCCTACACCGTTGAGCCCTACGGCATCATGCTGCGCCGGGACGACCCGGCCTTCAAGAAGGTGGTGGACGACGCGATGCGCTCGATTTACAAGAGCGGCGAAATCCTCAAGATCTACGAAAAGTGGTTCCTCAAGCCCATTCCGCCCAGGGGCGTCACGCTCAACGTGCCGATCAGCCCGCAGTTCAAGAAGGTGATCGCCAACCCGACCGACTCCGGGGATCCGAAGGACTACCAATAAAAACGGGCGCTCGCGGCGCCGTTTTGCCTGCGCGCGTTGCGGGCGGAGGATCCACGCCGCCCCGGGCGCGCGCATTTTTCCGGCCGCCGAAATCGGCTCCTCCCCTTCGAAAACAAGATCGCGCATGAGCCGCGGATATGCGCCGACAAGCGCAGATGAAATTCCCTGCTGGCCGGGCCTTCGGTAGTGGAATATCGGCGCTCGCCGGCCGCCACCGGCGGTTGCATCCGGGTTTTTGAGGCTGGCTGCAGGCAGGGCCGGTGCAGTACAACTGGAACTGGAGCATCTTCTGGGCGCCAGCGCCCGACGGCACGGGCCCCTACATCGGCTGGCTCGTCTCGGGGCTGGGCTGGACGCTCGCGACGGCGTTTTGCGCGTGGGCGATCGCGCTCGCGCTCGGCTCGCTCGTCGGCACGCTGCGCACGCTCCCCTATCGGTGGGTGGTGCGGGCGGGAAACGCGTACGTGGAGCTTTTCCGCAACATTCCCCTCCTGGTGCAGATGTTCCTGTGGTACTTCGTGCTGCCGGAGCTCGTGCCGAAGGCCGCGGGCGAGGCGATCAAGCAGATGCCCCCGCCCTGGGCTTCCTTCGTGCCGGCGGTGCTCTGTCTCGGGTTCTACACCTCGGCCCGCGTCGCCGAGCAGGTGCGCGCGGGCATCCAGTCCTTGCCGCGCGGGCAGCTCGCCGCGGCGACCGCGCTCGGCTTGAGGCTCCCCCAAGCCTACCGCCACGTGCTGCTGCCGATGGCCTTCCGCATCATCCTGCCGCCGCTCACCTCGGAATTCATGAACGTGATCAAAAACTCGGCCGTCGCGCTCACCATCGGGCTGATGGAGCTCACCAACCGGGCGCGCTCGATGCAGGAGTTCAGCTTCCAGGTATTCGAAGCGTTCACCGGCGCCACCGCGATCTACATCCTGGTGAACATCGTGGTGGTGCTCGCGATGCGCGCGCTCGAGAAAAAGGTCGCAGTGCCGGGCTACATCGGCGCGGCCTCCGGAGCGGCTTCCCCCGGGCATTGAGGGCGCCCCGTGTTCGCGGGATTCGATTTCGACGTCATCCAGCGATCCCTGCCCTATCTTTTCAGGGAGGGAATGACCTTCACCGTCACGCTCACGCTGATGGCGATGTCCGGCGGGCTCGTGTTGGGCACTTTGCTCGCGATGATGCGGCTCTCCGGTTTCGCGCCGCTCGCGCTCCTCGCCGGAGCCTACGTCAACCTGATGCGCGCGGTACCGCTCGTGCTGGTGATCTTCTGGTTCTACTTTCTCGTGCCCTGGATCGGCGGCTGGGTGCTCGGCGCGAGCGCGCCGATCCGGGTCGGCGCCTTCTGGTCCTCGGTGATCACTTTCACGTTGTTCGAGGCAGCCTACTACTGCGAGATCATGCGTGCCGGCATCCAGTCCATCCCGCGCGGCCAGGTCGCCGCCGCGCAGGCCCTGGGGTTGAACTACTGGCAGACCATGGGCTACGTCGTGCTGCCGCAGGCCTTCCGCAACATGCTGCCGGTGCTGCTCACCCAGACGATCATCCTGTTCCAGGACACCTCCCTCGTTTACGTGCTCGGCATCACCGATTTCCTCGGCGCAGCCTCCAAAATCGCACAGCGCGACGGGCGACTCGTGGAAATGTACCTCTTCGTGGCTGTGGTCTACTTCATCGTCTCGTTCGCGCTCTCGAAGCTGGTGAGGCGGCTGCAGCAGCGCCTCGCAGTAATCAGGTGACACCGCCGATGAACGCGGGTGAGCGCGGCTGCGAGGAAGCCACTTGCCGGGCCATCTAGGCGTTCATCCGCGCTCTCCTGCGGTCGAGGAGGTTTCCGATCCATGCCGATGATCGAGCTCAAGGGCGTGAGCAAGTGGTACGGGAGGTTCCAGGTGCTCAGGAACTGCTCGACCCGCGTCGAGAAGGGCGAGGTCGTCGTGGTGTGCGGGCCCTCGGGCTCGGGCAAGTCCACGCTCATCAAGTGCGTGAACGGGCTCGAGCCCTTCCAGCAGGGCAGTATCCTCGTGGACGGCGTCTCGGTCGGCGACCCCCGCACCGATCTTCCGCGCCTGCGCGCGCGCATCGGCATGGTGTTCCAGAGTTTCGAGCTCTTCCCCCACATGCGGGTGCTCGAGAACATCACGCTCGGCCAGATCAAGGTGCTCGGCCGCCCGCCCGCGATAGCCGAGGAGAAGGCGCTGGCGCTGCTCAAGCGCGTGGGGCTCGAGGAGCAGGCGGCCAAGTTCCCCGGCCAGCTCTCGGGCGGCCAGCAGCAACGCGTCGCGATCGCGCGCGCGCTCGCGATGGACCCGATCGCGATGCTCTTCGACGAGCCGACCTCGGCGCTCGACCCCGAGATGATCAACGAGGTGCTCGACGTGATGGTGCAGCTCGCCGAGGAAGGCATGACCATGATGGTCGTCACCCACGAGATGGGGTTCGCCCGCCGCGTCGCCCACCGCGTGGTCTTCATGGACCAGGGCGAGATCGTGGAGGATGCGCCGAAGGAGGAATTCTTCGGCCAGCCCCGCTCCGAGCGGGCGCAGCAGTTCCTCTCCAAGATCCTGCACCACTGAGGGCGCCGGGAGCGACCCGCTGGCGCGGTGACGGAGTGGCGGCGAAAGAAAGGACCGGCGCCCCTTATCGCGGTTTCATTCGCAGAGGTGCTCCACCAGCCGCTCGAGGAACGCCTCGCAGCGCGCGATCTGATCGAGGGTGACGAACTCGTCGGGCTTGTGCGCCTGCTCGATCGAGCCCGGTCCGCAGAGCACCGCGGGAATGCCCGCGCGCTGGAAGAGCGAGGCCTCGCTCGCAAAGGAGACCTTGCCGAAGCCAGCGCCGCCGGCGAGCGCCTGCACGAGCGCCGCCGCCTCGCTTCCGGGGTCGGTGTCGAGCGCAGGGTTCTCGGAGAGGGAAGTGATCGTGAAGCCTGCGGCCGGGTCCAGCGCGCGCATTTCGGGCTCGAGCCGCCCGCGCACGAAGTCGGTGAATTCGCGCTCGAGCGCCTGCGGATCCTCGCCCGGCAAGTGCCGGAACTCGAACTCGAAGGCGCAGTCGTGGGGAATGACGTTGAGCGCCGTGCCTCCGTGGATGAGGCCGGTGTGCACCGTGGTGTAGGGCACGTCGAAGTCCGTGTCGCGCGGCCCGTGGTCGCGGCGCCGACGCCCGAGCCCGCGCAGGAATGCGACGGCGACCGCGGCGTACTCCGCCGCGTTCACGCCGCTCGGCGCGTAGGCCGAGTGCCCGGCGAGCCCGCGCACGACGCAGCGGTAGCTGCGCTTTCCCTTGTGCGCGATCACCGGCCGCATCCCGGTGGGCTCGCCGACGATGCACGCGCGCGGCCGCACACCCGCGCGCGCGAAATCGGCGATCATGCGCTCCACGCCGAGGCAGCCCACTTCCTCGTCGTAGGAAAACGCGAGGTGCAGCGGGCGCTTCAGCCCCCGCTCGACGAAGCGGGGCGCCGCCGCGAGCACGCAGCCGAGAAAACTCTTCATGTCAGCGGCGCCGCGCCCGTAGATCCGGCCGTCCTTCTCGACCGCCTGGAACGGATCGCTCTGCCACGGCTGGCCCTCGACCGGTACCACATCGGTGTGGCCCGACAGGACGATGCCGCCTTCGGCGCGCGGTCCGAGCGTCGCGAACAGATTCGCCTTGCGCCCCTCGTCGTCGTGGGTGATCCGGATTTCGGCGCCGAGCGCCGCGAGGCGCGCGCGCACGAACTCGATGAGCTCGAGGTTGGAGTCGCGGCTGACGGTGGGGAAAGCGACCAGCGCGCGGATCATCTCGAGGCTCGCCGGCGCAGGTCGAGCGGACACGTTCATGGGAGCGCGCAGCCAAAGTTCGAGAATAGGCAGCGCGCGAAGCGCTGTCAATCGCGCCGCCCGATGCGCTATTCTTGAGCGGGTCCGATCGGGGAATGGCCGAGGATGAATGCGCAATACCGCATGGGCGGATCGCCGCGCCCGGGCATCCGGGGAGCGTGCCGGATTCCGACTCGAGAGATTCCTGACAGCCTGCCCGCGTCGCGAGCCCGGGCGGGCGCCGGCGGATCGAGGATCCCGGCCTCGCTCGGCGTTCTCGCCGTGCTGGCGGCTCAATTCGCCATCTGCGCCGCGCACGCCGCAGAGCTCAGGATCGGTCTCTCGGCCGACGTCACGACGATGGATCCGCACTTCGTCGCCGCGCAACCCAATCTCACCGCGCAGAAGCACATCTTCGATTCCCTCGTGCACGTGGACGCGCGCGGGCGCCCGATACCCGGCCTCGCTACCTGGCGCGTACCCGATCCCCTCACCTGGGAATTCAGGCTCCGCAAAGGCGTGAAATTCCACGACGGCGCGGAACTCACCGCCGAGGACGTCGTCTTTTCGCTCGAGCGCCCGTATGCGATCACCGGCAGCCCCGGGGGCTTCGTGCCCTATGTCCGGGCGATCGCCTCGAAGCGCATCGTGGACCGCTACACCGTGGAGCTCAGGACTGCGGCGCCCTACGGGGCGCTCGCCCAGGACCTCGCCGAGGTGCTGATCGTCTCGAAGAGGGCCGCCTCCGGAGCGGGCGGCGCCGATTTCGACTCGGGGCGCGCCGCGATCGGCACCGGTCCGTATCGGCTCGTGCGCTTCGTGCGCGGCAGCCACATCGAACTGGCGCGCCACGAGGACTACTGGGGCGGGCGGCCGCCTTGGGAAAAAGTGACGCTGCGCATCCTTCCCGCCGATCCGGTGCGCACCGCAGCGCTGCTCTCGGGCGAGCTGGACGCGATCGAGCACGTGCCGGCGGCCGACCTCGCGCGGCTGCGGAAGACTCCGGGGCTCAAGCTCGAGAGCGCAGTGTCCTGGCGCACCATTTTTCTGCATCTCGACCAGGCGCGCGACCGGCCTCCCGGCCTCGCCGCCCGCGACGGCAGGCCGCTCGCGGCCAACCCCCTCAAGGACCTGCGCGTGCGGCGCGCGCTCTCGCTCGCGATCAACCGCCGCGCGATCACCGAGCGCGTGATGGAGGGGCTCGGCATTCCCGCGGGAAGCGTGGTCTCGCCCTCGGTCTTCGGCCACAACCCGGAGGTCGCCCCCGACCCCCACGATCCGGAGCGCGCGGCGAAGCTCCTCGCCGAAGCGGGCTACCCGCAGGGCTTCGCACTCACGATCGCCACTCCCAACAACCGCTACATCAACGACGAGCAGGTTGCGCAGGCGGTGGCGCAGATGTTCTCGCGCGTGGGAGTGGCCGCGCGCGTGGAGGCGATGCCGCTCGCTGTCTATTTCGGGCGCGCGCGCAACCGCGAGTTCGGGGTGGCGCTGCTCGGCTGGGGCTCGCTCGCCGCGGACCTCGCGCTGCGCTCGCTCGCCGCGACTCCCGATGCGGCGAAGGGGTACGGCGCGTGGAACTGGGGCGGATTCTCCAACTCGAAGCTCGATGCGCTCATCGCCCGCTCGCTCGGCACGGTGGATCCGGCCGCGCGCGAGGCGCTCGCGCGCGAGGCCGCCGCCCTCGCCGCCTCCGAGCTCGCCTTCATTCCTCTGCACTACCAGCTCGTCACCTGGGCCATGAAGAACCATCTCTCGTACACAGCGCGCACCGATGAATTCACGCTGGCGCACCATTTCCGGCCCCGGTGATCGCCGGGGGAGCGCAAGAGGGATTTTTCGCTCTCCCGCGCCCGCGCTCTCCCGCTTTCGCGAAAAGAGCCCGTATCCTTAGCCGATGCTCGGCTTCGCCCTGCGCCGGATTCTCCAGAGCATCGCGGTGCTGTTCGCGATGTCGGCGCTCGTCTTCGCCGGCGTCTATGCGATCGGCAACCCGGTGGATATCCTGGTAAGCCCGCTGGCCGACCAGGCCGAGATCGCGCGCGCGACCGCCGCACTCGGGCTCGACCAGCCGCTGTGGCGCCAGTACTGGAACTTCATCGTCGGTGCGTTCGCCGGCGACCTCGGCATCTCGTTCACCGCCAACACGCCCGCGGTGCATCTCATCCTCGAGCGCATGCCGGCAACGCTCGAGCTCGCGGTTGCCGCGGCGCTGATCGCCGTCGCCCTCGGCATACCGCTCGGGCTGCTGGCGGGGCTCAAGCCCGACTCCTGGACGGGGAAGATCATCATGGCGGGCTCGATCCTGGGCTTCTCGCTGCCCACCTTCTGGGTGGGCGTCATGCTGATCCTGGTGTTCTCGGTCTGGCTCGGGTGGCTGCCGCCCACCGGGCGCGGGCAGACCGTCGCCGTACTCGGGGTGCCGGTGAGCTTCCTCACCTGGGACGGGCTCAAGCACCTGGCGCTGCCGGCGCTCAACCTCGCCCTGTTCACGCTTTCGCTGCTCATCCGGTTGACGGGCGCCGGCACGCGCGAGGCGCTGGTGCAGGACTACGTGCGCTTCGCGCGCGCCAAGGGCCTCTCGACGGCACGCGTGCTGCGGGTGCACGTGCTCAAAAACATCATGATCCCGATCGTGACCGTGACCGGCGTCGAGTTCGGCTCGCTCGTCGCCTTCGCCGTCGTCACCGAAACGATCTTCGCCTGGCCCGGAATGGGCAAGCTCCTCATCGACTCGATCACCGTCCTCGACCGGCCGGTAATCGTCGCCTACCTGCTCGTCGTCGTGGTGCTGTTCGTCCTGATCAACCTCGCCGTGGACCTCGCCTACGGCGCGCTCGATCCGCGGGTGCGGCTCGCGCGACGCGCGCCGTAGTCCCGGGCAGCCGCAGACATATGCAGACGGAACCACTGGATCGCGCCCGCGGTCTCGATTCGCCCGCGTTCGCCCGCGCGCGCCGGCGGCTTGCACGCCTCTTGCGATGCCTGCAGGATCGTTGAGCGTTTTCGGCGAATTCGCGCGCGACCGCGTCGCGCTCGCCGCCCTCGCCGCGCTCGCGCTGATCGTGCTGTCGGCGGCGCTCGCGCCGTGGATCTCGCCCCAGAACCCGTACGACCTCGCCGCGCTCGACATCCTCGATTCCAAGCTCGCGCCGGGCGCGAAGGGTGCGGGCGGCGCGACTTACTGGCTCGGGACCGACGAGCAGGGCCGCGACATGCTCTCGGCGATCCTCCACGGGTTGCGGGTGAGCCTCGCGGTGGGCGCCGCCGCGACGCTCGCCGCGCTCGCGCTCGGCGCCGCGGTGGGACTGACGGCCGCCTACGCGGGCGGCGCGCTCGACGCGCTGCTCATGCGGCTCGCCGACCTCCAGCTCTCCTTCCCCTCGATCCTGATCGCGCTCGTGCTGATGGCGGTGGCGGGACAGGGAGCCGACCGGATCGTCCTCGCCCTGATCGCCGTGCAGTGGGCCTACTACGCGCGCACGGCGCGGGGCGCCGCTCTCGCGGAGCTGCGCAAGGAATACGTGGACGCGGCGCGCGTCATGGCGTTCGGCGCGCCGCGCATCGTCCTGCGCCACGTGCTGCCGAACGTCGCCCCGCCGCTCACGGTGGTCGCGACCGTGCAGGTCGCGCATGCGATCGTGCTCGAGGCGACGCTCTCGTTCCTGGGACTGGGGCTGCCGATCACCGAGCCCTCGCTCGGCCTGCTCGTCGCGAACGGCTTCGCCCACCTGCTCTCCGGGCGCTACTGGATCAGCTTCTACCCGGGCGTCGCGCTGCTCTTGGTGATCGTCGCGATCAATCTGGTGGGCGACCGGCTGCGCGAGGTGCTCGACCCGCATCTCGCCGGCCACCTGCGCGTTCGATAGCGGCGACGAAGCGGCGGGATGACGGAGGTTTCGTTACCCGCTCCCGGTTCGGGGCTCGAGGTTCGGGTTTCCGTAAAACGGAACACCGAACCCGCGACCGGCTACTGGGGCTGGATGCCCACCTCCCTGACGACCTTCCGGTAGCGCTCGGCTTCCGCCTTGATGCGCGCGTGAAACTCGGCGGGCGGCATGCCCACGGCCTCCGCGCCGCCGACCGTCGCGAAGCGCTCCTTGACGTCGGCAAACTTCAGCGCTTCTACCGACGCCGAGTAGAGCCGGTTGACGATCGCCTTCGGCGTGCCCTTGGGAACGAGGAATCCGACCCAGATCGAAGCGTCCACGCCCGGGATGCCGGCCTCCTGCGCCGTCGGCCAATCGCGCGTCTGCGGCGTGCGCTTCGCGGTAGTGGTCCCGAGCACCTTGACCCGCTTCGCCTGCAGGTGCGGGGTCACCCCCGGCAATCCTGCGACCGTGAACGTGACCTCGTTGGTCGCGACCGCGGAGACGGCCGGCGCGCCGCCCTTGTAGGGCACGTGCAGCGTCTTGATTCCGGCGGCGACCGAGAGCCATTCCGCGGCGAGGTGATTCACCGAGCCCGATCCCGGCGAGCCGAAGGAGATCTGCCCGGGCCTCGCCCGCGCCGCCGCGACCAGATCCTTGAGGCTGTTGTACGGCGATTGGCTGTTCACCACGATCAGCATCGGCGCATCGCTCAGCATCACCACCGGCGTGAAATCGCGGTCGAGGTCGAAGGGCACGTCTTTGAATACGAACGGGCTCACCGCGAACTCCCCGGTATGGGCCGAAAGCACGGTGTAGCCGTCGGGCGCCCCGCGCGCAGCGATTCCGACCGCGATGAAGCCGTTGCCGCCCGGGCGGTTGTCCACCACGAACTGCCAGCCGAGCCGCTCGGTGATCTTGCCGGTGACGATGCGCGTGGTCGTGTCCACGACGCCCCCGGGCGCGTACGGCACCAGCACCCGGATCGGCTTGGTCGGATATTCCTGCGCCGCCGCGGACGATGCCAGGGCCAGCGCCAGCAACAAGGTCATCGGTATCCGGATCATTTCTGCCCTCCTGTTACGACTCGGTGATACGGTGAAGAGACGGCGGAGCGGCGATCTTGCCTGCGGCGGGGCTCCGCGGCGCGCATTCTCGCCCACCTCGTGACCGCGCCACTGCGTCACTGCGCCGTTTCAGAAAAGGTCCCGCCACTTGGCGCGGACCTTTTCTATGAGCTCGCGGCTCGCCTCGGCGACCTCGGGGAATTCCTCGAGGTGATCGTAGGGGCGGCAGGCGTCGATCACCGCCTTCGAGCTGAACGGCGCCTTCGAGGAATAGGCGACGTACATCGGGTCGTTCTTCGAGCCCATGCCGCGCTGGATGATGTCAATGTCCACCGCGGGGTCGGTGCGCGTGGCGACCGCCCACATCACTTCCTGGAGGTCGGAAGGATCGATGTCCTCGTCCACCACCACCGAGTAGCGCGACATGTAGGCGCCCACCCCGCACTGGTTGAGAATGTGCCCCGCCTGCTTGGCGTGCCCGGCGTAGCGCTGGCGGATCGCCACCACGTTGAACATGCGCGCCCCGCCGATCTCGTGTGCCCACACCGCTGTCACGTCCGGCACTCCGGCGGCGATCAGGGCGTCGAAGAGCAGCGCCGAGCGCATCACCGCCTTCGAGTACGAATAGTCGTTCGGCGGCTTGCCCGGGGGGCTGCCGACGATGATCGGATCGTCGCGGTAGTAGACGCGCTCGACGGTGACCACCGGTGCGGGGTGCGCTTTCCCGGGATAATAGCCGTGGAACTCGCCGAATGGGCCCTCGATGCGGGTGTCGCCGGGGTGCGCCCAGCCCTCGAGCACGATCTCGGAGGCGCTCGGAAACGGCAGCCCGGTGAGCGCGCCGCGGACCACCGACACGGGCTCACCGAGGATCGCGCCGATGTAGTTGTATTCGCACATTCCGAAGGGCACCTCGATCCCCGAGATGAGATAGCCCAAGGGATCGCAGCCCACGACGATCGCCACCGGGAAGGGCTTGCCCGCCTTCATGTACTTGTCGTACTGGATCGCGCCGTGCTTGCCCGGCACCATGTCGAGGCCCACATGCGTCGCGTCGTGCACCTGCACGCGGTAGGTGCCGACGTTCACCCAGTCCGAATCGAGGTCGCGCGTCACCACGCAGCAGCCGGTGCCGATGTAGCGCCCGCCGTCCTTCTCGTGCCAGAAGGGGGACGGGAAAGCGAACAAGTCCACCTTCCCGTCGCTCTGGACATTCTCGAAAACCGGGCCGCTCTCGACGACGACAGGATCGTACTTCGGAGCCTCCGACTGCCAGAGCGCGGGCTTGCCGCGAAGCTTGCGCACCAGTGCGTGGTGCGAGCGCTCGACGCCCAGGCGCAGGATCGAGGAGAGCCGCGCCGGGCTGCCGGTGCTGCACGTGAGCACGCGATGGCCTTTCGGGTAACCCACGATCTCGTCGAAGAGCAGCGCCGGATGCGGGCTTCTCTTGACGTTGAGCTCGCTGATCGCGCCGAGCTCGAGGTTCCAGTCGGCGCCGCGCACCTCTCTGAGCTCGCCGAGCCTGCGCGCCTCCTCGAGCCAGGCGCGAAGATCGAGCGGGTTGCCTTTCTCGGAGCGCGTCATGTCACGATTCCGTCAGCCGCCGATCAACGCCGGCACCTGCCGGCGAATCCCGATGCGAGGCCACGATGGGCGAGGCACGGCACAAGAACGATTCCGACCGCCATCTATCCGTATCGCTTTCCCTTGCGGGATTCGTGTCCCGGCTTCCAGATTTTGCGCGTTCATCGGCGCTCGCCGGCGGCCGCATCGGGGCCTCTCCGCCTGCGAGCGGCCAGTTTAACCGCTTCGATGATCTGCGGATAGGCGGCGCAGCGGCAGAGGTTGCCCGAGAGATAGTGCCGGATATCGTCCTCGGTGGGCTCGGGATTCTCGCCGAGCAGCTGGCGCGCCATCAGGATGAAGCCCGGCGTGCAGAAGCCGCACTGGAAGGCGCCGCACTCGAGGAACGCCTGCTGCACCGGGTCGAGCCCCCCGTCCGCGGCCTCGTGCTCGATGGTGACGACCTCGGCGCCGTCCACGAACACGGCGAGGTAGAGGCAGCCCGAGACCGCACGCCCGTTCACCAGCACGGTGCAACAGCCGCACAGGCCCTGCCCGCAGCTCTCGCGCGCGCCCGTGAGCCCGAAGCGCTCCTGCAGCAGCTCGACGAGGTTCCAGTGGACGGGAACCTCGGCGCACACCTGCTCCCCGTTCAGCGTGAAACGTATCGTCCGCATCGCCCGCTCGCCCGGAACTCAGCCGAAGAGAACACGGAGGTCGCGGAGAAGGCGAGGCCGGGAGGCGCGATACGGAGCGCGCGATCCGGTTTTTTCTCGCATCCCGTATCTTTGCATCCGATACACCATGCTCTGCCTCGGCTTCCGGTATCTTCCGGGCCCTCTCGGGCTATTAGTCTTTCAGCGGCTTGCCCTGTTTCTCGCGCAGCGCGCGATACACTGCCTCGGGCGTGAGCGGAAGCCGCGTGATCCGCACTCCGACCGCGTCCTCGATCGCGTTGGCGATCGCGGGCGAGACCCCGAAGGTGCCGGTCTCGCCCACGCCCTTCGCGCCGAAGGGGCCGTCGCGCTGCGCGGCTGCCACCGCCTCGTTCACGATCGCCGCCGGCACGTCGAGCATCCCGGGGATGCGGTAGCCGGCGAGCGAGGCGTTCGTGCACTGCCCGGCGTCGAATTCCATCCGCTCGAACAGCGTGAAGCCCATCTGCATGAGCGCCGCGCCCGAGAGCTGGGTCTCCACGATGCGGGGATTGACCGGCGTGCCGGCGTCGGCGACGTTGACGAGCTTCGCGATCCGCACGCGCCCGGTCTCGGTGTCCACCTCCACTTCCACGCCGGTGGCGCCGACCATCCAGAACGGCGTCACGTCGGCGGACTGGCCCGTGTCGCGGTCGGGAGAGAGGTACGAGGGGACGAAGCTCCCGATGCCGACGACGTTGCCGGCCTGCATGCCGTATTTGCGGCGGAAGAGCTCGGGGATCGGCGTAGTCTCGGGCGGCAGCCCCAGCTCTGCGGCGAGCGCGAGGAGCTTGCCGCGGGCGTCCTCGGCGGCCGCCTTCACGGCGTGGCCCATGTGGTACATCGAGCGCGAGCCGAGCGTGGCCATGTCGTAGGGCGTGACATCGGTATCGGGGTGCACCACCGTGATTTTCTCGAGCGGGATGCCGAGCACCTCGCCCGCGACCTGCGCCATCGCAGTGTCCGAGCCCTGCCCCATGTCCACGGTGCTGCAGTAGAGCGCTGCGCTCGCGTCGGCGTAGACGTTCACGATCGCGACCGAGGTCGTGGGCGAGATGCTCGCCTTGAAGCCGACCGCGACGCCGCGCCCGCGCCGGATCGCGCCGCTGCCGCGGTCGAGGGGCCTGTTCCAGTCGAGCAGCGCCGCCACGCGATCGAGAACCTTCTCGATCGCGGCATCCTTCATCACCGTTCCGGTCGCCTGCGGGCGCCCGTCGCGCAGGATGTTCTTCCTGCGGAATTCCACCGGATCGAGCCCGAGCGCCCGGGCGATCATGTCGGTGTGGCTCTCGTACGCCCACACCAGCTGCGGGATGCCGAAGCCGCGCAGCGCGCCCGCAGGCGGCAGATTGGTGTAGAGCGCGTAGGAATCGATGCGCACGTTCTCGATGTCGTAAGGACCGGGCGCGGTGAAGCCGGACTTCTGCGAGACGCGCGGCCCGATGTCGGCGTAGGCGCCGCCGTTCCACCACACCTCGCACTCGCGCGCGGTGATGCGCCCCTGCCTCGTCACCGCGCTCTTGATGCGCAGTGTCGCCGCGTGCCGCGTGATCGTGTAGAACTGCTCCTCCATCGCGAGCGCGATCTTCACCGGACGGCGGGCGATGAGTGCGGCGGCGGCGGCGAGCGCCTCGAGCTTGATGTAGAGCTTGGCGCCGAAGCCGCCGCCGAGGTAGGGCACCCTCACGCGCACCCGGTTCTCGGGCCAGCCGAGCAGCCGTGCGATCTCGATGCGCACGAACGAGGGGCTCTGCGAGGCGGTATGGATCGTGAGCGCATCCCCGCCCGGCTCGGCCACCGTGACGAAGGGCTCGAGCGGCAGGTGCAGCACCTGCTGCGTGCGGAAGGTGTGCTCGAACAGGTGATCGGCTTCGCGGAACGCGCGCTCGACGTCGCCGCGCCGCAGCCGGTAGTCGAGCGCGACGTTGGTGTTCTTCCGGCCCTGCAGGTGCTTCAGATCGGGGAACGTGCCGGCGGGCTTGAGCGCCTCGTGCACGACCGCGGGCGAGCTCACCGCCTCGACCTCGTCGAACACCGCCGGTAGCTCCTCGTACTCGACGGCTATCGCCCCGAGCGCCTCCTCGGCGACGTGGGGATCGGCGGCGAGCACCAGCGCCACCGGCTCGCCCGCGTAGCGCACCTTCTCGAGCGCGAGCACCGGCTGGTCGTGGAACGCCGGCCCGTAATAGGGATCGGGCATCACCGTGGCGATGTCGCGGGCGGTGAGCACCCGGTGCACGCCGGGCAGCGCCTGCGCGCCCGAGACGTCGAGCCGCCGGATGCGTGCGTGCGCCACCGTGCTGCGGAAGATTTTGCCGTAGAGCATCCCCGGCAGCCGCAGGTTGTGCACGTATTCCGCGCGGCCCGTCACCTTCGCCCGGCCTTCCAGGCGCGGGACGGATTTCCCGACCATGCCGCCGTGCGCCGTTGCGATTTTCGTCGTCATCCGTTCCGCCAGAGCCCCTTGTTCCGGGGATCGGGAAATCGGGAGGCGAAAGGAACCCCGAGCCGCGATACCGCGTCTTTGCCTCTCCCGCACATCCCCGTCCTCATACCGCTTGGTGTCACCCGCTCGCCAGTGCCTGCCGCACCGCCCGCACCACGTACACCCTGAGCAATTCCCGCTTGTACTCGGCGCTGCCGTGCTCGTCGCCGGCGATCGCCGCTTCCTCGGCCGCTGCGTCGGCCGCTCGCGCGAGCACGGAGTCCTCCACGCACGCGCCGCGCAGCACGGCCTCGGCCCCGTGAAGCCGCGTCGGCACGTCGGTCGCCGCGCCGATCACGATCCGGGCTTCGCGCACGCGCCCGCCGTCGAGATCGAGCGCCGCCGCCACGCCGAGCGCCGGCCAGTCGTCCAGCGAGCGCGTCGTGCATTTGAGATAGGCGGCGCGCCGCGCGCCTTGCTCTGGAACGCTCACCTCCGCGATCAGCTCGCCGGGCGCGAGCGCGGTCTCGAGATAGCCCGCGTAGAGGTTCTCGAGCGGCAGCGTGCGCCCGCCCTTCGCGTCCACGGTGGCAACGCTCGCCCCGAGCGCGATCAGCAGCGGCGGAAGGTCGAGGTGGGGGTCGGCATGCGCGAGATGCCCGCCGAGGGTGGCGACGTTGCGCACGCGCACGTTGGCGAGCGTCCCGAGCGCGCGGGCGAGTGCCGGCGCCCGGCGCCTCACCTCGGGCGAGCGCTCGAGCGCCGAGAGCGTCGCCAGCGCGCCCAGCCGCAGCTCGCCGTCGGCGGGGCGGATCTCCGAGTAGCGGCTCTCGACCGCGCGCAGGCTGACCAAGCGCTCGGGCCGCAGCACGCCCATCTTCATCATGAGCATGACCGCGGTCCCGCCCGCGAGCGGGCGCGCCGAGCCGCCGCCGCTGGCGAGCAGACCGGCTGCCTCGCGCAGCGTGCGGGGCTCCAACAGCTCGAACGGCGTCATGCGGCGGCTGCGCTCCCGGGGCCCACTGGAATCGCGCGGCGCTTGGCAAGGCGCGCCGTGCGTATAGAATGGCCGTGACTCTACTGGCAACGATCGGGAAAATCAATCCGAGGCGCGCCGCACACCCGGCGAGCCACGGGCCATCCGCACGAATCGCGAGTCGTTATGTTCGACATGAGCCTCGTCCAGCGCGGCGCGCGGCTGCGCAGGAGCCCCTTCTTCGAAGCGACGCAACGCTACGGCGCGAAGGGCTACACCGTCTACAACCACATGTTGTTTCCGATCCGCTTCGGCGATTTCGAGGAGGAATACTGGCACCTGCTCGAGCACGTCACGCTATGGGACGTCGCGGTGGAGCGCCAGGTCGAGATCACCGGGCCGGACGCCTTCCGGCTCGCCGACATGCTCACCCCGCGCGACCTTTCGAAGTGCGCCGTCGGCCAGGGGAAGTACGTCGTGATCACCGCCGAGGACGGCGGCATCGTCAACGACCCGGTGCTGCTGCGGCTGGGCGAGAACCATTTCTGGCTCGCGGCCGCCGACAGCGACTTGCTGCTCTGGGCGCGCGGGGTCGCCTTGCACTCCGGATTGAAAGCGAGCATCACGGAGCCCGATGTCTCGCCGCTGCAGATCCAGGGACCGAAGTCGCGGCAGGTCGTGCGCGCGCTCTTCGGGGAAGCCGCGGCGAATTTGCGCTACTACCGGTTTCTCGAAACCAAGCTCGACGGCATCCCGCTCGTGGTGACGCGCACCGGCTGGACGGGCGAAGTGGGCTACGAGGTGTACCTGCGCGACTGCAGCCGCGGCGAGGAGCTGTGGGAGCGGATCATGGAAGCGGGCAAACCCTACCGCATCCGCCCCACCGGCCCGTGCGACATCCGGCGCATCGAGGCGGGCATCCTCAATTGGGGGGCGGACATGACGCTCGAGACCAACCCCTACGAGGTCGGGCTCGAGCGTCTGGTGGACGCGGACAAGCGCAGCGATTACATCGGGCGCGAGGCGCTCGCCCGCATCCGCGCCGAGGGCGCCGGCCGCAGGCTCGTCGGCCTGGAGATCGAGGGCGAGCGCCTCGAGATGAATGCGGTCATGTGGCGCGTGAAGTCGGGGGGCGAGGAGATCGGGCGCGTCACCTCGGCGGTCTACTCGCCGCGGCTGGAAAAGAACATCGGCTACGCGCTGGTGCCGGTGGCGCACGCCGCGCCGGGGACCGCGCTGCGCGTGAAAATCCCGGGCGTGGGCGAGCGGCGCGCGACGGTAGTCCCGACGCCGTTCATCGACCCGAACAAGGAGATTCCCAGAAACAAGTGACGCGGCAAGAGGCGGCCCGATGAGGAGCGATCCGGGGAAAGCCGTGGGCGCGAGCGCGATGCGCTGCGCGGCGCTGGCGGGCATCCTGCTCCTCGCGATCTCGTTTCGCGCGCCCGCCCAGGAGCCGGACGCGGCCGATCTGCGCAAGGCGCTCGCCGATACCCCGGCCAACACGTTCCGCTACTTCGGCGGGCAGCTCGTGTGCAAGCAGGACAAGCCCGCGCCGGACTATCTCGCCTGCCTGAGGATCGGCGAGCTGCGGGTGGGCGAGCCGTACCGGCCGGTCCGCGAGCGCAACCCCCGGCCGTGGCGGGAGGTCGCGCTCGAGGGCGGTGTCACCGCCTCCGCGTTCCTCATCGAGTCGCCGCCGGGCACCCACGCTTACTGGGTGATCGGGCATCGCGACGATACGATCGTCTCGGTGCAGCTCACTGGAAACTACCCGCATCCCGATTTTCATTTCGCGACCGTCCGGCTCGACGATTCCGAGGAGAAAGTGCTCTCGCGGCTCGGCCCGAGCAGCCGGATCCACGAAGTGAAAGAGATCGGCGGATTGCTGTGGGACTACTCGCCCCTTCCGTTCTCGATCGAATTCGTGCGAGGGCGGGTCTACTCGATCCGCGTGGCGCTGCCGGAGCGCCCGCGCTGACCGGCCAAACGAGGAACGATATGGCAAAGGCCACCACCGCGAGGTCCGCGACGCGCCGCAGGCGCACGCCGAAGAGGGCCGCGGCGCGCTCGCGCGGCATCGAACCCGCGGACTGCCGGCTGGAGCCGGCGCCGCACGAGGTCGCGGAGCTCGCGCGCCGCATCGAGCGCGAAGGCGGTGCGGTGCTCGGCGCCTATCGCGAGCCGCTCGGCGGCCAGCCCGTCATCCTCGCCGCGCTGCCGATCGAGCGGGTCGAGCCCACGCCCTTCCAGCGCGATCTCTCCGAGACGCACCACAAAAAGCTCGCCGGCGTGCTCGACAAGACCGGGCTTTTTCTCGACCCGGTGATCGCGGTGAGCGCACCCGGGGAAGGCTTCTGGACGCCCAACGGGCGGCACCGGCTGGCCGCCATGCAGCGGCTCGGCGCAAAGAGCATCACGGCACTCGTCATCCCGCGGCGCGAGATCGCCTGGCAGATCTTGGCGCTCAATACCGAGAAAGCACACAGCTTGCGCGAGCGCTCGCTCGAGGTGATCCGCATCTACCGCGGGCTGCTCGAGGAGGACGGCGCGCGCCCCGAGAGCGAGTTCGCCCATTACCTCGAGGAGGCGGCGCTGGTGACCCTCGGCCTCTGCTACGAGAAGAAGGGCACCTTCGCCGGGGGCGCCTACGCGCCGATTCTGCGCCGCCTGGAGACCTTCTCCGGGGAGCCGCTGCGCAAGGCGATCAGAACGCACGAGCAGCGCGCCGGGCAGGTGTTCCGGCTCGACGAGCTGGTGGGCGAAGCGGTGGCGAAGCTGCGCGCGCGCGGGCTGGTCTCCCCCTACCTCAGGAGCTTCGTGGTGGCGCGCGTGAATCCGCTACGCTGGATCAAGGGCGAGCCACCGCCGCTCGAGGAGGTGCTCGCGACCATGCGCGAGCGCGCGGCGCGGTTCAACGCCGACCGGATCCGCCAGGAGGACCTCGCCCTGGCGGGCGGCGCGCCCGACGAGGAATCCTGATCGAGAAAGACCGCGGCGCATGCGCGAGCGAGGTTGCTGCTCGCGGCTCCTGGGTCTCCACTGCGGGCGCTGGACGCTGACAAAGGGGTAGCGCACGACCGCGCTATCCCGGGTCCTGTTCTGGCTCGGACTGCTGGCAATTCCGCTTTCGCGGGCGATGTGGTATTTCGGCACCAAGATCGAGATCGGCAGGCACGTCTCGCAGAAGATCGCCGATCCTGCGCCGAGGGACGCGCTGACGGGGGCGCACGCGGAGCGCTGGGGAATTTTCGTCGCGACCTGGCCGGTCACCTTGCTGGTGCTGAGCCAGATCATCGGTCAATACAAATAGAAGCTCGCGTGCGGAATAGATGCCGGAGGGCTGAGCCGCAGCCTCCGGGCTCGGGTTGCCCGGAAGCGCGATCCAACATCGTCGGAAAGCTGCGGCGCGGGAAGAGCGGCCCGGCCGCAGCGCCCCGAGCGGCTGTCCGCGTCAGGGCTTCCTGCCCTCGCGCCGCACGCGCTCGAGGTACTTGCCACTGGCGACCTCGATGCGCACGGTGTCGCCTTCCTTGATGAACTGCGGCGCGAGCACTTCCATGCCGTTCTCGAGCACCACGGTCTTGTAGGTGTTGCCCTCGGCATCGCGCAGCCCGGGCGGCGCGGTCACGACCTTGAGCTCGACCGCGGAGGGAAAAACGACGTTCACCACCCGGCCTTCGTAGAGCTCCACCGGCACCCGCATGTTGGGAAGCAGGAATTTCTCCGCCGCGCCGATCGCCGCGCGCGGCAGCTCGATCTGCTCGAAGGTCTCGGGGTTCATGAAGTAGAAGGCGGAGCCGTCGGTATAGAGGTATTCCATCTCGCGCCGCTCGAGCTCCACCTCCTCGAGCTTGTCGTCGGTGCGCAACCGCAGCTCGCGGTGGTGGCCGGTGCGCAGATTCCTCGCCGTCGCGAACACCGTGCTCGCGAACTTGCCGGTGCCGGTGTGATACTCGGCGCTCACCACGGTGTGCAGCTCGCCCTCGAGCCGGATCACCGTCCCCGCCCTGAGGGCCTTCGCCTCGATCATGGCTCGTCCTCCCGTCCCGTCTCCGGGCCATCAATCTTTTCCAGAGCGCGGCCCGCCGTCAAGCACCCGCTGCCTGCGACCCGCGCGAAGGAGTAGACTGGCGGTGAAGTTCCCGGGAGCCGGGTCATGGAAGCCATGGAGATCTTCTGCCCCCGCTGCCAATGGCGCCCCGGGCATGAGGCGCGCTGGGTATGCCGCCCGGGCTGCGGCACGGTGTGGAACACGTTCTGGACGCGGGGGCTGTGTCCGGGCTGCGCGAAGCAATGGGAAGTCACCCAGTGCCTCGCCTGCCACCGGATCTCGCCCCACAAGCAGTGGTACCACCTGCCCCAGCCGGGCCGCGCGCGCCCGCGCGGCAAGCGCGTGCCGGCGGCGGCCTAGCCGCGGGCGGCTTCGGGGAGCACCTGCGCGGAGGCCGTGCCGGGCGGCGGCTATCACGGGCGCGGCCGGCGCCCGCGTGCGCGCAGCGAGACCGCGCCAGCAGCAAGACCGAGCGCGAACGCCAGACCGAGCGAGCCGGCATCGGCCGCCAGCAAGCCGCCCGGATCGGGCCCCGAACGCTGTGCGGGCGGGCAAACCACGCGCGCGATCTCGGGCGGCCTCACCTGCGTCATGCGCGCGATCTCGGCGATACCGTAGACGCAGATCTCGCCGCTCGGAAAGGCGCAGAAGCGCTCGCCCGGGCATTGCTTGAGGATCTGCTTCTCCACGCCGGGGCCGCAGCGCGCGCCGCCGCCCTTCAGCACCTGGATCGTCACCTCGGGATACTTCGTGATCTGCTCCGGCATGCCGCACCTCCTTCAAGGCCGCACCGCTTCCCCGCCCTCGGCGCTCCACCCCTCGGCACTCGCCGGGCGAAGCGGGTAAACGGTCAGCGAAAAACGGCTCGTCCGCCATTTACGCGACAGTAAACTTACACCCGGGGAGAAACCATGCAAGGCGTGCACGATATTCCGGCGCTGCGCGACCGCGCGCCGGTTTTCCGCGACCGGGCGCACGCAGGCGTCGTGCTCGCCGGTCTTCTCGAAGCGCTGCGGGGAGGCGATGCGATCGTGCTGGCAATACCGTCCGGGGGCGTTCCGGTCGCGGCCGAGGTCGCGAAGCGCCTCGCCGCGCCGCTCGAGGTCGCGGTCGTGAGCAAGATCCTGCTGCCCTGGACCACCGAGGCGGGCTACGGAGCCATCGCGTGGGACGGCAGCCTCTGGATGAACGAGGAGGAAGCGCGCTACTACCGCCTGACGGAAGATCAGATCGCCGCGAGCGTCGCGGAGGCCCGCGCGAAGGTCCGGCGCCGCTGCGCGCTGCTGCGCGGCAGCCGCCCCATGCCTGCGCTCGCCGGGCGCACCGCCATCCTCGTTGACGACGGCATCGCCGCGGGCTCCACCATGCGCGCGGCGATCGGCGCGCTGCGCGGGCTCGGCGCGGGCCGCATCCTCGTCGCGGCGCCCACCGGCCACGAGCGCTCGGTGCGCGCGCTCGCGGAGCTCGCCGACGCCCTCTGCTGCGCCAACCTCCGCGGCGGCCCGCGCTTCGCCGTCGCCGACGCCTACGAGCGATGGTGCGACGTGACCGAGGAAGAGGCGGCGGAGATTCTCGCGCGGTTCACCGCGACTATGCAGTAAATCGCGATATCCCTTCTCTTCCAGGCAGAGCGAAAAGAACCGGCAGCCTGCAAGACTGCTCCCGACCGTCTGGCCCTAATCCCTTCTCCATCAGGGCACGCGCGAAAACAATCAAGAAGGCAGCGCAGGTTCCTAGGAACCCGTCTCAATCTGGGCGAGGGGTCAGATCTGGGCGAGGGGTCAGTGGGCGAGGTGTCAGAGCTTTACTTTATATAGTGGCCGCTCGGGCGTTCTGGGCCGACTCGCGACAAGCCGGGCCCGACGCGGACCTCGAGGACAGCCGAAAGCGAGCCGTCCTACCGCAAACGCCCGCTGAGCAGAGTATAAGGTAAAGCTCTGACCCCTTTGCTCGCGAATCCTCCGGTAACCGTAGCGCGGATACTGCGCCGAAAGGCGCTTCATGGCCTCGATCAGCGGCGCATCACGCTCGGCTCGCACCGAGCAGTAGCCCAGCCCCGAGCGGGCAACCTCCATCAGCTCGCAAGCGCGCCGCTGCGACACCCCGCGCGCGCAGGCACATGCGACCTGCTCGCGCCGCGCCTGCGAGCTCACCATTTTCGGCGGTTGATCTCCTTC
>DATLZE010000122.1:0-26653 GCA_035574195.1 Burkholderiales bacterium | reverse complement strand
AGCCGCTCCGGCCCGCGCTGCGCCGTGCCGAAAAAGACCCCTGCCTGCAACCCTCCCAGGTGCTGGAGCTGGGGCGGCTGCTGCTCGAGGCGGAGAAAGTCATCGGATTGCCGGTCGAGATCGAGTGGGCGCTCGACGAATCGGGGATCAAGCTGCTTCAGGCCCGCCCCCTGCTGCTCGATGACCGGACTGCGCCCGCGCCCGGCCCCGAATGGCGGCGCCAGCCGCGGCTGCGGGGCCAGCCGGCGGGCGTGGGCTGGGCGACCGGCACCGCGCGGGTGGTGAACTGCGAGTGCGAGATCGAGCGCCTCGCGCCGGGCGACATCCTGGTCACCCGCGCCGCCGGGCCCGCGCTCGCGCGCGTGCTCGCGCGGGTGGCAGGTGTGGTGACGGAGCTCGGCGGCAGCACCTCGCACCTCGCCTCGCTCGCGCGCGAGCGCTGCGTGCCGATGGTGCTGGGCGTGCCGGGAGCGACCTTGCAGATACCGGAAGGCGCCCGGGTCGCCGTGGACGGCGTCTCGGGGATCGTGCGCTGGATGAAACCCGGCCCCTAGCAGGCCGGATTTCACGAGTCGGGCCGATTCATCCGGTTCGAACCGCCGTTCAAGCCTCAACGATGCGCCCGCGGGTGTACATTACGCAGCCGGTGGCGGAGAGCGCCGTCGAGCGGTTGCGCGCCGCCGCCGATGTCGTTCTCAATCACGATCCTCTGCACGTCCTCACCAAGGCCGAACTGAGCGATGCGGCACGCGCCGCCGACGTGCTGTTCTGCCTGCTGCACGACCGCGTGGACCGCGACGTGATCGCCGCCAGCCCGCGCTTGAAAGCGATCGCCTCCATGACCGTCACCCCCGCCGACATTGACGTTGCCGAGGCGACTGCGCGCGGCATCCCGGTGACCGTCGTTCCGGGCGCGCTGCTCGACGATGCGACCGCAGATCTCGCCTGGGCGCTGTTGCTCGCGGCGGCGCGGCGCGTGGCCGAGGGCGACCGCCTGATCCGATCGGGCACCGTCCCGGGCTCGCAGTCGCGCTACCTCGAGGGCGGTCACGTCACCGGCAAGACTCTGGGCATCATCGGCATGGGAGGCGTCGGGCGCGCCGCGGCGCGGCGCGCCCGCGGTTTCTCGATGCGCACCCTCTACTACGACCCCAGGCGCCTCGCTGCCGCAGAAGAGCGCGAGCTCGGCCTCGAGTGGGCGCCGCTCGAACGGCTACTCGCCGAATCCGATTTCGTCTCGATCCACGCCAGGCTCACGCCCGAGACGCGGCATCTGATCGGCACGCGCGAGCTCGCGCTCATGAAGCCCTCGGCCTACCTCGTCAACACGGCGCGCGGCCCGATCGTGGACGAGCAGGCGCTCGTCGCCGCGCTGCGCGAAGGCCGCATTGCCGGCGCGGGGCTCGACGTGTACGAGAACGAGCCGCACATACCTCCCGCCCTCTCCTCGCTTCCCAATGTCGTGATGACCCCGCATACCGGCAGCGCGACGCGCGAGACGAGAGAGCGGATGGCGAATACCGTCGTGGACAACATCCTGGCGGTGCTGGAAGGGCGCCGGCCGCCGAACTGTTACAACCCGGAAATCTACAAGTGACCCGCCTCCCGTTCCACCTTTCTGGTGGCGCCTCCTGGCGAGGCGCGGCTGAGCGGGTTCCGGCCGCCGGCAAGCAACGGGATACGGGCGGCGAATCATTTTCTCGACAGGTGGTGAGATGACGAAGGCGAAAGTGGTGCTGACCGACTACGTGTGGGAGTCGCTCGACGTCGAGCGCAAGACGCTCGAGGGAGTCGCGGAGCTCGTGCCGCTGCAGACCAAGAAACCGGAGGAGTTCATCGCTGAGGCGCGCGACTGCGACGCGCTCCTCAACACGTACGCCGGGCCGATCACGGCGGAGGTCATGGCGCAGATGCCGAAGTGCAAGATCATCGCCCGTTATGGCATCGGCGTGGACACGATCGACGTCGAGGCGGCGACGCGCGCAGGTATCATCGTCACCAACAACCCGACCTACTGCATCGAGGAGGTGGCCGAGCACACGATGGCGCTCGTGCTCGCCTGCGCGCGCAAGGTCGCCTTCTACGACCGCCTGGTGCGTGCCGGGCGCTGGGAGGTGCCGCCAGGCAAGCCCATGTACCGCCTCGTCGGGCGCACCCTGGGGCTGGTCGGCTTCGGCAACATCGCGCGCCAGGTCGCCGTGCGCGCGGCCGCCTTCGGCATGAAGGTGCTCTACTTCGATCCGTTCGTGAAGGAGGGGCAGTTCGACGCGCCCGGCAGGAAGGTCGGGTTCGAGGAGCTGCTCGCGGAATCGGATTTCGTGTCGGTGCATCCGCCGCTCACGCGCGAGACTCGCGGTATGATCAACGACCAGGCGTTCTCGCGCATGAAGCCGAGCGCATTTCTCGTCAACTGCTCGCGCGGCCCGGTGGTGGATACCGCAGCGCTGGTACGCGCGCTCGACGCAAAGAAGATCGCCGGCTGCGCGCTCGACACCGTGGACCCGGAGCCGCTGCCCGATCCGCACCCCCTGCGCGGGCGCGAGAACGTGATCCTCAACCCTCACGTCGCCTGGTACAGCGAGCAGGCCATGGTCGGGCTGCAGGCCGGGGCGCCGGCGGAGGTGCGCCGGGTGCTCACGGGCGAGTGGCCGGTCAACGTGGTGAACAGGGAGGTGCGGGGAAGAAACCGCGCCGGGCTGTAGAATGCGAAGAGCCGCAGCCACAGCCACGGCCGCGGGCTTGAACCTATAATTCCGTCTCCGACAACGAGAGGAGGAAAGGCCATGATATCGCCGCGCAAACTGTTGCTGGGAGCCGTCTTCGCACTGACCGCATTCACCGGGGCGGCAGCGCAGAGCTTTCCCACCAAGCCGGTGCGCATGGTGGTGCCGTTTCCGCCGGGCGCGGCGAGCGACTTTCTCGCACGCGTCCTGGGGCAGAAGCTGACCGAGGCCTGGGGCCAGCAGGTGGTGGTGGACAACCGGCCAGGCGCGGGCGGCCTCATCGGCAGCACTGTAGTCGCGAAGTCCAACGCCGACGGCTACACCATCGCGCTGATCGGGCAACCCCATCTCACCGCCCATCTGCTCTCCAAGCAGCCGCCCTGGGATCCGTTCAAGGACTTTACCCACATCGGAATGGTGGCTTCCATGCCCAACGTGCTGGTGGTGGGACCTGGGCTGCAGGTGAACTCGCTCTCCGAGCTGATCGCGCAGGTGAAGGCGAAACCCGGTCACTACAACGTCGGCTCTGCCGGCATCGGCAGCTCTTCGCACCTCGCCGCGGAAATGTTCAACGCTGCCGCGGGGCTCAAAGCCGTGCACGTGCCGTTCAAGCTGCTCGCCGATGTGATCGCCGAGATGTACGGCGGACGCATTCACTACTACCTCTTCCCGCTGCCCGCTGCGATGCCGGCGCTGCGCGAGGGCAAGATCCGGCCGATCGCCTCCGGCGGCCGCGCTCGCGCCGTCGCGCTCCCTCAGGTGCCCACCATGTCCGAGGCGGGGCTTCCCGGCTTCGTCTCCGAGACCTATTTCGGCCTGCTCGGGCCGACGGGTATGGCGAAGCCGGTCACCGCCAAGATCAACGCCGAGACGGTGCGCATCCTCAAGACCGAGGACGTGCGCAACCGCTACCTGCAGAACGGCGCCGAGCCAGCGCCGAGCACGCCGGAGGAGTTCTACAAGGTCCAGCTCGCCGAATACGAGCGGGTGAAGAAGATCATCCAGGACATCGGCATCAAGCCTCACTTGTAAGTCCTCCTGTGCGCATGATCAACGCGGCGATCGTCGGCCTCGGATGGTGGGGCCGCAACCTTCTCGGTGCGGTCCAGGGCCGCAGCGAGAAGCTGCGTTTTGTCCATGGCGTGAGCAAAGAGGTGGACGCGGCGCTGCCGCTCGCCGAGGCGCACGGGCTCACCCTGAGCGACGATCTCGAGCGGGCGCTCGCCGATCCGCGCGTCGAGGCGGTGGTGCTCGCCACTCCCCACTCGCTGCACGCCGATCAGATCGTGCGTGTGGCCGCCGCGCGAAAGCCGGTGTTCTGCGAGAAGCCGCTCGCGCTCACGCGCGCGGACGCCGAGCGCGCGGTGGCCGCTTGCCGGAGCGCCGGGGTGGCGCTCGCCGTCGGGCAGAACAAGCGCTTCTGGCCCTCGATGGTCGAGCTGCGGCGCATCGTGGCGAGCGGAGCGCTCGGGCGCGTGATGCACGTCGAAGGCCACTACAGCAACGAAAACTCGGGGCTGCACTTCTCCTCGTGGCGCGATTCCCCGGGCGAGTCGCCCGGCGGCGGCATGACCGGGACCGGTATCCATCTCCTCGACGCGCTCGTGAGCCTGGCCGGGCCGGTGGCGAGCGCGAGCGCGCAGCTCGCGGTCTTTCGCGAGGGGCGCGATCCGCGCGACACCGTCTGCGCGCTGCTGCGCTTTGCCACAGGCCCGAGCGGCTTTCTCGGCGCGGTGCGCGCCTCGCCCTTCTACTGGCGGGTGCAGGTCTTCGGCGACGAGGCCTCAGCGGAGGCGCTGGGCGAGACCGAGGTCGTGATACGGTTGCGCGGAGGAAGGATCGAGCGGCGGGAATTCCCCAAGGTGGACTCGCTGCGCGCCGAGCTGGAAGCTTTTGCCGACGCGATCGAGGGCCGGAATCCTTACCCCGTCACGCCGCAAGAAATGGTGGATACCATCGCGGCGTTCGAGGCGGTGGTCCGCTCGATTCGGACCGGCAGGCCGGCCCGGGCCGACGAACTGAACTGACGAAGGGCCCCCGAGCTCTTCAGAGCGCGCGCTCGAGCCGGCGGAGCTGCTCCTTCAGCTCCGCGGGCATGCGGGGCTCGAGCTTCGCGAAGTACTCGGCGTGCTCTGCGACCTCCCTGCGCCACAGCTCCGGGTCCACCCTCGTGAGCTCCTCGAAGCGCTCGCGAGGGAAGCTCTCCAGCCCGCTCCAGTCGAAGTCCTCGTAGCGCGGCTGCAGGCCGATCGGCGTGTCCACTGCCTGCGCCGTGCCCTCGCAGCGCTCGATCACCCATTTGAGCACGCGCATGTTCTCCCCATATCCGGGCCAGATGAAGCGGCCATCGCCGTCCTTGCGGAACCAGTTGACGCTGAAGATGCGCGGCGGGTGCACGAGCTTGCGCCCGATCTCGAGCCAGTGGCGGAAGTAATCCCCGTAGTGGTAGCCGCAGAACGGCAGCATCGCGAAGGGATCGCGCCGCACCACTCCCACCTGCCCCACGATCGCTGCGGTGGTCTCGGAGGCCATGGTCGCCGCGAGATATACGCCGTGTTCCCAGTCCCGCGCCTCCGCCACCAGCGGCACTGCCGTCGCGCGACGCCCTCCGAAGAGAAAGGCGCTGATCGGGACGCCGCCCGGATCCTCCCAGTTGGGGTCGAGCGAAGGGATCTGGCTCGAATGTACCGTGAACCGCGCATTGGGATGCGCCGCCTTGCGGCCCGAGTCGGGGGTCCACGGCCTGCCCCGCCAGTCGATCAGCTCGCGCGGGGGCTCCGGCGTGAGGCCCTCCCACCACACGTCGCCGTCGGGCGTCATCGCGACATTGGTGAATATCGTGTTGCGCCTGATCGCCTCCAGGCAGTTCGGATTGGTTTGCTCCGACGTTCCGGGTGCAACGCCGAACGCGCCCGCCTCGGGATTGATGGCGTAGAGCCGACCGTCGCGGCCTGGCTTGATCCAGGCGATGTCCTCGCCGACCGTGGTCACCTTCCATCCCTTGTCGCGCAGCGACTTCGGGGGGATCAGCATGGCGAGATTGGTCTTGCCGCATGCGCTGGGGAACGCTGCCGCGATGTAGTGCTTCTTCTTCTCGGGAGTCTCGACCCCGACGATCAGCATGTGCTCGGCGAGCCAGCCCTGCTCGCGCGCCATGATCGAGGCGATGCGCAGCGCCAGGCATTTCTTGCCGAGCAGCGCATTGCCGCCGTAGCCGCTGCCGAACGACCAGATCTCCTTGGTCTCGGGGTAGTGCACGATGTACTTGTGCTCCTTGTTGCACGGCCACGGCACGTCCTTCTGCCCCGGGGCGAGCGGCGCTCCGACCGAGTGCACGCACGGCACGAAGTAGCCGTTCGGACCCAACACCTCGAGCACCTTGCGCCCGATGCGGGTCATCAACCGCATGTTGGCGACGACATAGGGAGAGTCGGTCAGCTCGACGCCGATGTGCGCGATGGGCGAGCCGAGCGGTCCCATGCTGTAGGGGATCACGTACATCGTGCGCCCGCGCATGCAGCCGTCGAACAGTTTCGCGAGTGTCGCGCGCATTTCATCGGGCGCCACCCAGTTGTTGTTGGGGCCGGCGTCTTCCCGCTCGCGGCTGCACACGAAAGTGCGTTCCTCCATGCGCGCGACGTCACCCGGGTCGGAGCGCGCGAGAAAGCAGCCCGGACGTTTCTCAGGGTTGAGCCGGATCAGCATGCCCGAGGCGACCATCTCCTCGCACAGCCGGTCGTACTCCTCCTGCGAGCCGTCACACCAGTGGATGCGGTCGGGCTTGGTGAGGGCGGCGATCTCGGCCACCCACTCCTTGAGCTTGCGGTGGGCGACGTAGCCAGGTGTCTCGGCGCCGCGCGCCACCTGCGCCACGGTAACGGTTTGATTCATAAGGACTCCTCTCGGTTCGGCTCTTTCCGGCCCTTGAAAAACTAAAGGCAAAGCGCCGTCGCGCGCGCCGCTTTGCCCTCGGCCGGTATTGTATACGAAGCTCCCGCGGGCCGCATCCGCGCCCTCGAGTGGGCGAGAGAACGCCGCCTCCTCAGGCCGGCTGCCGGGAGCGGCGGCGCAGCGCGGCGAGCCATACGATGCCGGCTCCGGCGAGCAGCAGGAACGGCACCGCGAGGGCATTCATGATGTTCCAGCCCTGGTGAGTGAAGAGCGCGCCGGCGGAGAGGGAGCTCGCCACCATCGCCACGAAGATGGCGGCGTCGTTCACCCCTTGGACCTTGGCGCGCTCGGCCGGCGTGTGCGTTTCGGTGAGCAGCGTGGTCGCTCCCACGAACATGAAGTTCCAGCCCACTCCGAGCAACGTCATCGCCAGCCAGAAATGCGCGACGTCGGTGCCGGAGAGAGCGACCGCGACGCAGACGGCATTGAGCGCGACGCCGACGAGCATGATGTTCATCAGCCCGTAGCGCTGGATCAGGCTTCCGGTCACGAACGAGGGCGCGAACATCCCGACGAGATGCCACTGGATGACGAAGGCGGCTTCGCCGAAAGGATGATGGTGCCCCACCATCGCGAGCGGTGTCGCGGTCATGAGCAGGTTCATGACCCCGTACCCGACCATCCCGCACAGCACCGCGACGATGAATGCCGGCTGCCGCGCGATCTCGGCGATCGGCCTTCCGGCGGACCGGCGCTCGGACTCGGACAAGGGCGGGATGTCCAGCCAGCGCAGGATCACGATCGAGGCGAGCGCGAATGCGACCAGCGAAAAATACGCTCCGGCGTAGGCGTGCCCCGACACGAGGTCCTTGGTGAGCTTGCTCGTCTCCGGCCCGATGAAGCCGCCGGCGATGCCGCCCGCGATAACGAGCGAGATCGCGCGGCTCTTGAATTCGGACGGCGCGGCGTCGGCCGCCGCGAAGCGGTAATATTGCCCTGCCGCGAAATAGACGCCGAGTATCAGCGTGCCCAGGCACAGCAGCCAGAAGCTGCCGATATAGACGCCCCAGGCGCAGGCGAGCGAGCCGAGCATTCCGCCGGCTGCCCCCGCCGTGAAGCCGGCGCGCCGGCCGACGCGCTTCATCAGCAGCGACAGCGGCAGCGTGGTGAGCGCCGAGCCGACGAAGTACGCGGTCACGGGAAGGGTCGCCAGCGCCTTGTCGGGAGCGAGCGCGTAGCCCGCGAGCGCGTTGACCGTGATCAGCACCGAGTTGTTGACGAGCAGCAGCCCCTGGCATGCCGCCAGCACGGCTACGTTCTTGCGTGCGGCGTCCACGAGCAGGGGTACACAATGAGACGTAAAAAGCGATCCTGCGCCCCGCGACCGGGAAGCGAGTCTCCCGCGCCTCGCCCCCTCGTCAGCGGCGCTGAAATTGCACCTTGCCGAACAGGACCTCCCACGACCTGTCGTCGTGCGGCGCCTGGGCAGTGGACTGCACCTCGGCGAGCACTTTCACACCGCGCTGCACCGCGGGGCGCGCGCCGATTTCGTCGAACCAGCGCCGGACGTTGGGGTAGTCGGCAAGGTTCACGCCGCGATTCTCCGCGCCGCGCATCCACGGGAAGATCGCGATATCGGCGATGGTGTAGTCCTCTCCGGCGACGTAGCGCGACTCGCCCAGGCGCTTGTCGAGCACGCGGGTCAGGCGGTTCGCCTCGTTGGTGTAGCGCTCGATCGCGTAGGGAATCTTCTCGCGGGCATAGCGGCGGAAGTGGTTCGCCTGGCCGAACATGGGGCCGACACCGCCCATCTGCCACATCAGCCACTGCAGGGTCGTGTAGCGCGCGTGCGGATCCTGCGGCAACAGCCGCCCCGTTTTCTCGGCGAGATAAATCAGGATCGCACCCGATTCGAACAGGGAGATCGGCCGGCCGCCCGGACCATCGTGGTCCACGATCGCCGGAATGCGATTGTTGGGGCTGATTCTCAGGAATTCCGGCTTGAACTGGTCGCCTTCCCGGATATTGACGCCGTGCACGCGGTACTGCAGGCCGGTTTCCTCGAGCATGATATGGACCTTGTGGCCGTTCGGGGTCGGCCAGCTGTAGACGTCTATCATATGGACTCCCATAGCGAGCGATGCTAGACGATGCATTATGAACGAAAGCGCGGGCGGTGGTTGCTGCCCGCGGGTGCGCACGCGGAGGCGCGCCTGCTGCTCGCGGCGCGCGCGCTGCGCGCGTTCGGCGACGGCTACGTGAGCCTGCTGCTGCCCTACTACCTCACGCTGCTCGGCTTCAGCGCGCTGGAGGTCGGCGTCATCGCCACCGCGACGCTGCTCGGCTCGGGGCTGATGACGCTCGGCGTCGGGCTGATCGCGCACCGCTATCCCGGGCGCGACCTGCTGCGGCTCGCTTGCCTGCTCATGGCGGCGACCGGTGTCGCCGTCGCGTTCGTCACGGATTTCTGGCCGCTCGTGCTGGTGGCGGTGCTCGGCACCATCAATCCCTCCTCGGGCGACGTGAGCGTGTTCGTGCCGCTCGAGCACTCGCTACTCGCCCGCTCCGTCGAGGACCGCTCGCGCACTTCCCTCTTCGCGCGCTACAGCCTGATCGGCGCGCTGGCGGGCGCGCTCGGCGCCCAGGCCGCCGCCCTGCCCCAGTTCCTCGGCACGCTCATCGGCGCGTCCGCGAAGGAGGCGATACAGGCGATGTTCCTGCTCTACGCGCTGCTGGGCGCGGCGAGTCTCGCGCTCTACCATCGGCTGCCGCCGCGATTCGAAGCCCTCGGGCAGGCGCCGTCCGTGCCGCTCGGCCGCTCGCGGGGTATCGTCTATACGCTCGCCGCGCTGTTCAGCCTCGACGCGTTCGCCGGCGGTTTCGCCGTGCAGTCGCTGCTCGCCCTGTGGCTCTACGAGCGCTTCGGGTTATCGCCAGCGGCGGCCGGAACGATCTTCTTCTGGACCGGCGTGCTCACTGCCTTGTCCTATCCGATTGCCGCGCAGCTCGCCGCCCGCATCGGGCTGGTCAACACGATGGTCTTCACGCATCTTCCCGCCAACGTGTTCTGCGTGCTCGCCGCGCTGATGCCGACGCTGCCGCTGGCCGTGCTGTTCCTTCTGCTGCGCGCGGCCCTCTCCTCGATGGATGTGCCGGCGCGCACCTCCTACGTGATGGCGGTGGTCACGCCCGAGGAGCGCCCGGCGGCGGCGGGCCTTACCGCCGTTCCGCGCAGCCTCGCCGCCGCCGTGAGCCCGGCGCTATCGGGTTACCTGCTCACCTTGACCTCGTTCGGCTGGCCGCTGGTGATCTGCGGTGGAATCAAGCTCGCTTACGATCTCGCCCTGCTCGCGCTGTTCCGGAAAGTGAAACCTCCCGAGGAACGGTAAATAGCGAATGGAAAACGCGGGCGATTCTGCGCTCGCGGCGCGCGAATCACGACTCACGGTCTCTGGGCAGGCGGCTCGCCCGCAGCACCGGCGCCCATCGCTCGGTTTCGGTGTGGATGCGTGTTGCGAATTGCTCGAGCGACATCCGCGCCGGATCGAGCCCGTAAGAAAGCAACACCGCCCGTGTCGCCGGTTCTGCGATGACGCTGGAAACGCGCTCGCGCAGCCATGCGAGCGGCCCGGCCGGCGTGCGGGCGCGCGCGAATATCCCGAACCAGCCCTCGATGCTGTAGCCCGGCAGCCCCGCCTCGGCGAGCGTGGGCAGCTCGGGCAATCGCTCGAAGCGCCGCGCGCTGGTCAAGCCGAGCGCCCGGAACGCGCGGTTCTCCAGATACGGCAGCACCAGCGGCAGCGCAGCGAACATCACGGACACCTGCCCCGCCGCGAGCCCGTTCAGCGCCGCCGTGCCGCCGTTGTAGGAAACATGAACGATGCTGACCCGCGCCATGCGGCGGAACAGCTCGCCCGCGAGGTGGCCGGTGCTGCCGTCGCCCGAGGACGCGTAATTCACCTCGCCGAGCCGCGGGCGCAGCCAGGCGATGAGCTCCGGTACGGTTTCCGCGGGAAGCGAGGCGTTCACCACCAGCACGAACGGCATCGTGGCGAGCGGCGCGACAGCCACGAAATCGCGCTCCGGGTCGTAGGGCACGCCGTGGAAATAGTGCGGGTTGATGACCATGGTCGCATTGCTTGCGAGAAGCAGCGTGTGCCCGTCGGCAGGCGCGCGCGCGACAACGAGCGCGCCGCGGGCAGTGACGGCTCCAGGATGGCGCTCCAGCACCGGGCGGTGCGGACTGCCCGCCTCGATACCCTGGGCCGCGATTCGCGCCAGAACATCGGAGATGGCGGGCGGCGCGTGTTGGGCGATCGCCCGATAGGTGCGCGTGACCCGCGTGGTGCCGCGGATGTCGGGCGGGCCGCTGATCGCGTAGGGAACGACGATCCTGACCGGACGCGACGGAAACGCATCCGCCGCCGCGCCCGGGCGGGCCGCCAGCGCGGCAACCAGGACGATCGTGAACAGGAATGCAGCCACGGAGAGCGCAGGGTTCATAGAGACTGCCCGGATACGAAACGACGATCCGGAGCACGAAAAACAGCCTTCATCCCGTATCTCGGATCCCGCATCGGAGCGATTCACGCCCCCACCTTCCACCTCTCTGCGTTCTCTGTGGCTAGGGCCTTTCTTCGGGGAGCTGCAGGGATTTCGCCTCCAAGAACTCCTCCAGCCCGTAGCGCCCCAGCTCGCGGCCGTGGCCAGACTGCTTGAAACCGCCGAACGGGGCGAGCGGATTGAAAGCCCCGCCGTTCACGTCCACCACCCCGGCGCGGATTCGGCGCGCGATGCTGCGCGCGCGCGCCTCGTCCGCAGACCAGACCGCGCCTGCGAGCCCGTAGATCGTGCCGTTGGCGATGCGCACCGCATCCTCCTCGTCCCGGTAGGCGATGATCGAGAGCACCGGCCCGAAGATTTCCTCCTGCGCGATCGTCATGTGGGGCTCGACGCGCCCGAACACGGTGGGCTGCACGAAATAGCCGCGGTCGAGCCCGGGCGGCGGCTCCGTGCCCCCCGTGAGCAGCTCGGCGCCCTCCGCCACGCCTTGCCGGATGTAGGCGCGCACCCGATCGCGCTGCGCGCTCGAGACGAGGGGGCCGAGCCGCGTGTCTTCCTTCATCGGGTCGCCCGGGACGAACGTCGCGGCGATCTCCGCCGCGAGCCGCGCGGCCTCGGGATAGCGCGACTCGGGTACCAGCAGGCGGGTGAGCGCGGTGCAGGTCTGGCCCGAGTTGAGAAAGCAAGAGTTGAGCGTGCCCTTCACCGCGCGCGCGAGATCGGCATCCTCGAGCACGACAGAGGGCGATTTTCCGCCAAGCTCTAGCGCCACGCGCTTGATCGCGGAGGCGGCGAGCTCCGAGACGCGCCGTCCCGCGCGCGTGGAACCGGTGAACGAGATCATGTCCACGCCCGGGTGAGTCACGAGCGCCTCGCCCGCCACGGGGCCGGTTCCGCACACCAAGTTGAACACCCCGCGCGGCAGTCCCGCCGCGTGCGCCGCCTCGGCCAGGATGAAGGCGGAGAGCGGCGCGAGCTCGCTCGGCTTGAGCACTACGGTGCAACCTGCGGCGAGCGCCGGCGCGATCTTGGCCACCGCCTGGTGCAGGGGGTAGTTCCACGGTGTGATCGCACCTACCACCCCGACCGGCTCCTGCACCACGAGCGAGTTGCCGATCCGCTCCTCGAAGCGGTGTTCGCGCGCGAGCTGCGCGGTGCTCGCCATCACCCGCACCGGCAATGCTGCCTGCACGCGGCGCGAGAGCTTGATCGGCATTCCGACTTCCATGGTGATGGCGCGCGCGATTTCCTCCTCGCGCGCGGCGAGTTTGTCGGCGATTCTCGATAGAAAGTCCGCGCGCGCCGCGGGCGGCGTAGCCGACCAGCCTTCGAGCGCGGCCTGCGCGGCTTCCGCCGCCCGGCCCACATCCTCGGCCGTGCCTGCCGGCACTCGCGCGATCGGTTGCTCGGTGGCAGCGTTGACGACCTCGATGCAGTCGCTGGAAGCAGACGGCACCCACCGGCCGCCGATATAGTGTTCGCGATACTCTTTCAAGAAAATTCAGCTACGGACTGCGCTGGAGAACACGGGGAGATGAAGACGGGATGCCCATATCGAGCCGATACGAGATCCGATACACGGGATGTGCGATACCGAACGAGGGCTTTCCAGGATCCCGCATACCGGATCGTCGTTTTTTGTTTCTCCACAACTTCCGTGGCCTCGGGGGGATTCATGCCGGTGACCGGGGCACGGCGACACCGATCAGGCAATCGCGCGTGACGAGCTGCGCGAGCTCCTCCTCGCTCATGCCCTCGGTGCCCTGGGGCCGCATCGGCACGACGATGTAGCGCAGGTCGGCGGTCGAATCGTGCACCCTGACTGCGACGTGCTCGGGCAACTCGAGCCCGAACTCCCTCAGCACCGCGCGCGGCTCGCGCACCATGCGCGAGCGGTAGGCGAGGCTCTTGTACCACGACGGCGGCAGACCGATCAGCGCCCGCGGGTAGCACGAGCACAGCGTGCACACGATCACGTTGTGCACCTGGGGCGTGTTCTCGACGGCGACGAGCTTCACGTGGCGCGTGTCCCACTCGAAGCCCAGGCTTTCGCACGCCGCCCCGGCGTCCTCGAGCAGCCGTTCTCTGAACCGCGGGTCCACCCACGCGCGCGCGACCACCCTGGCCCCACGCTCGGGCGTGCGCCCGTCCATGTCCTCGACTGCGGCGCGCACCTCGTCCGCAGTGAACAGCCCCTTCTCGATCAGCAGCTCGCGCAGCGCGATCTCGAGCTTGCGGTGATAGGTCAGCGTGTCGTCCGCGTCTGGCTGCGGCGGATGCCGGTGCGGGTGCGGATGTCCGTGCTCGTGCGCGCTGCTCATGGCCGCTCGGCTATTCCGACTCACGACCCGCGACCGGCTCGAGCCAGTGCTCGTAGAGATCGAGGTCCACCGTGTCGTGCGCCGGCCCGCGGTAATCCGGCCACATCTCGTCCTGGCGGAAGCGCACGCGGTAGAGCGCGCGCGATTCGCACTGGTAGCGCCCGTAGGCGAGCTCCTCGGGATTTCTGAAGAAGCCGCAAAAGCGCTCGACCTCGCCCACTTTGCCGCGCGCGTAATAGGGCGTGCGGATGTGGCCGGGGGCGTCCACCCTGCGCACCCGCACGCGGTCCCCGGGCGAGAAAGCGGGCTTCATGGAAGCGGATCCTTGCGGGCCTCGATCTCGGCGAGCTTGCGCGCGAGCTCGTCCACCGTGACGATCCCCTTGTGGATCATGTTGTTCGCGAACGCCAGCACGCGGCGCTCGCCATAGCTCGAATTGAGATAGATGTCGGCGCCGAGCGATTCCAGCGCGCGCCGGCTCTCGTCGGTGGTGAGGATGCCCTTGCGGGTGAGGATCGCGAGCATCGCCTCGACGCGCTTCTCCCACAGCGCGAAGTCCTTCTCCGTGCGATCCACCGGGCCGGCGGGCAGGCCGCCGAGATCGTGGTAATTTCTCATGCGAGGAGAGTCCGGCTGATTCTAGCGATGGCCGGGCGCCAGGGTCAAACCCGCACCTCACCCTCGACCATGTTGCCTTTGCGGCGCCCTTCCCTCAGACTTCGCCCGATGGAGGTCCACATGGCAGGGAAAATTCCACCGAAGGGCGTCCGCGTCCTGGCGCGCTGCTTGCTGCTCGCCGCCGCTGTGTCGTGCGCGGCCCCGGCCGCCGGTGCGGAGACCGGCGGCTATCCGACCAAGCCGATCCGCTTGGTGATCGGTTTTACGCCGGGAGGGGTCCCGGACATCACCGCGCGCCTCATCGCGGCAAAGCTCACGGAAAACTGGAAGCAACAGGTCATCGTGGACAACCGCCCCGGGGCGGGCGGCACTCTCGCGGCGCGGACCGTGGCGGGCGCCAATCCCGACGGCTACACCCTGCTCTCGGTGTCGAACGCCCACGCGGTCGCCGCGGCGATCTACGAGAAGCTGCCCTACGACACGCTCAAGGATTTCGCCGGCATCACCATGACCGCGAGCGGGCCGGCCCTGCTCCTCGTCTCCCCTGCGCTCGGCGTGAAGTCCGCCAAGGAGCTGATCGCGGCGGCCCGCGCGAAGCCCGGCCAGTTCAATTTCTCCTCCGCCGGCATCGGCAGTGGGACGCATTTCGCCGGAGAGCTGTTCAAGAGCATGGCGGGGATTGACGTCGTGCACGTGCCTTTCAAGGGCATCCCGGAGGCGATCACCGAGACCATGACCGGGCGCGTGCAGTTCTTCCTCTCGCCCCTCGCGAGCGCGATCGGCTTGGTGAAGGAAGGGAAAGTGCCTGCCGTCGGCGTCACTAGCCGCCAGCGAGTTCCCCAGTTCCCGGATCTGCCGACCGTCGCCGAGTCGGGCCTGCCCGGCTATTACTTTGAGTTCTGGTACGGGCTGCTCGCCCCGGCCAGGACCCCGCGGCCGATCGTGCTGAAGCTCAACCGCGAGGTTGGCCGCATCCTGAACGATCCCGAAGTGCGCGGCCGCCTGGTGGCCATGGGAGCGGAGCCCGCCCCGACCACGCCCGAGCAGTTCGAGCGCTTCATCGCGCAGGATGTCGCGACGCTCGCCAAGCTCGCCCGCGCCGCCGGTATCAAGGCCCAGTGAGCTACTGGGTGCCGAGCGTGCGCGCCTGCTCGATCATGCGGTTGATTTCCTGCTCGACAGCTTCCTTGATCTCGGGGTCGGCCGGGTAGCACACGAGCCAGAGGTCGGGGAATTCGCCCACGACGCGGTTGCGGCGTCCGAGCACGAGCCTGCGCTTCACCTCCTCCACCTCGTGCCTGAGCATGAACTCGTGGCCGCGCTCCCAGTAGATCGAGAGCGTGTCCACCCTGAGACCCGCGCGCAGCAGCCGCACCACGAACTCGAAGCGGATCTCGTGCATGCCCGCCGAGCGCAGTTGGATGATGCGGTGCGAGGGCAGCTTTCTCCCTTCCTTGAGCGCCTCGATTTCTTTTCCTCGGGCAGGCATCGTGCGCATCGGCCGTAGTCTGGCGGCCAAGCCTAACCATCTCTCGCGATGCCTGACAAATCTGACAATTTGATAGATTTTGGGTCGCGCGTGCCTGATGCAGCGCCGCAATTCCACATCATGGAAAAAGAACGCGGCCGCTCCCGTATCAGGCGCGCGCATCGCCGCCTGGATCGCTGCGCGCCGCCCAGCGCAGCCAGACGCGCAGCCTGCGGAAGTCGCGCGGATCCAGGCTGTCCGGGAGCAGGATCAGATGGCGCACGCGCCGGCGCCCCCGCGGCCGCAGATTGACGAGCGTCAAGCGCGGGGAAACGTAACTCGAGCCGAGCAGCTCGGCCTCGATCCACTCCCCGCTCCGGGTCTGGAACGAGATGCCGCCGTCCTCCTTGATCTCGAGCTCGACGATGGCGCTGGCCGCGTGCAGTGCAGCATCCCGCGCGATGTAGTACACCAGGCTCGCGGCGATCGCCAGCGTCGCCACCGCCTTGCCCGTCACGGGCAGCGGCGTCAGCCAGAGCGCGCCCGCCGCCGCCGCGTGCACGAGGCACAGCAGTAGCGCGAGCCGTACTGAAGGACGCACCGGGGTGCGCTGCATCAGCATGGGTGGCCCCCTCCCTTCTTGTTCGTTTTGCCGCGAAGGTTACTCCCGGCCGGCGCCGAGGTCTATCGAACGCTCCCCGCGCAGGGATCGCGCAGCGCATTTACCGCAAGCCTGGCCGATGGTATCGTGCCGCTGCTCACGCGGCACGATCCGAGAAAGTTCCTTGCATGCCTAGGCGCGCCCCGCCCGCCATCGTCCACGAGACGCCCGTTCCCGCGCGCGAGAGCGAGGAATTCTGGGGCAGCGATCTCGTCGCCGCGGTGCTGCGCGAGCTCGCGATCCCCTACGTCTCGCTCGTGCCGGGCTCGAGCTACCGCGGCCTCCACGACAGCATCGTCAACTATCTCGGCAACCGGATGCCGCAGATCGTGCTCTGCATCCACGAGGAAAACGCGATCGCGGTGGCGCACGGCTACGCCAAGGTGACCGACCGCACGATGGCTGCGGCGGTGCACGCCAATGTGGGGCTCCTGCGCGCGCCGATGGCGATCTACAACGCGTGGTGCGACCGCGCGCCGGTGCTCGTCCTCGGCGCGACCGGGCCGTGGGACGCGGCGAAGCGGCGTCCCTGGATAGACTGGATCCACACCAGCGCCGACCAGGGCGGGCTCGTCCGCAACTTCACCAAGTGGGACAACCAGCCCGGATCTCCAGAGGCGGCGGCGGAGGCGCTGCTGCGCGCCGCGCAAATCGCGCAGACCGCGCCGAAGGGCCCCGTCTACGTGAACCTCGAGGTCGAGCTGCAGGAAAGGAAAATCGGGACGATGCCGCAGCTGCCGCAGGTGGCGCGCTACGCGGCGCCCAAATCGGCGCTGCCGGCGCCGGAGCTCGTCGCCGCCGCTGCGAAGCTCCTCTCCGAGGCGAAGCGCCCCCTGATCCTCGCCGGGCGCTGCACGCGCAGCCTGGAGGGCTGGCGCTGGCGCGTGGCGCTCGCCGAGAAGCTCAACGCGCCGGTGCTCACCAGCATCAAGCTCGCCGCGGCGTTTCCGACCGACCACCGCCTGCATCCGGTGCCGCCCTTCCAGTCCTTGCTGCCGGAGGCCGCGGAGCTCATCCGAGCGGCCGACGTCATCCTTTCTCTCGACTGGCTCGACCTCGCCGGCACCCTCCAACAGGCCTACGGCGTGCGCGACACCGTTCCCGCCAAGATCATCCAGGTCTCGTGCGACGCCTACAGCCACCGCGGCTGGAGCATGGATCATCAGGGGCTGCCGCCGGTGGACCTCTACATGATGTGCGAGACCGACGCCGCGGTGCCGCTGCTGCTCGAGGCCGTGAAGCCGCGCATGGCGGCCGCGGAGCTGCCCGCGCGGGTGCCGTTGCCGCCGATCCCGGAGCAAGCCTCGCTGCGCGGTGTGGGCGCCGCGCTCGAGAGCGCGACGCGGGGACTGGAGGTCTGCTACACGCGGCTGCCCCTCGGCTGGAGCGGCGCCTACACTCACTTCCGCCACCCGCTCGACTACATCGGGCACGACGGCGGCGCGGGCGTTGGCTCCGGGCCCGGCATGACGGTGGGTGCAGCGCTCGCGCTCCAGGGCAGCGGCAGGATTGCGGTCGCGCTGATGGGCGACGGCGACTTCCTGATGGGCAACACGGCGGTATGGACCGCGGTCCATTACGGGATCCCCTGCCTCATGATCGTGTGCAACAACCGCTCCTTCTACAACGACGAGCGGCACCAGGGGCGCATGGCCCGGTCCCGCGGCCGTCCCGAGGAGAACAAGTGGATCGGACAGCGTATCAGCGAGCCGGACGTGGACATCGCCGGCATGGCGCGCACGATGGGGGCGGATGGCATCGGCCCGGTGGCGGAGGCGGCCGAGCTCGACTCCGCGATCGAGCGCGGGCTCGCAGCGGCGCAGGCGGGCCGCACCTGCGTGATCGACGTGCGCGTCGCTCCGGGCTACGACCGGGGCGCCTGAGAAGAGAAGCAAGGGGAAAAGAAGGGCGGAAGGTAAATCGTGAGGTTCCGGAGCTGGTATTGCTTTTGCCTTTCGACTTCCGCCCTCCTCCTTTGCGCGGCCGCGAGCCCGTCGGCCGCGCAGGAGTGGAAGCCATCCCGCAACGTGGACATCCTGGTCGCCTCCGGCGCCGGGGGCGCGGCGGACCGCCAGGCGCGGCAATTGCAGCGGTTGCTGCTGCAGGCCGTGCCCGCATTCCCCAGCATCACCGTCACCAATCGTCCGGGCGGCGGCGGTCTGGTCGCGTGGACCGTACTTGCGCAGCGCGGGGGCGACGCCCATTCCATTGCGACGCTCTCGACCGCTCTGCTCACCAACCACATCCTGGGCGTGAGCAAGCTCCACCACCAGGATCTGACGCCGCTCGCGATCCTCATGCGCGAGTATGTGGTGGCCTGGGTGAGGAACGAGTCGCCGTTCGGCTCGATGCGCGACGTGATCGCGCAGCTCCGCAAAGCTCCGCAGTCGGTCACCTTCGGCTTCGCCACGGCCCGCGGCAACCAGAACCACATCGTGATCGGGATGATCGCGCGGGCGGCCGGACTGGATCCCAAGACAGTGAAGACGGTGGTCTTCTCCTCCGGCGGCCAGGGCATGACCGCGGCGCTGGGCGGCCATGTGGACGTGTGGGTCGGCACTCCGGGCGGCGCGATCCAGCACATGCAGAGCGGCGCGGCGCGCGCGCTGGGGATCAGCTCGGAGGAGCGCCAGGCGGACAGGCTCGCCGCGGTGCCCACTTTTCGCGAGCAGGCAATTGACGCGAGCTACTACGCCTGGCGCGGATTCATCGCGCCCGGCGGACTGAGCCCGCAGCAGATCGCGTTCTGGGACCGGGCCTTCGAGCGCGCGGTGCGCACCGAGGAATGGAGGCGTGATCTCGCCGAAAACGGCTGGGCCGAGGACTTCAAGGCGAGCGCCGAGACGCGCCGGCACCTCGATGCCGAGTACCCGCTGCTCGCCAGGATCCTGGCCGATCTGGGAATGGTGGCCAAACCGTGAAGGAGCGAAGCGTGACGAGCGCAACCAAGCCGATGTCGCAGCCGAGGGACTACAGGCTCATCGTCGAGAAGGACGTGAAGATCCCGCTGCGTGACGGGACGATCCTCTACGGTGACATCTTCCGACCCGACGCAGGGGAGGAGCGCTTCCCGGTGATCATGAACATCGGGCCGTACATGAAGGACAAGCTATGGGTGCCGCCGCCCGACCTCGAGGAGAAACCCAATCCCTACATGAACTGGGAGACGGCGAATCCCCTGTGGTGGTGCCCGCGCGGCTACGCTTTGCTGCGCGTGGACACCCGGGGCACGGGCAAGTCGCCGGGCAAGTCCGATCCCAGCTCGTACCAGGAAGCGCTCGACGCCTACGATTGCATCGAGTGGGTGGCCAGGCGGCCTTGGTGCAACGGGCGCGTCGGCACGCTCGGCATCTCCTACCACGCCGCCTTCCAGTGGCGGGTGGCGAGCCTGCAGCCGCCCTCGCTCAAGGCGATCATGCCGTGGGAGGGGCGCGCCGACCAGTACCGCGACCAGGCCTATCACGGGGGCATCTTCGCGATGGGATTCATCGCGAGCTGGCACAACCGCAACACCGCCTGGCATCTGCTCGGGAAACCGCGCTCGTACAACCCCGACGCGTTCGACAACAACATGCTGTGGCATTTCATGCGCAACGACCTCGACTCCGAGTACTGGAGGCTCAACAGCGCGCGCTGGGACCGCATCACGGTGCCGCTCTACAGCGTCGGCAACTGGAGCGGTTTCTGCATGCACCTGCGCGGCAACACCGAGGCCTGGCTGTGCGCCGCCTCCAAGCACAAGAAGCTGAGGATCCACAGCGGCACCCACTTCCATCCTTTTTACGCGGAAGAAGCGCGCGTGGACCAGTTGCGCTGGTTCGACTACTGGTTGAAGGGTATTGACACCGGCATCATGGACGAGCCTCCGGTGAAGCTCGAGATCCGCACCGGCGGCCAAGTCCGCTACCCCTTCCGCTTCGAGGACGACTGGCCGATCCCGCGCACGCAGTGGACGAAGTTCTATCTCAAGGTGAACCGCCTCGCCTCGGAGGATCCCCAGGCGGTCGAGGGCGAGCTCGTCCCCGCGCCGCTTCCGAAGACAGCGACGCTCACCTACCCGCAGAGCGCGCCCTCGCGTCCCGGCAAGATGCCGCGCGGCGTCTCCTTCGAGACCCCGCCGCTCGCGGAAGACACCGAGGTCACCGGTCCGATCGTGCTCAACCTCTGGCTGTCGAGCACGGGCGAGGACGCCGACATCTTCGCGACGATCCGCAACATCGGCCCCGACGGCAAGGACGTGCTCGAGATGGGACAGACGGGCGAATGGCTCGACTGCGTGACCAAGGGCTGGCTGCGCGCCTCGCACCGCAAGCTCGATCCGGAGAAATCGCTCCCCTTCCGGCCGTATCACGCGCACGACGAGCGCTGGTGGCTCAAGCCCGGAGAGATCGTCGAGTGCCAGGTGGAAATCTGGCCGACCTCGATGGTGTTCAGAAAAGGCCACCGGATCCGGCTCGACATCTCGCCGGCGGACGGCGTCGGCACCCAGCACTTCACGCACTTCCACGCCGACTACAACCAGGGCGCCGAAACGACGATTTACTCGGGAGGAGACAAGCCCTCCTGGCTGCTGCTGCCGATCATCCCGCCGAAGTAGGCGTCCGATCCCGGCAGGACCGTCGGCTCGCCACCGAAGGCCGAATTCCGGCCGCCCCCGCGCAAGCTTCACCATGGCGGCGACCGGCGCGGCGATCAGCCGGTCGCCCCCCTCGGGAGTTGGCCGATCGGGCCCGGCGCCGAATGCGCGCGGCCTCTCGCGGGTCTCGGGAATCGCGAGAACGCGCGTGGCCTCCGCGTGCAGCCTGGCGGATGGTCGCACGCGAGCGCCGGGGCCGGCCTCGGCCACGGGCCTCGCGCCGAGCGTGCCATCCGTGCCCGGCCGGTTGCCACGATGGACTATCGTCCCAGGCGCGCGGAGTGCTCCGCTCCGATCGGCCGCACGGGATGCCGGGCATGCCGCTGCTGGCTCGTTACCGCGCCGCTGCTCCGCTGCAGTCGAGATTGACGGGGCCGCCTGCCGCGTTATACGCTCCACCGCCTCACCGGAGGGGGATTTCTTGGACGCGCCAGCCGGAGCCCGGTCCCGGTACTTCGCCTACCATCCCGGCAATTGCCGCGGGTCGGCGGAAACGCCGGCGATTCTCGGCGCCGCGCCTTACAGTGGCTCGAACATCTCCGCGGCGAGCCGCCTCGGGTGGCGGCTGCGCAACTGCGCGGGCGGGGGCGAGATTTCGTGTGCGCGGTCGGCGCGCGCGGCTGGCGTAATTGCTGCGCCGTGCGCTTCGGCGATCTCGACACGCCGAAAAGATGCAGTCCCTGCGCGGCACTCCTGATCTCGTGCGCCGCGGCGTCCGCTACCTGGTAGCGGACGGCCTCGGGCAGGGCGAGACGATCCGCTTCCGCGGCATGCCTCAGCGGCACGATCTCGAGGTCGCAGGGCCACCGCCTTCGACCATCTCGCCACTCGCGGCGACGGGGAGCCGGAGCGCGTCGCGATCATGGCGCTGAGCCCGGGCGGCCACTGCGTGCCGCGCATCGCCGCAATGGACCCGCCTCACCGGGCGTGCGCCGCGTGGGGCGCGATGCCGGGACTACCGCGAGGCTCGGCAGCGGCGCATCGAGCGGCTGAAACAGGCTGCGCTGCCTGCGCCGGCGGGTCACCTGCTGCGGGTGTGCGGCATCAGGACCTGGGACGAGGCATTGAACAAGCCCGAAGGCTTCCGTCCGACGGCGTCGCGCAGGAATGCGACCTGCCCGTTCCTGCTGCTGCACGGTGCGGGCGGCGCACAGGCCTCGATGGCCGGCGGCGCAGAAGCTGCTCGCCGCGATCGGCTCCAGGGGCAAGGCTTTCTGCGCCTTCACTGCGGAGGGAGGCGGAGCGCGGCGCTGCCAGCGCGACCATCTCGCACGCGCAGTGGACCTCGTCGCCGACCGGCGCGATGGAAAGCCTCGACGGCGATTGATGTGAGGTGGCGATGGTCGGCGATCCGCTCCACCGTTTTCTCGTCGGGGAGAAATGATGAAGTCGCGCTCGATCCTGTCGTTCTGTCTTCTGCCTTCCGCCCTCTGCCTCGGGATCCATCCCGCCTCGGCCCAGGAGTGGAAGCCCTCGCGCAACATCGACATCGTCGTCTCCTCGGGGCCGGGAGGCGCCGCCGATCGGGAAGCGCGCACGGTGCAGAAGTTCCTCCAGGAACTGCCCGGCATGCCGCCTGTCGTGGTCTCGAACCGGCAGGGCGGCGGCGGCACCGTCGCCTGGACTTTCGTCTCCCAGAAACCCGGCGACGCGCACGTGCTCTCCACGCTCAACGTAGCGCTCCTCACCAACGAGATTCTGGGCGCTTCCCGGCTGAGCTACCGCGACCTCACGCCGCTCGCGATCCTGATGCGCGAGTACGTGGCGGTGTGGACGCGCACGGAGTCGCCGATCGCTTCGGCGAAGGATCTGCTCGCGCGCCTGAAGCAGAACCCGCAATCGGTGAGCTTCGGGCTCTCGCCCGCGCTCGGCAACCAGAATCACATCGTGCTCGGCATGCTCGCAAAGGCAGCGGGCGTGGACCAGAAGGCTCTCCGGATCGTGGTCTATTCCTCCGGCGGCCAGGGCACGACCGCGGCGCTCGGCGGCCATGTGGACGTATGGGCCGGCACGCTCGGAGGCGCGCTCCCCCACGCGCAAAGCGGCGCGATCCGCGTGCTCGGTGTGAGCGCGGCCGAGCGCCAGCCTGGACCAGCCGCGGGCCTGCCCACCTTCCGTGAGCAGGGGATCGAAGCCGTCTATTACGCCTTCCGCGGTTTCGTCGGCCCGGGCGGCCTGTCTGCGGCGCAACGCGCGTTCTGGGATCAGGCCTTCGCCCGCGTCGTTCAGCACGAGGAATGGAAAAAAGTCGAGGTGAAGCACGCCTGGGGCAGCGGCTTCCTCGACAGCGCCAGCACGCGCAAATTTCTCGACACGCAATTCGAGACACTGCGCGGGATTCTCTCCGAGCTCGGGCTGGTGAAGTAGGCGGGCACTTGCGATGCGGCGGGGTTCACCGCTTCACGATTCGCGATTCGCCGATCCTGGCGTTCCCCGGCGGCCGCCGAACTTGCGCTCTTTCCTGATCCGTTCGGTCCTCGCCGCCTTCCTCGCGGCCGGCTCCGCTCTCACCGGTGCCGGCGTGGAGCCACGGGCGCCGGACGTGCGCTACGAGCCCACGCCGATGAACGTCGTGCAGTTGATGCTCTGGCTCGCCGACACGAATTCGGGCGACGTGGTCTACGATCTGGGCTGCGGCGACGGGCGAATCGTCATCGCGGCGGCGCGGCGCTTCGGCGCGCGGGGCGTATGCGTGGACATAGACCCCGAGCGCATCGCCGAGAGCCGTGAGAACGCGCGCCGGGCCAGTGTTTCCGACCGCATCCGATTCGTGAACGAGGATCTGTTCGCGGCGGAAATAGGCGAGGCGACCGTGGTCACCCTTTTTCTTTCGCCCTGGCTCAACCTCAAGTTGCGCGCACGGCTGCTGCGCGAATTGAAACCGGGCACGCGCGTAGTGTCGCACTGGCACGACATGGGCGAGTGGAAGCCGGAGCTCACCGCACACGCCAGGGCGGACGGCCGCGACCGTCCGGTCTATCTCTGGATCGTGCCCCCGCGATAGGGCCGGGGAAGGCGGCTCGGGCGGCGCGAACGCTTGCGGCAGCCTGTTCTCGGCCGCGCGAAGGTGGAGCGCACCTCGCTCGCCGCGCCAGGGCGATCCCTCGGCTCTTGCGATTTCGCCTCGGGTGCCGCCAGCTTCGCGCTACCGCTCCCGCCCCGCTTCATGCACGATCTTCCGCACCGGAGAAACCAGGTATTCGAGCACGGTGCGCGTGCCGAGATGGATCTCGGCCGAGACCTGCATGCCCGGGCGCAGCGGCAGGCGCCGGCCCGCGCTCTGAAGGTGGTCGCGCTCGAGCACGACCAGCGCGCGGTACGCCGATTGCTTGGGCTCTCCCCCGGCGCCGGGCGATGCGTCCTGCTTCTCCTGTGCGTCTGCGCCGATCTGCCGCACCACGCCTTCGAGCACGCCGTATTTCTGGAACGGATAGGCGGCGAGCTTCACGCGCGCCTTCTGATTTTCCTGCACGAACCCCGCATCCGCGTTGCTCACCCACACTTCGGCGACGAGCGGCCCCTCATGCGGCACCAGCGTGAGGAGAATCGTCCCGGCCGCCACCACCGTGCCCGGCGTGTGGGTGGCGAGATCCTTGACGACGCCCGCCTGCGGGGCTCTCAGTTCCAGCAGCTCGCGGCGGTGCTGTAGCTTGTCCCAGTCCTGCGCGAGCTTGTGGTGCGCCGCTTCCGCTTCCGCGCGCTCGCTGGCAAGCTCGCGCCGATAGTTGGACGCGATCTGCGCGATGCGCCTCTCCGACTGCGCGATCAGCGCCTTCAGGCCCGCCACGACTTTCGCATGTGCGCGCAGGTCCTGCTCGGCCTCGAGGAAGGCGCGCCGGCGCTCGAGCGCGAGCAGCCGGCCCGCGAAGCCTTCCCGCGCGAGCCTGTCCCAGGAATCGGCCTGGTCTTTATAGATCGGCAGCGTCTTCTTCAACTTGTCTTCGACTTCGAGCGCGCTTTCGAGATCGTGCCGTGCCCGGGCGAGCGTCGCCTGCTCGGCGCCGAGCGCATCGAGATAGGCCCGCCGCCGCGCCTCGAGCAGCGCCTCGGTCTGCGCATAAAGCGCGGGGGGATCTTCTGGCGCGCGCTCCAGAGAGCGGCCCGCGAGCTCTGCCTCGATGCGCCGCAGTTGCAGCCGCCGGCGGTCGAGCTCGGCCTTGAGCGCGCGGGCGTCAGCCTCCGACAGGCGCGTGTCCATCCGGATCAGCACCTGCCCCTCGCTCACCGCTTCGCCCTCCTTCACCAGGATCTCGCGCACGATCCCCGGCTCGGCCGGCTGCACGATTTTGAGAAAGCTCTGCGGCACGAGCTTGCCCTGCGCGACGGCGACGATGTCGAGCCGCCCGAACCCCGCCCACAACAGCGCCACACCGAACAACCCGAGCAGCAGATGCAGCACGAGCCGCGCGAGCGGCGAAGGCGGCCGATTTTGCGCCGCGACGATCCTGGGAGCGAAGTCCGAGGACTCCACCTCGCCGATCCGCAACCACCATCGCCGCGCCCGGGTGTATTCCATGCCTTTCCCCCTCGAGCCGGCGATCACGCCGCCAGCCGCCGCAGTCCTTCCTCGAGTCCCTGGAGGGTTTTGAGGTTGGGCGCGCCGGGGAGGGCGCCGCTTGCGCCGAAGGCGCCGAGCCCGCTCCAGTCGCCGGGGCTGCCTGCGCCGAAGAGCGCCGCCCCGAGCCACCCGGGCGGCCCCGCGGCCAGTCGCAGCTCCGCCTCTTCGGGCCTCTGGCCGAGCGCCTCCAGATAGCGGTCCACCGCCGCCCAACGGCGCGCGATCTGCTGCGCGTTCGACACAGTGCCGCGCCGGCCCGAGCGCTCCAGCTCTGCGCCGAGCCGCTCGAAGTCGTAGCGGGGCTCCTGCGCGAGATACGCCTTCAGCAGCTCGCCGAGGCGGTCGGGCTTGCGCTTGGGATGATCGCCGTCCCGGTCATCGCGGCCGCGGCCCTCCGGCTGGCCGTGGGGGGCGTCCCGGTCGGAGGGAGGGCCCTGATCGGAATCCTCATCTTGGCCCTTCTTCGGCCTCTTGCGCTCCACCCGGTTGCGGATCTCCTCCACGCCCCAGCTCGTGCCCTCGGCGAACTCGATGCGCTCGACCCTGGCCGCCTCGGAGGCGAACCAGCCCTTGACGGTCACGCTGCCGTCCCGGCCCTTCAACTCCACCACGAGATCGTCGCGCTCGCGCTCGAGCCGCACCTCGCCGGGGGTGATCCCCGCGGCAAGGAGCAGGGTGTCGGCCCCGCCCGTCTCCTCGATCACATCGTGGCCGCCGTGCCGCCCGTGAACGTAGGTATCGTTGCCTGCCCCGCCTTCGAGCCGGTCGTGACCCTCGCCCCCCGCGAGCCGGTCCTCGCCCAGGCCGCCCAGGAGCCGATCGTGGCCCACGCCCCCGTCGAGCACGTCGTTGCCGGCCTCGCCCAGGAGTTGGTCATGGCCCGCGCCTCCTGAAACGGTGTCGCGCCCCGCGCCTGCGCGCACGAGGTCGTCCCCCTGGCCGGCGTCAATGAAGTCGTTGGCAAAGCCGGTGACGATCACATCGTCATGGCGGGTGCCCGGATGCGTCTCGTTCAGAAGGGAGGCGTCCGAGATGGACAGGGTGAAGAAGTCCGAGGCGCTGGCCCCCGCGCCGTCGGTGGCGGTGAGGCGGATGTCCCAGGCGCCGACATCGAGCTCGCTCGGGGTGCCGCGGAAGGCGCGGGAAAGAGGCTCGAAGCCAAGCCAGGCGGGCAGGGCCGAGCCATCCGCGAGCGATGCGCTGAAACTCAGCAC
>DATLZE010000121.1:0-23510 GCA_035574195.1 Burkholderiales bacterium | reverse complement strand
AGAGGTCGATCAGCCGCCCCTCGAGGAACGGCCCGCGGTCGTTGACGCGCACCACCACCGATTTCCCGTTCTGCAGATTCGTCACGCGCGCGTAGCTCGGAATGGGCAGCGTCGGATGCGCTGCGGTGAGCGCGTACATGTCGTAGATCTCGCCCGAGGAGGTCTGGCGGCCGTGATAGCGGCGCCCATACCAGGTCGCGATGCCGCGCGCCTTGTAGGGCGCGAGCTGGGTCATCGGCGTGTACTGCCTGCCCATCACCACGTAGGGGCGGCTCGCGCCGCGGTGCAAGGGCTCGAGCCGCGGCACCGGCTCCGGGACGCTGTCGGGATCCACCGGCGGCGCGCCGCCCGGGCCGTCGTCGAGGTAATAGCCGCCGGGGCGCGCCGGTGTCGCGGGCGTTTTCGATACGCTCTCGCGCTTGGCTACCGTGCCGCAGGCGGAGAGCGCCATCGCCGTGATCGCCGCGGCGAGGCAGCGAAGCGTGAAGCGTGAAACGTGAAATGGGGCAATGCGCCCGCGGGCCGCGGGCTGGAGCGCTCGGCGTCTCACGTTTCACCTTTCATGTCTGGACGAGTTTCTTGTGCGTGGCGATGCTCATCAGGATGCCGAAGCCGATGCAGATCGAGACCATCGCCGTGCCGCCGTAGGAGATGAGCGGCAGCGGCACGCCCACCACCGGCAGCAGGCCGGCGACCATGCCCATATTGACGAAGGCGTAGGCGAAGAAGATCAGCGTGAGCGCGCCCGCGAGCAGCCGCGTGAACAGCGTCGGAGCACGGGCGGTGATCATCATTGCGCGCGCGACCACGAGCAGGAAGAGGGCGAGCAGGATCAGATTGCCGAGGAACCCGAATTCCTCGGAGTAGACCGCGAAGATGAAGTCGGTGGTGCGCTCGGGGATGAAGTCGAGGTGGGACTGCGTGCCGTTCAGCCACCCCTTGCCGGTGAGCCCTCCCGAGCCCACCGCGATGGTGGACTGCAGCGTGTGGTAGCCGGCCCCGAGCGGGTCCTGCATCGGGTCGATGAGCGTCAGGATGCGCTGGCGCTGGTACTCGTGCAGCGCCGACCAGGCGAGCGGCAGGCTCGCGAGGCCCGCGATCGCGAGCCCGGCGATGAGCTGCCAGGAGAGCCCCGCCAGGTAGAGCACGAAGAAGCCGGAGGCCGCGATCAGCAGCGCGGTGCCGAGGTCGGGCTGGCGCACGATCAACGCGACCGGGACGGCCAGCATGACGGCCGCCACCAGGTAGTTGCCGAGCCGCAGGTTTGCCTCGTAGCGGTCGAAGTACCAGGCGAGCGCGAGCGGCACCGCGATTTTCATGAGCTCCGAGGGCTGGATGCGCACCACTCCCAAGTCGAGCCAGCGCCGCGCGCCGTTCACGACCTCGCCGAAGGCCGCAACCGCGACCAGCAGCCCCACGCCGAGCAGGAACAGCGGCAGCGCGAGCCGCGAGAGGTAGTGCGGCGGGATGTTGGCGAAGGCCCACATCAGCGCCAGGGCGACCAGCATGTTGACGAGCTGGGCCGAGACCCGCGCGAAGCTCGCGTTCGAGGCGCTGAACAGCACGAACAGGCCCAGCGCCATCAACGCGAGCACCAGGCCGCAGAGCGTGCCGTCCAGGTGGCGCGTCAGGCGCTCGCCGAGGTTCCTAATCGCGGGGCTCATGCTCGTCGTCCTTTCCGCGCGCGAGCGGTTGCGGCTCGCGCCCGAGCAGGTAGTAGTCGAGCACCTGACGCGCGATCGGTGCGGCGGTGCCGCTGCCCGAGCCGCCGTTTTCCACCAGCACCGCGAGCGCGATCACCGGATTGTCCGCCGGCGCGTAGGCGATGAACAGCGCGTGATCGCGCAGGCGCTCGCTCACGCGCTTCTCGTCGTAGCGCTCGCCCGGCTTCATGGCGATCACCTGCGCGGTACCGGTCTTGCCGGCGAACGCGTAGGGCGCGCCCGCACCGGCGCGCGCCGCGGTGCCGCCGGGGCGCGTGACGTCCACCAGGGCGTTTTTCACGCGCTGCAGGTTCTCGGGCTTGAGCGGCACGGCACCGGCGGGCTGCGGCGGCAGCGCCTTCAGCTGATAGGTACGGGAGTCCTGGATATGCTGCACCAGATGCGGGCGGAACGCCGTGCCGTTGGCGGCGAGGATCGCCGTGGCGTAGGCGAGCTGCAGCGGCGTTGCGACGATGTAGCCCTGGCCGATGCCCACCGAGATGGTGTCCCCGGCGAACCACTTCTGCCGGAAGCGGCTCATCTTCCACTGCGGGGAGGGCAGGATGCCGCCCGCTTCGCCCTCGATGTCGAGGCCGGTGCGATTGCCGAAGCCGAAACGGCCGAGAAAACCGTGGATCGCGTCGATGCCCAGATCGTTCGCGAGCCCGTAGTAGTAGGTATCGCACGAGACGACCAGCGAGCGGTGCAGGTCCACGATGCCGTGGCCCCCTTTCTTCCAGTCGCGCCACTGGTGGGCGCCGCCCGCGAGCGTGAAGTAGCCCGGGTCGCTGATCGCGTAGTGCGGCGTGCGCTTGCCGAGCTCGAGGCCGGCGAGCGCCATGAACGGCTTGATGGTCGAGCCCGGGGGGTACTGGCCGTGCAGCGCGCGGTTGGTCATCGGCTTGTCGGGCGAGCCGACGAGCTCGTTCCAGGTCTGGACATCGATCCCGTCCACGAACAGGTTGGGGTCGAAACCGGGCTTGGACACGAACGCGAGCACTGCGCCCGAGCGCGGGTCGATCGCCACCAGCGCCCCGCGGTAGTCGCCGAAGGCCGTGTAGGCGACCTGCTGCAACTTGGCGTCGAGGGTGAGCACCAGATTGTTGCCCGAGACGGGCGGCGTGCGCGAGAGCGAGCGCACCGCGCGCCCGCCGGCGTCGGTCTCCACCTGCTCCACGCCGGTCACTCCGTGCAGCTCGCGCTCGTAGCTCTGCTCGACGCCGACCTTGCCGATGTGGTCGGTACCGCGGTAGTTCGCCGCCTGCCCCGACTCCTCGAGCCGCTCGAGGTCGCGCTGGTTGATGCGGCCGATGTAGCCGACGACGTGCGAGAACAGCTCCCCGTGCGGATACTGGCGAAACAGCCGCGCGTTGATTTCAACGCCCGGGAAGCGGTAGCGGTTGGCGGCGAAGCGCGCGATCTCCTCCTCCGAGAGCCGGGTGCGGATCGGCACGCTCTCGAAATTGCGGCTCTCCTCGAGCAGCTTCCTGAAGCGCCGCCGGTCGCGCGGTGTGATCTCCACGATTTCCGAGAGCGCGTTGATCAGCGCCTCGAGGTCGCCCGCCTTGGACGGGGTGACTTCGAGCGTGTAGGCGGAGAAATTGTGCGCGAGCACGACGCCGTTGCGGTCGGAGATGATGCCGCGGTTCGGCACCACCGGCACGATCGAGATGCGGTTCGCTTCCGCCAGCGTGTGGTAGTGCTCGTATCTCACCACCTGGAGATAGAAAAAACGCGCGCCCAGAATCGCGAACAGCAGAAACATCGCGCCCGCGGCCACCGCGAGCCGCACGTGAAAGCGGTGGAGCTCGAGCTGCAGGTTTCTCAGTTCGACGACAGCGTGCATCAGAGCGCGGGATGCTCGGGATCGAGCCGCGGGCGCCGCGGCAGCTCGAACAGGATCACGGCGGCCGGCCACAGCGCCGCGCCGGTCAGGCTCGCCGCGAAGTAGGCGAGTCCGGGGAAATCGGCCCCCGCCGCCAAGCGCACGGCGAGCGTCACCACCTGGGTGAGCAGCAGCAGCGGCGCGATGTGCAGGATCTGCTGCTTCAGGTCGAACATCTGCACCCGCCGGGAGAGCGTGATGCCGGAGTACGCGAGCAGCGTATAGGCGAGCGCGTGCTGGCCGAGCAGGCTCGCATCGCCCACGTCCATGGCGAGCCCGAGCAGCCACGCCGGCGCGAAGCCGACCCGGTGCGGCTGGTGGATGCACCAGTAGAGCAGCGTCAGCGCGAGGAAGTCGGGGCGCACCAAAGACCATAGCCCCGCCCAGGGCAGCAGGTTCGCGACGAGCGCCGCGCCGAGGGTGAAGGCGATGAATGCGGGCTTCACCGGCAGCAGGATTTCGTGGGGACGGGCGGCACGCAGCGCCATCGTTCAGCTCTTCTTGCCCCTGCGCGGGCGGGGTTGCTCAGCGGGCTCGGGCGGGCGCGGGGGGGCATCGCGGCTCCACGACAGCACCAGGACGTGGAGATGGCTGGAGACGCCGGCGAGCGGGCGCGCGCCGATGCGCGCGAACACCATCGCGGCATCGCGCTGCACGCTCGACACCTCCGCGACCGGCAGCCCGGGAGGATAAGTGCCGTCAATGCCCGAAGTCACCAGCCGGTCGCCGTTCTGCACGTCGGCACTGACCGGCATGTACCGCAACTCGAGCTCGCCCTCGCGCCCGGTGCCGAACACGACGCCGCGCAGGCCGCTTCTCAGGTTTTGCACCGGCACCGCCTGCCCCTTGTCGGTGATCAGCGTCACTTCCGAGACCCACGGGTAGACCCGCGTCACCTGGCCGACGACTCCGAGCCCGTCCGCCACCACCTGGCCGGCCTGGATGCCGTCCTGGGCTCCCTTGTCGATCACCACCTTGCGCGAGAAGGGATCGCGCGCAGCATAGAGCACCTCGGCCGCCGTCGCTGCGGTGCCGAGGCGCTCGCGCAGCGCGAGCAGTTCCCGCAGCTGGCGGTTCTCGGCCTCCAATGCCTGCAGCCGCTGCAGTGCCGGAGCGCTCGCGAGCTTCTCCTGGAGCAGCCGCGCGTTCTCCTCGCGCAGCGAGCTGTGCGTGACGAAGAAATCGGCTGCGCGCCGGGCGATTGCAGCGGGAGCGAGGGCGATGCGCTGCAGGGGATAGAGGACGGCGGCCGCCGCCTGGCGCAGCGGAGCGAGGGCGTTGAAGCGGGCGTCGGCGACGAGAACCGCAACCGACAGCGAAGAGAACATCAACAGGCGGGCGAGCGGGGAGGGACCGGTCTTGAAGAACGGCGGCGGCGAATGTTCCATTCAGTCCCGAGTCCCGAATCGCGGGTCACGGGTCACGGGTCGAAGTCGGCGCGCCCGTGGAGTCGTATGACACGGCGGGACTCGAGACTCGTGACCGCACCGTCAGTCGTTGGTGAAGATGCTGCCCAACCGGTCTATCTTCTCGAGCGCCTTGCCCGAGCCGCGCACCACGCAGGTAAGCGGGTCCTCGGCGATGATCACCGGCAGCCCCGTCTCCTCCATCAGCAGCCGGTCGATGTCGCGCAGCAGCGCCCCGCCCCCGGTGAGCACCATGCCCTTCTCGGCGATGTCGGCCGCGAGCTCGGGCGGGGTCTGTTCGAGCGCGGATTTCACCGCGGAGACGATCTGGTTGAGCGGCTCGGTGAGCGCCTCCAGAATCTCGTTGGAGGAGATGGTGAAGCTCCTCGGGATGCCCTCGGCGAGATTACGTCCCTTCACCTCCTTCTCGCGCACTTCCGAGCCGGGGAAAGCCGAGCCGATCTCCTTCTTGATCTGCTCGGCGGTGGTCTCGCCGATCAGCATGCCGTAGTTGCGGCGGATATAGTTGATGATCGCCTCGTCGAACTTGTCCCCGCCCACGCGCACCGAGCCCTTGTAGACCAGGCCCCCGAGCGAGATCACGCCGACCTCGGTCGTGCCGCCGCCCACGTCCACCACCATCGAGCCGGTCGCCTCGCCCACCGGCAGATCCGCCCCGATCGCAGCGGCCATCGGCTCCTCGATGAGATAGACTCGGGAGGCGCCAGCGCCGATCGCGGATTCGCGAATCGCGCGCCGCTCGACCTGGGTGGAGCCACACGGCACGCAGATGATGATGCGCGGTGAGGGCTTGAAGAAGCGCGAGTTGTGCACCTTCTTGATGAAGTGCTTGAGCATCTGCTCGGTCACCGTGAAGTCGGCGATGACCCCGTCCTTCATCGGGCGGATCGCGGTGATGTTGCCAGGCGTGCGGCCGAGCATCTGCTTCGCGGCGAGCCCCACTTCCTGGATCACTTTCTTGCCGTTCGGCCCGCCTTCCTGGCGGATCGCCACCACCGAGGGCTCATCGAGCACGATGCCCTTGCCGCGCACGTAGATCAGCGTGTTGGCGGTGCCGAGATCGATCGCGAGATCGTCGTTGAAGTAGCTGCTCAGGAAACCGAACATAAGGCGTTACGCCCAAAGGAATTTGGCCCCGGCCGTTGACTGGCTATGATACCCTATGCAGCTCCGATTTTTAAGGCATTTTTCCCCCGGCGGCATGGCACTCACGCTCGAAGAGGTGCAGCGCATCGCGCAGCTCGCGCGCGTGGCGATCAACGAGGCCGAGGCGCAGGAGGTGCTGTCGCAGATCAACGACATTCTGGGGCTCATCGCCCGCATGCAGGCGGTGGACACCCGCGGGGTGGAGCCGATGTCCCATGTGCTGGAGGTGACCCAGCGGCTGCGCGAGGACGCCGTCACCGAGGGCGACCAGCGCGCGGCATTCCAGGCGCTCGCCCCCCACGTCGAGGGCGGCCTCTATCTCGTGCCCAAGGTCATCGAATAGCGGGCGAGGCGGGGCGTCGAGTGGCGGGTTGACCGCTCTTGCGCCCCGCCCCCCTCGCCGCCCCTGGAGCCATGCACCACGGAACCATCAAGAGCCTGTCCGCGGAGCTTGCCGCGCGGCGTGTTTCGAGCGTCGAGCTCACTCGACATTTCCTGAGCCGTATCAAGGCGTTGAATACCCGTTACAACTGTTTCATCACGGTGGACGAGGAAGCCAGCCTGAAGCAGGCCGAGGCCGCCGACCGGCTGATCGCGCGGGGCGCTGCGGGGCCGCTCACCGGCATCCCGATCGCGCAGAAGGACATCTTCTGCGCCAAGGGATGGCTCACCACCTGCGGCTCGAGGATGCTCGCAAACTTCGTCTCTCCCTACGACGCCCACGTGGTCGAGCGGCTCGCCGCCGCGGGGGCGGTCAACCTCGGCAAGACCAACATGGACGAGTTCGCGATGGGCTCCTCGAGCGAGACCTCGTACTTCGGCCCGGTGCGCAATCCGTGGGATCCCGAGCGGGTGCCCGGCGGCAGCTCCGGCGGCTCGGCCGCGGCGGTGGCGGCGCGCCTCGCTCCCGGGGCGATCGGCACCGACACCGGCGGCTCGATCCGGCAGCCGGCGGCGCTCTCCGGGATCTGTGGATTGAAGCCCACCTACGGCGTGGTCTCGCGCTACGGGATGATCGCGTTCGCCTCCTCGCTCGACCAGGGCGGGCCGATGGCGCGCACCGCCGAGGATCTCGCGCTGCTCATGAACGCGATCGCCGGCTTCGACGCGCGCGATTCCACCTCCCTCGAACGCGAGCCCGAGGACTATACGCGGGCGCTCGGCGCGCCGCTCGCGGGCGTGAGAATCGGGCTGCCGAAGGAATTCTTTTCCGAAGGCGCGGCGCCCGACGTGCTGCGCGCGGTGGAGGCTGCGCTCGCGGTGTACCGCCGGCTCGGCTGCGAGACGGTGGAGGTGAGCCTGCCCAATATGGGGCTCGCGGTCCCGGTGTACTACGTGCTCGCGCCGGCGGAGGCCTCGAGCAACCTCGCGCGCTACGACGGCGTGCGCTACGGCTATCGCGCGCCGGACTACGCCGATCTGACCGACATGTACCTGAAAACGCGGGCACAGGGCTTCGGGGCGGAAGTCAAGCGGCGCATCCTGGTCGGCACCTATGTGCTCTCGCACGGTTACTACGACGCCTACTACCTCCAGGCGCAGAAGGTGCGGCGGCTGATCGCGCGCGATTTCGCGCAGGCCTTCGAGCGCTGCGACGTGATCATGGGGCCGACGAGCCCCACCACCGCATTTCGCCTCGGCGAGAAGCTCGACGATCCGGTGAAGATGTATCTCAACGACATCTACACCATTCCTGCGAACCTCGCAGGCCTGCCGGGGATGTCGGTGCCGTGCGGCTTCGACGCGCAGGGCTTGCCGGTCGGCCTGCAGCTCATCGGCGGTTATTTCGCGGAGGCGCGCCTGCTCAACCTCGCGCACCAGTACCAGCAGGTGACCGACTGGCACCTTCGCATTCCGCCGGGATGCGATGCGTGAGGCGTGAGGCAGCGGGCGTGAGCGCAGCCGTGGCGAGACGACGAGGGTTTGCCTCCTCGCTCCTCGTGGCCTGCGCGTTGCGGCGGCGGCGGCGATGAAGTGGGAAGTCGTCATCGGGCTGGAGACCCATGTTCAGCTCGCCACGCGCTCGAAAATGTTCTCGGGCGCGGCGACGGCGTTCGGCGCGGCGCCCAACACCCAGGCGTGCGCGGTGGACATCGCGCTGCCGGGCGTGCTGCCGGTCGTCAATCGCGCGGCGGTGGCGATGGCGGTGCGCTTCGGGCTGGCGGTGGGCGCCCGCATCAACCGCCGTTCGATCTTCGCGCGCAAGAACTACTTCTATCCCGATCTCCCGAAGGGCTACCAGATCAGCCAGTACGAGGCGCCGATCGTGCAAGGCGGCGCGATCCCGATCTTCACGGAGGGCGGGGAGAAGCCGATCCGGCTGGTGCGCGCGCACCTCGAGGAGGATGCCGGCAAGTCGCTGCACGAGGGCTTCCACGACTTCACCGGCATCGATCTCAACCGCGCCGGCACGCCGCTGCTCGAAATCGTTTCCGAGCCGGACATGAGAAGCGCGCAGGAGGCGGTCGCCTACGCCAGGGCGCTGCACGCGCTCGTCACCTGGATCGGCATCTGCGACGGCAACATGCAGGAGGGCTCCTTCCGCTGCGACGCCAACGTCTCGGTGCGCCCCGCGGGTTCGCAGGCGCTCGGCACGCGCTGCGAGATCAAGAACCTCAATTCCTTCCGCTTTCTCGAGCGCGCGATCGAGTTCGAGGCGCGGCGCCAGATCGAAATCCTGCAAGACGGCGGGCGCATCGAGCAGGAGACGCGGCTCTACGACGCGAACCGCGACGAGACGCGCTCGATGCGCACCAAGGAAGAGGCGCACGACTACCGCTATTTTCCCGACCCCGATCTGCTGCCGCTGGAAATCAGCGAGTCGTGGATCGGCGAGATCGGAAGGGACATGCCCGAGCTGCCCGCAGCGCGACGCGCACGCTTCGTGGCGCTGGGGCTCTCGCCCTACCAGGCCGGCTTGCTCACGGCGAGCCGGGAGCTGGCCGATTTCGCCGCGCGCGCATTCGAGGGATGCCCCAACCCCGCGAGCCTCGCGAACTGGATTACGGGCCCGCTCAGCGCGAAGCTCAACGAGGAGAACCTCGACATCGGGCGCAGCCGGATTTCGGCCGAAGCGCTGCGGGCGCTGGAGCGGCGAGTCGCGGACGGCACGCTCTCGGGCAAGCTCGCGAAAGAGGTCTTCGACGCGATGTGGGCGGGCGAAGGCGATCCCGACTCGATCATCGAGAAGCGGGGACTGAGGCAGATATCCGACGCCGGAGAGCTGGAAAGAATCTGCGACGAAGTGATCGCCGCGAATCCCAGGCAGGTGGCGGATTACCGCTCCGGCAAGGAAAAGGCCTTCAACTCGCTGGTCGGGCAGGTGATGAAGGCGACCCGCGGCAAGGCCAATCCCCAGCAGGTGAGCGAGATCCTCAAGCGCAAGCTGGCGGGTTAGCCTCCGGTTGGAACGAAAACGCGGCACCCCGGCGCCGCGTCGTTTTTCGGCCGGCGGCTATTTTTTCGCCGGCGCCGGGGCGGCGGGCGAGGGGCTGGCGGCTGTCGTCTGGGAGCCGCCGCGCAACTCGATGTAGCGCTGCCTCATCTCGGCGTAGCGCTTGCGGATGTCCTCTTTTTCCTTTTCCGCGGCAGCGATGCCATCCTCGGCCTTTTTCTTGTCGGCCGCGGCGCGCGCCACCTCCTCCTTGAGGGCTTCCGAGGGCGGCTTCTTCGACTTCTCCGCGGCCGCGAGCTTGCCCTGGGCCTCGGCGTGGCGGTCGGTCGCGTTCTTGAGCGAGACGCGCAGCTGGGAGAGCCGCGTGTCCACCACCTGCAGGTCGCGGTCGCGCTTGAGATCAATCTCCTTTTCGTTGGTGAAGGTGTTGAGCAGCGCCGCATCCTGGCGCCGCTGCTCGGCGAGCCGCTTCTGCTCCTCGGCCTTCTGCTTGGCGAGCTCCTGTTCCTTGGCCTTGCGCCTGGCCGCCTCCTCCGCCGACTCCGTGGTGGCGCGCGTGACGCCGCGCCGGTCGAGCTCCTTGGTTCCGCTTTCCTGGTACTCGGGCGGGACTTGGTCGCCGCAACCGATGACCTTGCCGCTCTTGTCCTTCCAGCACACGATCTTGCCGCCGCCCTTGGCCTGGGCGGCCGCGGGAGCGGGCAACACGAGCGCGAGCGCGGCGGCGAACGCGGCGCAGAACAACGCATGCGGGACGCTAGGCATGGGCCGTGACTCCATACTGTTGGCGATAGCGGCCGACCGCAGCGAGGTGCTGGGCATGCCGGGGGTCGGTCTTCAGGTATTCCACGAGATCGTCGAGCGTGGCGATGCTGATCACCGGAATATTATAGCTCGCGCGCACTTCCTGCACTGCGGAGAGCGCGCCAGCGCCGCGTTCCATGCGGTCGAGCGCGATCGCCACCCCGCAGGGCGCGGCGTTCGCGGCCCGGATCAGGTTGACGGATTCGCGCACCGAAGTGCCGGCCGAGATCACGTCGTCCACGATCAGCACGCGGCCGGCAAGCGGTGCGCCTACCACCGCGCCGCCCTCGCCGTGATCCTTGGGCTCCTTGCGGTTGTAGCTGTAGCGCACGTTGCGCCCGGACTCCGCCAGCGCGATCGCCACCGCCGCCGCGAGCGCGATGCCCTTGTAGGCCGGCCCGAACAGCATGTCGAAGGGGGGATCCGCGGCGAGGATCGCTTTCGCGTAGAATTGGGCGAGCTGCTTCAGCGCCGCGCCGTCGCAGAACAGCCCGGCATCGAAGAAATAGGGCGAAAGCCGGCCCGCCTTGGTCCTGAACTCGCCGAAGCGCAGCACGCCTTGGCCGATCGCGAAGCGGATGAATTCTTGCCGGAAATCCATGGGGCATGAAGATCATAACACTTAACCTGAACGGCATCCGTTCCGCCGCGCGCAAGGGGTTTTTCCGCTGGCTCGCGCGCGCCCGGGCCGATGTCGCATGCGTGCAGGACCTGAAGGCGACGGCGGCGGATCTCACCGAGGAAATGCGCGCCCCGCGCGGCCTGCGCGGCTATTTCCATTTCGCCGAGAAGAGGGGCTACAGCGGCGTCGGCCTCTACTGCCGCCGCGAGCCGGACAAGGTCTTCGAGGGCATCGGCATTGCCGACATAGACCGAGAGGGACGGTATCTGCGCGCCGACTTCGGGCGCCTGAGCGTGATCTCGGTCTACCTCCCGTCGGGTTCGGCCGGCCCCCACCGCCAGGCGATCAAGTTCGGTTTTATGGAACGGTTCTTCCCCCATTTGAGGAATCTCGCGAGCGAGGGCCGGGAGATTCTTTTGTGCGGCGACTGGAACATCGCGCACCGCGAGATCGATCTGAAGAACTGGCGCTCGAACCAGAAGAACTCCGGTTTCCTGCCCGAGGAGCGCGCGTGGCTCACCCGCGTGTTCGACGAGCTGGGGTGGGTGGACGTCTACCGGCGGCTGCATCCCGACGCGACCGAGCAGTCGTACACCTGGTGGTCGAACCGCGGGCAGGCGTGGGCCAAGAACGTGGGCTGGCGCATCGACTACCAGATCGCCACTCCGGCGCTCGCGGCGCGCGCGCGGCGTGCGGCGATCTACAAAAAGGAGCGCTTTTCGGATCATGCCCCGCTGACGATCGAGTATGACTACGAGCTCGCTTAGCGGCCTGCGCGGCCGGCTGCCGGAGGGCATCCGCCCGTATCTCGAGCCCGCGCCGCTCGCCGCGCTGTTGCTGGGCATTTCCTCGGGCTTCACCTTCGCGATGATCGGCGCCACCCTCGCCACGCGGCTCGCTCAGCACGGCGTCGACAAGAGCGCGGTGACCGCATTCGCGCTCACCTTTCTTGCCTACAACCTGAAGTTCCTGTGGGCTCCGATCGTGGACCACGTGCGGCTGCCGGTGATCGGCCGCTTCGGGCAGCGCGTGAGCTGGCTGTGGGCTGCCGGCCTCCTGGTGATGGCTGCAGTCGCCTTCCTGGGGTTCGCGGATCCCGCCGAATCGCTGCACTTGGTCGCGATCGCCGCGATCGCGATGGGTGTGGCCGGCGCGACCTTCGACATCATCATAGACGCCTATCGCATCGAGCTGCTCGAGCCGCGCCAGCTCGGCGCCGGCTCCGGCATGGCGCAGTACGGCTGGCGGATCGGGGCGGCGGCGGCCGGAGCCCTCGCTCTGGTTCTCGCCGCGCGCGTCGGCTGGACCGCCGCCTATCTCGCTTGCGCCGCGTTCGCGCTCCCGGCGATGCTCACCGCAGCGGTGATGGGCGAGCCCGCCCGGCACCGCGCGCCCGCGCCCGCGCGCGGCCTGGCGGAGGCGCTGCTCGCCTATTTCAGCCCGCTCGCCGAATTCCTCCGGCGCCAGGGCGCGCTCGTGGTGCTCGCCTTCGTGCTCGTTCACAAGATCGGCGACACTCTCGCCAACCTCACGCTGCGGTTGCTGTTCCAGGATCTCGGCTTCACCAACGACGAGGTCGCCATCTACGACGTCGGCGTCGGTTTCGCGGCACTGCTCGCCGGCATCTTCGCGGGCGGCATCCTCTACGCTCAGCTCGGGATGAAGCGCGCCGTGCTCGCGAGCCTGGTTCTCATGGCGGTCTCGAACCTGAGCTTCGCCGTGCTGGCGGCGGCAGGCCATACCAACGCGGGCATGGCTGCGGCGGTCGGTTTCGAGAATTTCGCGAGCGGCATCGGCGGCGTGACGGTGGTCGCCTACCTCTCCGCGCTGTGCAACCTGCGCTTCACCGCGACCCAGTACGCGCTGCTCTCGGCCCTCGCGAGCATCGCCGGGCGGCTGCTCACCGGAACGAGCGCCGGCGCGATGATCGAGGCGATGGGCTACGTGAACTTTTACCTGCTGACCACGGTCGCCGCCCTTCCCGGCGTGATCCTCTTCGGCTACATGATCCGCTCGGGGCTCGCCGATCTGTCGATCGGCTCGGCGGGCAGGCAGGGCACCGGATGAGACGCAATGGCGAGGACGAAGTTATGACCGCTCCCCTCTCGGTTCACGCCGGCGGCACCGAAATCATGCTTCCGCCGGATTTCCGCTGGCCGGGCGGAAAACGCATCGCGGTGCTCTTTCGGGTGGCCTTCGAGGCCTGGTCCGACGATCACTGGCCGGGCATCAGCCCCATGGGCAACCCGCTCAAGCCCGGCTTTCCCGACCTCAACGCGCGCGGCTGGGCGGAGTACGCCCACCGGCGGGGCATCTTCCGCGTGCTCGATGCGCTCGCGCGCCACCGCGTGAAGGCGACGGTGATGGTGTGCGGCATTCTCGCCGAGCGCTACCCGCAGACCGTGCGGCGGATCGCCGAGGCGGGACACGAGGTCGCCGCGCATTCCTACGCCATGGACCGGATGGCGATCTACCTGAGCGAGGACGAGGAGCGCCGCAACATCCGCCACAACGCGCAGCTGATCGAGCGCGCCACCGGTGCGCGCCCGGTGGGTTGGATCAACCCGCGCGGCACGCCGAGCCCCAACACCGCGCGGCTGCTCGCGGAGGAAGGTTTCGAATGGCACGGCGACACGCTGAACGACGACTTGCCCTACCTCGTGCGCTTCGGCCGGCACTCGATCGTGGCGATTCCGAGCACGATGGAGGTGAACGACCTGCCGCTCGCCATGAAGCACGGCCAGCCGCCCGGCGTGTTCGTGGAGAACTTCAGGCAATGGCTCGCCTACGCCCGTCGGCGCGAGAAGGGCGCGTGCAAGATGGACCCCACGATCCACGCCCACGTCTTCGGGCGCCCGGCGGGCATTTGGGCGTACGAGCGCGTGATGGAGATCGCGCGGCGATCGCGCGACGTGTGGATCGGCACGCGCGCACAGGCCGCGGCGCATGTGCGCGAGGTGCTGGACAAGCGGTGAGCGGCGGACAGCGAGGGTTTGCGACAGGGAGGTTGAAATGCGTCTGGTGACGTTTGTGCCGAAGAAGGGTGCCCGCCCGCGCGTGGGACTGGTGCGCGGCGAGGAAGTGATCGATCTCGCCACCGCCGGCGCGCGGCCGCCGTTCGATCCCGAGGACATGGTGTCGTTGATCGCCGCCGGCGCGAAGGCGATGGCGTGGCTGCGCAAGGCGGCGAAGGCGGGCAGGGCGCTTCCCCTCGGCAGGGTGCGTCTGCTCGCGCCGATCCCGCGCCCGCGCAAGAACGTGTTCTGCGTCGGCTGGAACTACGTCGAGCATTTCGAAGAGGGCCGCGCGGCGCGCCCCGACGTCGAGCTGCCGGAGCATCCGGCGTTCTTTTCCAAGCCGCCGACGACCGTCATCGGCCCCCGCGACACGATTCCGCTGCACGCGGGGGTCACCGAGAAGCTCGACTGGGAGGTCGAGCTCGCAGTGGTGATCGGGCGCGGCGGCCGCAACATCCGCGAGGCCGACGCGATGAGGCACGTCTTCGGATACACCGTGGCGAACGACGTCTCGGCGCGCGAGGTGCAGCGCCGGCACGGCGGCCAGTGGTTCAAGGGCAAAAGCCTGGACGGGACCTGCCCGATGGGGCCGTGGATCGTCACCGCGGAGGAGGTGCCCGACCCCCATGGGTTGCGACTCACGAGCCGGGTGAACGGCGCGACCAAGCAGGACTCGAACACGCGCTACATGTACTTCAAGGTGCCGCGCATCATCGCCGAGCTCTCGGCGGGCCTCACGCTCGAGCCCGGCGACATCATCTCGACCGGCACCCCGGCGGGTGTCGGGCACGCGCGCACGCCGCCGGAATTCATGAAGGCGGGCGACGTGCTGGAGACCGAGATCGAGGGCATCGGGCTGCTGCGCAACCGCATCGGCGAACGAGAATCTCGAAGCAAGGGCGCGGGGAACAGCGCAACAGAGCGAAAGGGCCGGTGAGCGCCGATTCGATCCTGCAACGAGCGAGCCGACGAGGCGCCGGGACTGCTGGAGAGGAGAATGTGCCGCGCCCGGGGACGAATACGCCGGCAGCATCGAGGCGCGCCTCGACTCGAAAGTCGCGGCGCAGCGCACGGGGTGCTACCAGCCGGATCGCAGGGCCGTTGGCCCCCGGCGGTCAGCTCGAAGCGCGCCGGAAGCGGTAGACCGCGAGCGCCCCGAGGAGATTCGGCAGCAGGGCGACGGTGCGCCCATCGGTGAGCACCTTGCGCTCGAGGATCTCCACGCCGTGGCTCGCGCAGAAGTCCTCGAAATCCGCGACCGTGCACAGGTGCACGTTGGGCGTTTCGTACCACTGATACGGGAGGTTGTCCGACACCGGCATGTGCCCGGCCAGCACCTGCAGCCGGTTCTTCCAGTAGCCGAAGTTGGGAAAGGTGACGATCGCCTCCCGCCCGACGCGCAGCATCTCGCCGATGATGCGCTCGCTGTGGCGCACCGTCTGCAGCGTCTGCGACAGGATCACGTAGTCGAAGGAGCAGTCCTCGAAATCGGACAGCCCGCGCTCGAGATCGCTCTGAATCACGTTGACGCCGTTCTTCACGCACGCAATCACGCCCTCGTCGTCGATCTCGACCCCGTAGCCGGTGGCGCGCCGGCTCTCGCGCAGGTACTTGAGGAGGCTGCCGTCGCCGCAGCCGAGATCGAGCACGCTCGAGCCCATGGCGATCCAGCCCGCGATCGCCGCGAAATCGGGACGCTGCGCGATGGAGCCGTTGGTCATGGCTCGGCGGCGATACGCTCGAAGTAGGCCGCGACCAGCCGGTGGTAGCGCGGCTCCTCGAGCAGGAACGCGTCGTGCCCGTGGGGTGCTGCGATCTCGGCGTAGGTGACCTCGCGCCGGTTGTGAAGCAGCGCTTTGACGATCTCGCGCGAACGCTCGGGCGAGAAACGCCAGTCGGTGGTGAACGCGATCACGAGAAATTTTGCGCGCGCCGGCGCGAGCGCGCGCGCGAGACTGCCCCCGTGCTCGGCTGCGGGATCGAAGTAGTCGAGCGCCTTGGTGATGCGCAGATAGGTGTTGGCGTCGAAGTACTCGGAGAACTTTCCGCCCTGGTGGCGCAGGTACGACTCGATCTCGAATTCGGTGTCGAACCCGTAGCCGAGCCGCCCGTTCCTGAGCTGCCGGCCGAACCTGGCCGCCATCACGTCGTCCGAGAGGTAGGTGATGTGGCCCACCATGCGCGCGACCCGCAGCCCCCTCGTCGGGCGCGTCCCGTGCTCGTAATAATGGCCGCCGTGGAAGTCGGGATCGGTGATGATCGCCTGGCGCGCGACTTCGTTGAAGGCGATGTTCTGAGCCGAGAGGTTGGGGGCGCAGGCGATCACCAGCGCGTGGCGCACCCGCCCGGGATGAAGGTAGGTCCAGGCGAGCGCCTGCATTGCGCCGAGACTGCCGCCCATCACCGCAGCGAAGCGCTCGATGCCGAGGCGGTCGGCGAGCCGCGCCTGGGTCGCGACCCAGTCCTCCACGGTCACCACCGGGAAATCCGCGCCCCACGGCCGGCCGGTGCGCGGATTCACGCTCGCCGGCCCGGTGGAGCCGTGGCAGCCGCCCAGGTTGTTGACTCCCACCACGAAGAAGTGGCGGGTGTCCACCGGCTTGCCCGGGCCGATCATGTTGTCCCACCAGCCGACGTTCTGCGGATCGTCGGCGTAGTAGCCCGCGACGTGATGCGAGGCGTTGAGCGCGTGGCACACCAGCACCGCGTTGGAGCGCGCCGCGTCGAGACAGCCGTAGGTTTCGTAGACGAGCTCGTACTCGTCCATCACCGCGCCGCTCTTCAGGCGCAGCGGCTCGGTGAAGCGTGCTTTTTGCGGCGTGACGGCGCCGACCGACTGCGGCGCGATGCCCGTATCCATAAAACAAAAAAACCCGGCAGCCTGCGCGTGCCGGGTCGGAGAACCTCCTTTCTCTTTAGCCGGATTTGTTACGCGCCCGCAAGCTGAAAATCAAATCGGCGCGGCGTAAAGCGGGGAAACCTTACCCGCTGCGGAGGCGGTTGTCAAATTCGCCCCGCAGGGCCGCGAGCTCGGTGTCCGGGGGGCGGGGTCCGACCGCCGAGCCCCGGAACGCCGGGGGCTCGAAGCCTTCAGGCGTTGAGCTTGTCGAGCAGGGCGCGCAGCTTCGCGGGGTCGCTCGTGCGCAGCATCTTCTGCGCGATCGGTCTGACCCGCCCGAGGTCGGTCTTGAGGATCACTTGCTTGACGTCGAGCAGGTGCGCGGTGTGCATCGAGTACTGCCGCAGCCCGATGGCGAGCAGCAGGCGCGTGAGCGTAGTGTCGCCCGCCATCTCCCCGCACAGCGCGACCGGCACGCCCGCGCGGTCCGCGGTGCGGATGATATGGGCGAGCAGCGTCAGCACCGCCGGGTGCAGGGGATCGTAGAGGTGGGCGACGGTGTCGTCGGTGCGGTCTATCGCCAGCGTGTACTGGATGAGGTCGTTGGTGCCGATCGAGAGGAAATCGAGCTTGCGCGCGAAGATGTCGAGCGCGAGCGCCGCGGCCGGCACCTCGATCATGCCGCCCACCCGGATGTCGCGGTCATAGGGTATTCCGTCCTCGTCCAGGCTCTCCTTGGCGCGGCGGATGAGCGCGAGCGTCTGGTCCACCTCGGCCGCAGTGGCGAGCATCGGGATGAGAATGCTCACCTTGCCGTAGTGCGAGGCGCGCAGCATGGCGCGCAGCTGCGTGAGGAAGCGCTTCGGTTCGGTGAGGCAGAGCCGGATCGCGCGCAGCCCGAGCGCCGGGTTGGCGGCCGTGTACCCCGGCTGGCCGTCGAGCTTGTCGGCCCCCAGGTCGTAGGTGCGGATCACGACCGGCATGCCGTCCATTTCCACCGCGACCTTGCGGTAGGCCTCGAACTGCTCGTCCTCGTCGGGCAGATCGTCGCGGTTGAGAAACAGGAACTCGCTGCGGAACAGCCCGATGCCGGTGGCGCCGTTCTCCTTCGCCTGCACGACGTCGGAGGGCAACTCGATGTTCGCCTGCAGCTCCACCGGCACGCCGTCGAGCGTCACCGCGCGCCGATCCTTCAGGCGCCTGAGCTTCTGCCGCTCGATCTCGAAGGCGTGCTGGCGCAGCCGGTACTCGGCGAGCACTGCATCGTCCGGATCCACGATCACGACGCCCTGCGTGCCGTCTACGATCAGCGTCTCGTTCTCGCGGATCAGCTGCCGCGCGTAGTGCAGCGCGACGATGCAGGGGATGTTGAGGCTGCGCGCCACCACCGCGGTGTGCGAGGTGGTGCCGCCGAGATCGGTGATGAAGCTCGCGAACGGGTGCTGCTTGAACTGCACCACGTCGGCCGGCGAGAGGTCGCGCGCGACCAGGATCAGGTTCTGTCCGGGGTCCGGGTCGGGCGGGGGAACATGGCCGGGCTGTCCGGAGAGCGCCCGCATCACGCGCTCGGCGACCTGGATCACGTCGCTCTTGCGCTCGCGCAGGTAGCCGTCCTCGATCGCGTCGAACTGGGCGAGCAGCGCGTCGGTCTGCACCTTGAGCGCCCACTCGGCGTTGCAGCGCTCGGACTCGATGATGCGCCGCGGCGCCTGCGAGAGCGTCGAGTCGTCGAGGATCATGAGATGAAGATCTATGAACGCGCCGAATTCGGCGGGCACCGTGGCGGGCATGGAAGCGCGCAGCTCCTTGAGCTCCTGGCGCACCCGGCCGATCGCGGTCTCGAGGCGCGAGGACTCCTCGGCGACCTGCTCCCGCGGCACCAGGTAGTGCGGCACCTCGAGCCGCGCGTGCGTGACGAGGTGCGCGCGCCCGATGGCGATTCCGCCCGAGACGCCGATGCCGTGGATGGTGAAGCTCATTGGGCGTTCGCCGTTTCGTGTTCCAGGTTGCGCCCGAACCCTGAGCGCTGAACGCAATCTACTGCGCCTCGTCGAAGCGGTTCGCGATCAGCTGCGTGACCGCCTCCATCGCCTCGCGCTCGTCCGGCCCATCGGTCTCGACCACGACGCGCGAGCCCTGGGCCGCGGCGAGCATCATCACGCCCATGATGCTCTTGGCGTTGACGCGGCGTCCGTTGCGGGTGAGCCACACCCCGCTCTTGAACTGGCCGGCGAGCTGCGTGAGCCGGGCTGAGGCGCGGGCGTGGAGCCCCAGCTTGTTGATGATCTCAACTTCCCGTTGCAGCATTATTGACGACGAGGGCCGGGATGCGCACCACCCCGTCGCAGCCCCCGCTCACCGCCTTGGCGACGACGGTGGCGAGCGGCCGGTCGCGGTAGGTGAGCACCCGGATCAGCATCGGCAGGTTGACGCCCGCGACCCCTTCCACTTTGCCCGGGACGATGAGCTTCGCCGCGATGTTGGAGGGGGAGCCCCCGTACATGTCGGAGAGGATCAGCACGCCCTCGCCTTGGTCGAGCTCCTTCACCAGGGCGCGCGCCTGCGGCAGCAGCAGGTAGGGATCGTCCTGGGCGGTGACGCCAAGCTGCCTCATCCGCGGCGGGCGCTTGTTGAGCACGTGGCTGACGCAGTGAATGAGGCTTTCACCCAGCGTGCCGTGGGTGATGATCAATATGCCGACCAAGGGGTTAGCTCCGCAGACGAAACCCGGACATTTTACGCTTTTGCGCCGCAGCACGCAGCCCGCCGCGCGCGGGGCTCAGGCGCCCGGAGCGGCTCCAGCGAGCGTGCGCTCGAGCGCGTCGAGGAACATGCCGGCGACGTTGAAGCCGGTCTGCTCGGTGATCTCGCGAAAGCAGGTGGGACTGGTGACGTTGATCTCGGTGAGGTAGTCGCCGATCACGTCGAGCCCGACCAGCAGCAATCCCTCGCGCGCGAGCGCGGGGCCGAGCGCCTGCGCAATTTCCCGGTCGCGCGCGGAGAGCTCGCGCGCCACGCCCTTGCCGCCGGCCGCGATATTGCCGCGCGTCTCCCCGGGCTTGGGGATGCGCGCGAGGCACCAGGGCACGGGCTGCCCTCCGATCAGCAGCACGCGCTTGTCGCCGTCGCGGATCTCGGGGAGGTAGCGCTGCGCCATGACGGTGCGCCGCCCGTATTGCGTCACGGTCTCGATGATGACGTTGAGGTTGGGGTCGTCCGCTCGCACCCGAAACACCGAGGCCCCGCCCATGCCGTCGAGGGGCTTGAGGATCATGTCGCGGTGCTCGGCGAGGAACTCGCGGATCAGCGCCTCGCGCCGCGTCACGAGCGTCGGCGCCGCGTAGCGGGGGAAGCGCGCGATCGCCATCTTCTCGTTCCAGTCGCGCAGCGCGCGCGGCCGGTTGAACACGCGCGCGCCCTGCGCCTCGGCGAGCTCGAGGAGGTAGGTCGAGTAGACGTACTCCAGGTCGAAAGGGGGGTCCTTCCTCATCAGCACCGCGTCGAAGTCGCGAAGCGGGATGCGCGCCGGTTCCCCCGCGCGGTACCAGCGCGGCGCCTCGCCGGTGAGCTCGATCGCACGCGCGTGTCCGTACGCCGTGCCCGCGCTCCAGCAAAGCCCGTCCTGCTCCATGGCGTAGAGCGCATGGCCGCGCGCCGCCGCCTCGCTCATGATGGCGAAGGTGGTGTCCTTGTAGATCTTGAAGCTGTCGAGGGGATCTGCGACGAAGGCGATTTTCACGGGATGCTCCGGGTGCCGAGGCCAGAGCGCACGGCGCGCAGGGCAGGTGGAGGGGCGATCCGCAGCCCTGCCGCCGCGGAACAGGGTGCTTGCGCCCTCATCCTTGCGCCTTCGTCCTCGCGGCCTCGGGGTCGGTCTGCTCCAGCTCGATCGCGGCGGCGAGCGCCGCCAGCCGCGCGATCACGCCGTAGGCGTAGAAACGGTTGGGGGGGCAGCCCGGATCGTTCGGATCGGGCGAGGTGCAGGGGGCGGCGAAAGCAAGGGGTTTGAACTGCATGCCGGGAGCGTTCAGGTTCTCGTCCTGGCCGCGCTGGGTGTGCAGCCGGTAGAATCCCCCCACCACGAAGTGATCGATCATGTACACCACCGGCTCGGCGACCGCCTCGTCTACGCTCTCGAAGGTGTAGATGCCCTCCTGCACCATCACCTCGTGCACTTCGAGCCCCTCCTTCACCACCGCCATCTTCTTGCGCTGGTTGCGGTTGAGCACCCGCACTTCCGAGGGATCCTTCACCGTCATGATGCCCATGCCGTAGGTGCCGGCATCGGCCTTGACGATGACGAAGGGCTCGTGCGTGATGCCGTATTCGCGGTACTTGGCGCGGATGTCCTCGAGAATCTCGGCGACGTAGCCCTCGAGGCATTCCTCGCCTTTGCGCTCGCGGAAGTTGATCTTGCCGCACTTCTCGAAGTAGGGGTTGATCAGCCAGGGATCGATGTCGAGGAACTGCGCGAATTCCTGCGCCACGCTGCGGTAGGCCTCGAAATGGTTCGACTTGCGGCGCACGGTCCAGCCTGCGTGCAGCGGCGGCAGCACGTTCTGCTCGAGGTTCATCAGGATCTCCGGCGTGCCGGCCGAGAGGTCGTTGTTGAGCAGCACGAGACAGGGGTCGAACCCGTTCACCACCACGCGGTTGCCGCGGCGCTCGAGCGGCTCGAGCACGAGCTTCGCGCCGCTGTCGAGCGCGACCTCGGTCGGGCGAGTGATCTCGCGCATCAGGCTGCCGATGCGCACCGCCAGTCCGGCGTGGCGCAGGATCGTCTGCAGCACGAGAACGTTGCGGAGGTAGAACCGGTTGCGGGTGTGACTCTCCGGCACCAGCACCACTCCACGCGCGTCGGGGCAGATCTTCTCGATCGCCGCCATCGCCGCTTGCACGCACAGGGGATGGAAATCGGGGTTGAGGTTGTTGAATCCGCCGGGGAAGAGGTTGGTGTCCACCGGGGCGAGCTTGAAGCCGCTGTTCCTCAGATCCGCCGAGCAGTAGAAAGGTGCGGTGTGCTCCTGCCATTGCCCGCGCAGCCAGCGCTCGATTTCCGGCTGCGAGGCGAGCAGGCGCCGCTCGAGCTCGAGCAGGGGGCCCGAGAGCGCGGTGGTCAGGCGCGGGACGGTCATCGGCTATCCCGGTCGGAAAAACGCAATATTGTAGCCGATGCCCCTGCACGCCCCCTTTCGCCGGTGCGCAAGCCGCGCGAAAACAAGGAGCTGCGTGCTGCCTGCGGCCGAAAAAAACGGGCGCCCGGGGGCGCCCGCAAGCCACACACTCACTCTCGAGGCTAGGTATGGTAGGCGGACTCGCCGTGGTAGGTCGTGTCGAGGCCTTCGCGCTCCTCTTCCTCGGACACGCGCAGCCCGACCAGCGCGTCGGCGATTTTGTAAGAGATGAAGGCGACGACTGCAGTCCAGACGATGGTGAGCCCCACGGCCTGCGCCTGGATCAGCAACTGGTCCCAGATCGGGTTGGAACCCGTCTTGCCGGTGACCCAGTCGAGAACCAGGCCCGGCCCGCCGAGCGATTGCGAGTTGAACACCCCGGTCAGTAGCGCCCCCAGCGTGCCGCCCACGGCGTGCACGCCGAAGACGTCGAGCGAATCGTCGGCGCGCAGCCAGCGCTTGAGCTGATTGACCGCCCACAGGCAGACCAGCCCCGCGGCAATCCCGATCACGAAGGCGCCGGGGATGCCGACATTGCCGGCGGCGGGCGTGATCGCGACGAGCCCCGCGACCGCACCGGAGGCGGCGCCGAGCATCGAGGGCTTGCCCTTGAACACCCATTCGCCGAAAGTCCACGACAGCACCGCGCAGGCGGTGGCGAGGAAGGTGTTCATGAAGGCGAGCGCGGCGGAGTTGCCCGCTTCGAGCGCCGAGCCCGCGTTGAAGCCGAACCAACCCACCCACAGCAGCGACGCCCCGATCATGGTCATCGGCAAGTTGTGGGGCGTCAGCGCCTCGCGCCCGAAGCCGATGCGCTTGCCGACGAGATAGGCGCCCACCAGCCCCGCCACCCCGGCGTTGATGTGCACCACCGTGCCGCCCGCGAAATCGAGCGCGCCCCACTGCCAGATGAGACCTGCCGCCTCGGTGGCCTTCTTGGCGGTTTCGGCGTTGGTGAACGCATCCGGCCCGGGCCAGAACCACACCATGTGCGCGATCGGCGCGTAGGCGAAGGTGAACCACAGCACCACGAAGATCAGCACTGCCGAGAACTTGATGCGCTCGGCGAACGCGCCGAGGACGAGGCAGCAAGTGATCGCGGCGAAAGTGGCCTGGAACGCGACGAAGACGAGCTCGGGAATGGGCGTCGCCTTGCTGAAGGTTGCGGCCATCGCGAACTCGCCCTTCGCCGCGTCGAAGGTGCCGCCGAGGAACAGGCGGTCGAAGCCGCCGAAGAACGCGTTGCCCTCGGTGAACGCGAGGCTGTAACCGTAGACCGCCCACAGCACCGTGACGAGCGAGAAGGTGACGAACACCTGCATCAGCACGGAGAGCATGTTCTTCGCGCGCACCATGCCCCCGTAGAAGAGCGCGAGCGCGGGCACGCTCATCATCAGCACGAGCGCGGTGCTGACGAGCATCCACGAAACGTCACCCTTGTTGGGGGCGGGCGCCGCAGCGGCGGCCTGCGGCGCGGCCGCAGCGGGCGCCGCCGCGGC
>DATLZE010000120.1:0-9161 GCA_035574195.1 Burkholderiales bacterium | reverse complement strand
CCATCCCCGCCCTGCGCGCCGCCCCGCGCGCTGATCGTGCCGTAGAACCGCGTGATGTCGTCTGCCCAGACGATCACGCGCCCGCCATCGCCGGTCTCGATCGCGTCAGCGCGGATCTTGGCGTCTGGACCGACATAAGTTCGCCACGCGTTCTGGATTTCGGGGTTCTTGCCTTGAAAGTCGCCGCCGACGAGCACCGTGCCGCCGCCGCTCGTGCCAGAAGCATCCACAACGGCATTGCCAACCAGACCGACGCGATCCCCGAGCAGCCGGATCGTGCCGCCTTTGTCCTCCGTTCCCCTCGCCTCGACCACCCCCGAGGCGAGCAATGTTCCGGTCTCGGCCTGCACCGTCACGCTGCCGCCGCTCGGGCCGCTCGCGCTGGCGAGGCTGCCCTCCTCCAGCGTCACGTCCTTGACCGCCTTGAAGACGATCTTGCCGTTCTCGCCGACGACCGCGGTGTTGGCGTTGGCCACGCCGCCGTGGCGGATCAGGCCGGCGTACATGCCGATGCGGCCGCCCTCGGCGATGAGCTGCCCGAGGTTGAGCGCCTGGTTGTCGGGCGCCGTGATCTGGACGCGGATTTCGGGCGTTCCGGCGTCCACCAGCTCGATGCTCTTGCCCGCCGCGAGCAGGATCTCTCCCTGCGGCGTGCGGATGATGCCGTGGTTCTCGACGCTCGATCCGACGAGGTAAACCATCCCGCCAGCGGAAGTGGTGATCGTGCCCTGGTTGATGACCGGGGCCGCTCCGGGAGTTTCGGTAAAGCGGTAGCGCCCGGCCAGGAAATCGGCGTCCGAGAGGTTGAGGCTCGAGGCGACGAATCCGGCGGTGTCGATTCGAGCGCCGGCACCGATCGTGATGCCGGCCGGATTGATGAGAAAAACGCGGCCGTTCGACTGGAGCGCGCCCAGAATGGCCGAAGGAGTGGCTGTGATGACGCGGTTCAGGACCGCGCTCGCCGCCGATTGCTGGAGGAAGCGGGTAATCTCCTGGCTTGCGATCGAGAAGCTTTGCCAGTTGATGACCGTGCCCGGCGTGTTGGCGATGGTGAGTGTGTTTCCCACCGTCGAGAAGCTCGCCCGGCCGTGGACGACCTGGGGCCCGGTGGGATTCGCGTGCGCGAGCCCGCCCGCAAAGCACGACGCCACGGCGAGCGCGAGCAGCTTGCGCTCCCAGGCCAAGCCGGACCTGAAGCGACTCCTCCTCATCCCGCCCCCCGAGACGATTACCCCCGCGCCGCCGAGCTTTCTTCAGTTAGCGCCGGTTCCAGGCCACGCGTCTACCACAATATTCCCAATAAAAACAGGGCAATTGCAACACTCCCTCCGCTGCCGCCTGTCTGATCGCTCCACAAATAATCCCGCGCCCGCCACCCTTGCCGACCCAACCCGATGAATTAACTTATTGATTGATATGTAGAACTTCAGGATCCTCGCGTTACCAGACCCAGGCCATCGAGAAGTGGGCCTTCTTGCTGTTGCGGCGCCCCGTGGGCTCGTTGAAGCCGGTGCCGTCGTGATAGACATGGGCGATGTCGAGGCGCGCGGTGAAGAAGTTGCGGTAGCTCATGCGCAGGCCGATTCCCGCGCTGTCGAGGCTCGCGCCTTCCGTCTCCAGTCCTGGGCTCTCGCGGTTGCGCCGCACGACCCCGGTATCGTAAAAAACGAGAAAGCGCAGGCGCCCATTTTCGAGCCCGAGCTGCTTCGCCCAGTCGGGCGTATAGATCTCGAAATTGGTGCGATAACCCTTGTCGTCGGTGCGGTAGCGCTCGTTGAAACCGCGCACGTTGTCCGCCCCCCCGATCGCGAATTGCTCGCCGGCGAGCAACGCGTCGTCGGTGTACTGGGCGTCGAACTTCACGCGCAACTGCCACTGGTTGGCAAACGCCGAGGCGAAATGGAAGCCGGCGCGGAACAGCCGGTAGCCCGCCGTGCCGTCGGGAAAGCGGGCGCCCACCTTCTTGAAGTCGGAGTCCTTCCCGTCGTTGAGCGCGGGAAAGTTCTGGCTCATGCTCAAATACAGTCCCCACTCCCGCCGCTCCGTCCGCATGCTGGCGTTGTAGGTGACGGACAGTGGATTGAGCGTGGCGTCCGGAACCAGGGTCTCGACTCCGCCGACCGGGACCACCCGGTTCTGGTATGCGCGGTAGTCGAGCCCGTACGTGATCTTGTGCTCGACATCGCCCCATCGGGGCAGCGACTGGTTGTAGCGCGCGGCGAAGATCGTGCCCTTGCCGGTCACGACGAAGAGATCCTGCACCGTTCCCGAATCCACGTCGGAGTAGCCCGCGACGAGGTCAATCGAATCGCCCCGGGAGTAGAGCGGAAGCTTGTAGCCCACGCCGTAGACGGCGACGTCGTGGAAATTCTCGGGCGCCGTCAGAAACTGCGCGGTCAGCACGTGATCGCGGTCGAACAGATTGGCGTGCTGGAACGCGAGCCCCAGGCGCAGGCGCTGCGTGTTCTTGTTGCCGGTATTGTCGAGGCTCACGCTGTAGCGCGTCGGTTTTATGTCCGCCACGCGGATCGTAGCCTCGATCCGGTCCTCGCGCTCGGTGCCGCGCAGCAACACCGACGATTGCTTGGCGGGATTTTCGTTGGCGAGCCGGATGCTGGCGGCGATCGCCCGCGAGTTGGGAGTCTCGCCCTCGCGCAACGAGGGAACGCTGCGGCGGATGTTCTCGCTGCTGAAGTGCTGGTTGCCCTCGACCGTGATCCTGCCGACCTTCGCTTCGATCGCCCGAAACCGCACCTCGCCCCGCTCCAGCTCCTGCTCGGGCAGCCGGATCTCGACGCTCCCATAGCCGCGCGCCTGGTAGGCGGCCTGCAGGGCCTCGAGCGCGCGCTGCACGTCGCCGAAATCCTTGTTCTTCCCGGTGAAGGGCGCGAGCACGCGCTCGAGCTCCTCCTGCGGGAGGAGGGTGTTCCCCTCGACGATATAGCGGGTGATTTCGAACTTCGGAATGACGATCGGAGCAACCGGCGGTTGAGCCTCCGCCGCGCTTGGAGTCGCCTGCGCCAGCACCGGCACAGGGTCAACCGCGGGGGTCGGGAAAAACGGCCCCGATTCCGGAAATGCCGCCCCAGGCAGCCACACGCCCGCCATGACTGTCCAAGCGAACCACGTCCTGCCCCGATGGTGCGCCATCCCTCCCCCTAAGACCACGGTTCGCGTGATGGAGCGCAAATCAGATTTTTCATTGTATAGCAACAAGTTGGAGACTGACAGTTCGCGCCATATCCCAACTCGACACTGGTTCCATTTCGCTGCTAAAGTGTCGCGTTTTTGCAAATTCCTATCGGCGCAAGAATGTCTTCCTCATCCCCCAAGCATTGCCGCCTGCTCATCCTGGGTTCCGGGCCTGCCGGCTATACCGCCGCGATCTATGCCGCGCGCGCGAACCTCAAGCCGGTCCTGATCACGGGGCTTGCGCAGGGCGGGCAATTGATGACCACTACCGATGTGGACAACTGGCCAGCCGACGCGGCGGGCGTGCAAGGTCCGGAGCTGATGGAACGCTTCCTCAAGCATGCCGAGCGTTTCGGCACCGACATCGTCTTCGATCACATCCACACCGCGCGGCTCGGAGAAAACCCTTTTGTGCTGGTCGGCGACCAGGGGACATATACCTGCGACGCGCTGATCATCGCGACCGGCGCCTCGGCCATGTATCTGGGATTGCCCTCGGAACAAAAATACATGGGGCGCGGCGTCTCGGGCTGCGCGACCTGCGACGGCTTCTTCTACAAGGGGCAGGAAGTCGCGGTGGTCGGTGGGGGCAATACGGCGGTCGAGGAAGCCATCTACCTCTCGAACATCGCGAGCCACGTGACCGTGGTGCACCGGCGCGACAAGTTCCGGGCGGAAGCGATCCTGGTGGACAAGCTCAAGGAAAAGGTGGCGGCGGGCAAGGCCACTATTCTGTGGGATCACGTGCTCGAAGAAGTGCTCGGAGACGGCAAGGGCGTCACCGGCATGCGCGTGAAAAACGTGAAAACTGGGGCGCTCACCGAAAAAGCCCTGCAGGGCATCTTCATCGCGATCGGCCACCGTCCCAACACCGAGATCTTCGCCGGCCAGCTCGAGATGGCGAACGGCTATATCGTCACCCGCAGCGGCCTCGACGGCAACGCCACGCAGACGAGCATTCCCGGCGTGTTCGCCGCGGGCGACGTGCAGGACCATGTCTACCGCCAAGCGGTGACGAGCGCCGCCAGCGGCTGCATGGCTGCGCTGGATGCTCAGAAATATCTGGAGAGCCGCGGGCTGATCTAGCTGCGAGGAGTAGAACGCGTGAGCGGCCGCACGCACAAGCCGGGCATCCGGAGCGAGGAAGCGGAGCTCTTCCGCGCCTCGATGTCGGATGTGACGCCGCTCAAGCATCCGGCGCGCGCCGAGCTCGAGCGGCCGCGCCCCCCGCCTGCTCCAGTGCAGCGGCTGCGGGACGAGCGCGCCGTGCTCAGCGAAAGCTTGAGCATTGCGCCCGCCTGGGAACTCGGTCTCGAGACCGGCGAGGAACTCTCCTATGCTCGTGCGGGACTCGGCCGCGACGTGCTGCGCAAGCTGCGGCGCGGCCACTGGGTCATCCAGGATGAACTCGATCTGCACGGCCTGAGCGCAGACGAGGCGCGCGCGCTGCTCGTGCGGTTCCTGCGACAGTGCCTGCGCCAGGGACTGCGCTGCGTGCGTATCGTGCACGGCAAGGGGCTGCGCTCGAGGAACCGCGAGCCGGTGCTCAAGCGCAAGGTGGCGATCTGCCTGATGCAGCGCGAGGAGGTGCTCGCCTTCTGCCAGGCGCGGCGGGCCGACGGCGGGGCCGGCGCGGTCGTGGTATTACTTCGAGGTGAAAGTCGGAAGTCGAAGGGCGGAAGCGCCGGGCAGTAACGGTCGTAGCGCTGTCCTCTGCCTCCGCCCCCACCTTCAGATCGCCGCCTCGTCGGTCTCTCCGGTGCGGATGCGGATGACCTGGTCCACGCCGGTCACGAAAATCTTGCCGTCGCCGATCTTGCCGGTACGCGCGGCCTTGACGATGGCGTCAATCGCGCTCTCGAGCAGCTTGTCGGGGATCACCACCTCGACCTTGACCTTGGGCAGGAAATCCACGACGTACTCCGCTCCCCGGTAGAGCTCGGTGTGGCCCTTCTGCCGGCCGAAACCCTTCACCTCGGTCACGGTGAGCCCGCTCACGCCGATCTCGGACAACGCCTCGCGCACTTCATCGAGCTTGAACGGCTTGAAGATCGCCTCGATTTTCTTCATGGTGTTCCTCCACAGTGCGGGCCGGTATCCGGCGTAAGGATAGCACGGCGCCTAGCCTGATCGGTGCCGGTACTTGTTGGTGATCGGGTAGCGCCAGTCCTTGCCGAAGCCGCGGGGGGTGATGCGGATTCCGATCGGGGCCTGGCGCCGCTTGTACTCGCTCGCCCGGACGAGACCGACCACCCGCTCGACGTCGGCGGGCGCATAACCCTGGGCGACGATCTCCTCGGGCGCGAGGTCGTTCTCGACGTAGGCCTCCATGATGGCGTCGAGCACCGGATAAGGTGGCAGGCTGTCCTGGTCGGTCTGGTTCGGGCGCAGCTCCGCGGAGGGGGCGCGCTCGATCACCCGCTGCGGGATCACCCTCGAAATCCGGTTGCGGTAGTTCGCCAGCCGGTAGACCATCGTCTTGTTGATGTCCTTCAGCACGCCGAAGCCGCCCGCCATGTCCCCGTAGAGCGTGGCGTAGCCGGTGCCCATCTCGCTCTTGTTGCCGGTGGTGAGCACGAGCGCCCCGGTCTTGTTGGAGAGCGCCATCAGCAGCGTGCCGCGGATGCGCGACTGGAGGTTCTCCTCGGTGACGTCGGGCGCGAGCCCCTCGAATTCCGCGGCGAGCGCCTTCAGGAAAGCGTCGAAGATCGGCTTGATCGCGATCTCGGTGTAGCGCACGCCGAGCGCGCGAGCCTCCTCGCGCGCGTCCTGCACGCTGATGTCCGCAGTGTACTGCGAGGGCATCATCACCGCCCGCACCCGCTCGGCACCCAGCGCATCCACTGCGATCGCCAGTGTCAGCGCCGAATCCACGCCGCCCGAGACGCCGATCAGCACCCCGGGGAATCCGTTCTTTTCGACGTAGTCGCGCACCCCGGTGATCAGAGCGCGATAGACCTCTTCTTCGAGCGCGAGCGGCGCGGCGATCTCCCCCGGCTGCGGATCGCCGTCGGTGAGCGTCACCAGCCCCAGCGCCTCCTCGAACAGGGGCAGCTGGTGCGTCACTTTGCCCTCGCGGTTCAGCACGAAGGAGCCGCCGTCGAACACCAGCTCGTCCTGTCCGCCGACTAGGTTGGCGTAGACCAGCGCGAGGCCGGTCTCCTCCACGCGCCTGCGCATCACGTCTTGGCGCAGGTGCTGCTTCTTCATGTGATAGGGAGAGGCGTTCAGCACCAGCAGCACCCCGGCGCCCGCGGCGCGCGCCGCGCGCGGCGCGTCCGCGTGCCACGAGTCGGCGCAGATGTTGATGCCGAGGCGCGCGTCGCGCGAGCGCACGTCCGTCACCGCCTGCGCGCCCCAGGTGTCCTCGCAGATGTTGACGCCGAAGTTCACCCCGTTCATCCCGAAGACGCACGGGGCGCCGCCCGGCTCGAAGTAGCGCTCCTCGTCGAACACCGTGTAATTGGGCAAGCGCTGCTTGTCGTAGACCCCGGCCACCTTGCCGTCTTGGAGAATGGAGGCGGAGTTGTAGCGCTTGCCGCTGGCGACGCGGGGATGCCCCACCACGAGCGTCACGCCCTTCACGCGTGCCGCGAGCTCGGCCAGGGCGCGCTCGCAGGCGAGGAGAAAATCCGGGCGCAGCAGCAGGTCCTCGGGGGGATAGCCGCAGATCGCGAGCTCGGGCGTGACCATCAGGTCGGCGCCCGCGCGGCGCGCGCGCTCGGCAAAGGAGGCGATGCGCTCGACGTTGCCCGCGAGGTCGCCAACCGTGGCGTTGAGCTGGGCGATCGCAATTTTCATTTCGCTAATATATCATCGGTTTAGCGCGAACGCCCGGGAGCGTCAGCCGACTGAGCCACCATGCTTCTCCGCCACTGGGCCCATTACTATCGCGCGCGTTTCTTGCTCCTGTTCAGGCGCTACGAGGCAGCCGCCCAGGCCTATCGGGAAGCGCTCGCCGCCAATCCGCGTTTCGCGCTCGCCGCCGCCGCCCTCGGCTACCTGCTCGCCACGCGCGGGAACCATGCCCAGGCCGCGGCCGCCTTTCGCGAAGCGCTCGAGATCCAGCCCGGAGACGCCGAGATCTGGTTCGACTTGGGATACGTCCAGCAGCAACTGGGCGAGCTCGAGGAGGCGCTCGCGAGTTTCCGCCGGGCGGTGGAGCTCAAACCCGCGCTCGACCGCGCCTGGTTCGGGATGGGCTTGGTGCTGCGCGCCACGCACCGCATCGAGAAGGCGATCGAGGCTTTCGACAAGGCCGCCGAGCTACAGCCGTGGAATCCGCACGCCTACTACGAGCTCGCCATGGCGCACTATGCGCTCGACAATCGAAGCGAAGTGCGCAGAATCATCCAGCGCGTCTCCGAGTTCGATCCCAAGATGACCCGCCAGCTGATCCAGGAAACGGGGCTGCTGCCCGAAAGGTTGGAGCGCCGGTGAAAATCGAGGTCGCCACTTCGCTCGCCGCGATCTCGCCCGCGGAATGGGACCGGCTCGCCGGCGGCAGCCCGTTTCTGAGCCATGCGTTCTTCTCCGCGCTGCACGAGAGCGGCTGCGCCGCGCCTGCGACCGGCTGGACGCCGCGGTTCCTGCTGCTCGAAGAGCAGGGCCGGCTGGCCGGAGCCATGCCGCTGTATCTCAAGACCCATTCCTACGGCGAATACGTGTTCGACTGGGCATGGGCGGAAGCCTACTACCGCCACGGCCTCGCGTACTATCCGAAGCTGCTCTGCGCCGTGCCCTTCACGCCGGTCACCGGCAGCCGCGTGCTCGCTGCGACGGAGCAAGCGCGGGAGCGGCTGATCGGCGCGGCACTCGCGCTCGCCCGCGAGTCAGGCGTCTCCTCTCTGCACTGCCTGTTCCCCACCGCCGCCGAGGCGCTCCGCATGCAGGCGCACGGGATGATGCTGCGGCGCTCCGTGCAATTCCACTGGTCGAACCGCGGTTACGCGAGCTTCGACGAGTTTCTCGCCGGCTTCAGTCATGACAAGCGCAAGAAGGTGAAGCAGGAGCGACGCAAGGTCGCCGCGGCCGGCATCCGCTTCCGTTGGCTTGAGGGCCGCGACATCACGGAGCGCGACTGGAGCTTCTTCCATCGCTGCTACCGGCAGACCTATCGCGAGCACGGCTCGAGCCCCTATCTCAATCTCGAGTTTTTTCTGCGCATCGGCGAGCGCATCCCGCAAAGCCTCGTGCTGATCCTCGCGGAGCGCGCAGGTGCACCCATCGCGGCCTCGCTCGGCGTGCGCGACGGCGCGCGCCTGTGCGGCCGCTACTGGGGGGCGCTCGAGCGCCATCCGGCGCTGCATTTCGAGACCTGCTATTACCAGGGCATCGAGTACTGCATTGCGCGCGGCATCGCCACGTTCGAGGGCGGTGCGCGCGGCGAGCACAAGCTCGCGCGAGGGCTGATGCCGGTGGAGACGGTGTCCGCCCACTGGCTCGCGCACCCGCAGTTCGCGTCCGCCGTCGAGCGCCACCTCGCGCGCGAGGCGCAGGGCGTCGAGCGCTACCTCGACGAGCTGAACGAGCGCAGCCCGTTCCGTCGCACGCCGGGCGAAGTTCACAAGGCGAATGTGACGGAAGCAAGCTGATCGAAGCGCGGCGCGCCAACCGCACCGCCTACCAGCTCGCGGGCTGATTGCGTGCGAAACGCGAGAAAAACCGCCACATCTCCTCGTTGGCGTCAATAACGTCGGTGCCTTCCCCGAGCAGCAGCGGCAGGTAATCCCGACGCCCGCCTGGCCAGACGTGCCCCGCACCAGAGAGTTTCCACAGGAGGACCTCGACCCCGCCGCGGCACGGCCTGTAGCGGTAGAGCGTCGCGCGGTGCGCGGCCCGCGGGCCACCGGCGAGCGGACCGGTAATCTCGGGCTGCCTGGAACAGCCGTTGTGCGCGAGCCACTTGCCGAGCGATCGCTCGACCGGCGGGGGGAACGCGCGCGTGTCGGTCAGAGGAAACGCCGGGC
>DATLZE010000119.1:0-12166 GCA_035574195.1 Burkholderiales bacterium | reverse complement strand
ATCGCCGCCGGAGCGAGCCTGGTGCAGCTCTACACCGGGCTCGTCTATCGCGGACCGGAGCTGGTGCGCGAATGCGTGGCGGCGCTCTGCGCGCCCTGACCCGCGGGCGGGCCGCTACAGCGGCCGGATCTGCACCTTGCGGAACTTGATCGCGCCGCCGGGCTCGCCCTTGGGCGGGCGGTTGCCGAACTGCAGCGCGATCGGCCCCTGCGCGAACTGCTCGTGCCGGACGTCCACGGTTTTCACGCCGTTCAGCACTACGGTGAGCTGCGGCCCCCTGGCCGTGATCTCGTAGGTGTTCCACCGGCCGCCCGCCTTGGGCATGGGCGAGACCGCGGCGATGTGCACGATCGCACCGGTGCCGTAGGTCGGATCCGGACGCTGGTCGAAGATGTTCGCCTCGTAGCAGCTCTTGTCGGTGATCTTGGCCGCGTCCTGGCAGCGCATGTAGATGCCGCTGTTCGTGGTGTGGTCGGCCCAGAACTCCACTCTCAGCTGAAAGTCCTTGTAGGAGTTCTTGGTGACGAGAAAGCCGCCCTTGCCCTTGTCGGCCACGACGGCGCCGTCCTCCACTCGCCAGTTGGCGTCGCCGACGCGGTTCCAGTTGTCGAGGGTCGCGGGGGCGGCACCGTCGAGCAGCGTGACCCAGTCCGCCTGCCGGCCGTATTGGGCGGCGCAGCCCGCGACAGTCAATCCAGCGCTAACCAGACCTGCGGCGACGATCGAAGAGCTTTTCATCGTGACCTCCCCCATGTGGATGGTGACTGGTAGGCCTCCCGGGAGCCCTGCCTGATTCGCTTCCGGACGGCACGGGCTCATTGTAAGCCGGGCGCGGGAAAAGCTCGCATCCGCCGCAGCCTCGCTCCCCGCGCAGTACCATATGGATATTGCGTTGCAGGACACGCCTGCGGGCGCCGGAAGGCCGCCCGCGCTCCGGGATGAGCACCCTCGCCGACCGAGTTGACGCATTGCTGCCGCAGACGCAGTGCCGCCAGTGCGGCTATGCCGGCTGCCGCCCCTACGCCGAGGCGATCGCCGAGGGGCGGGCCGGCATCAACCGCTGCCCCCCGGGCGGCGAGGAGCTCGTCCGGGAGCTTGCCGAGGCGACCGGGCGGCCGGTCGAGCCGCTCGATGCCTCGTGCGGCGCTCCCGCGCCTGCCGCGGTCGCGGTGATCGACGAGCAGGCCTGCATCGGCTGCACCCTCTGCATCCAGGCCTGTCCGGTGGATGCGATCGTGGGCGCGGCGAAGCTCATGCACACGGTGATCGCGGCCGAATGCACCGGCTGCAGGCTGTGCCTGCCGCCCTGTCCCGTGGACTGCATCGCGATGCTCGAGAGGCAAGAGCGGCTCGGGCGCGAGGAGCGCAAGTTGCGCGCAGCGCATTTCAAGCGACGCTACGAGGCGCGCCGCGCGCGGCTCGAGCGCGAGCGCGCTGCGCGCCGCGCGACAGAACAGGAGGCGCTCGCTGCGCGCCGCAAGCGCGAGATTCTCGAGCGCGTCATCGCCCGCGCGCGCGAGCGATTGCGGGAGCGGTCCGACTGAAGCCTCGGGCGAGAGAACACAAGAGACGGGGCTTCCGCGCCCACCCCCGCCTCGCGAATCTCAGCGCCCGAGAATCCCGCGCAGGATGCCTCCGGGATCCACACCGATGCCCCGCCCGCCGGGCCGCACGCTCGGCGCGGGTTCCGGCTCCTCGAGCGCGCGCGCGCCTGCTGCGGGCGGGGGTTTCGCTTCCGGCAGCGCCTCCGCGCTCGCCTGCCGCAGCTGCGGCTCCTTTCCCTCCGGAAGCCTCGCAAGCCGCGGTGCGAGCGCCTCGCCCAGCCGCTCGAGCCGCTCGCCCGGAGACGGGTGGGTCTTGAACAGCAGCGCGAGAGAGGAGTCGGAGGCGCCGCGCGCGGCGAGCTTGTGCAGCACCTCTACCAGCCCGAAGGGGCTGTAGCCCGCGCGCGCAGCGAGCACGACGCCGATGCGGTCGGCCTCGAACTCCGCGCTCTTGTCGAGCCCGCGCGCGAACACCTCCGCACCGGTGCCGATCAGGTTGTTGATGAACTGCGAGCGGTTCTGCTGCGCGAGCCGTGCGCCGGCGGAAACCGCGGCGCTACTCTGCATCACCGTGATGTGATGGCGGCGCACGACATGCCCGATCTCGTGGCCGAGCACTCCGGCAAGTTGCGCCTCGTTGTCGAGAATCTCGTAGAGCCCGCGCGTCACGAGGATGTAGCCGCCGGGTGCGGCGAAAGCGTTGACCGCAGGGCTCTCCAGCACCCCGAAGCGCCACGGCAAGTCCGCTCGCTCGGCCTGCGACGCGATCCAGCGCCCGACGCGGTTGACGTAGGCCTGCAGCTCGGGGTCCGGCACGAGGGGCGCCGCCCCCAGCACGCGCCCGGCGACTTCCCGCCCGATCTCGATCTCCTCTTTTTCCTCGATGCCGCTCGCCGCGATGGCGAGGTCCCGGCCGGCGCCGAGCAGCCGGCCGAGGTCAATCGAGGCCGCCTGCGCGCTGCCCAGGGCGCAGGCGGCGAGCAGCGCGCCAAGGCGCATCGCGAGGAGCTGCGTCACTTCGCTCCCCCATCGAAGTATTCGAGCTCCACGGGCGCGAGACCCGCTGCGCGCGCGGCGCGCTCCGCCGCTTCCTTCGAGGCGGCATAGCTCTCGAGCAGCTTCATCTGCCCGGCGTCGAATTTGGCCTGGCGCAGGTCCTCCTCCTCCAGCCCGCGAATGCCGATCGTGCTGGTGACCGCGACGCTGCGCCGCGGGCCGAACAGGCGCCCGAGCGCCGCCCCGCCGCCCTCGCCGCCCTCGCCCGCCTTCGACTGGAAGCGCACGTTGAAGGAGAACAGCCAGCCGGCGGCATCCGGTGTCTTCACGCGCAGCCACACGCCCTGCTTGCCGGTCACCTCGGCGGCCGCGCCCTGCTTGAGCTCCGCCACCCGCGCCGATTCGAGCCGCGGCTCGGCGTAAAGAGGGGAATCGCGCTCCAGGACGGCCCGCTGCGCTGCGGCGGAGGCGGCGGCGGAGGACAAGATCACTGCCGCCAGCACGCGAGCCCACGACAGTGCCTGGCTCATGGTCAACCCGCTCGCTGGGCTCCGATGCCTTCGTTCCCGGTTGCTTCGAGACGCGGAATTCTCCGGAACAAGCCCGGAGAGTTCCTTCATTATAATTGAGCGCAGTGCCTGCATGAAACCGGAAACCGTCCGGGAAGTGTTCGTTCGGCTGCGCGCTGCCAACCCCGCGCCCCGCAGCGAGCTCGTCTTCCGCTCCCCCTTCGAGCTGCTGGTCGCGGTCGTGCTCTCGGCGCAGGCGACCGACAAAAGCGTCAACCTCGCCACCGCGGAACTCTTCCGCGCGGCGAACACACCGCAGGCGATGCTCGAGCTCGGGCGCCGCAGGCTCGAGCGCTACATCCGCAGCATCGGGCTCTATCGCACCAAGGCGAAGAACCTCCTCGCCGCGTGCCGGCTGCTCCTCGAGCGCCACGGCGGAGAGGTGCCGCGCACGCGAGAGGCGCTCGAGCAGCTCCCCGGCGTCGGGCGCAAGACCGCCAACGTGATTCTCAATACGGCGTTCGGCGAACCGACCATCGCGGTGGACACGCACATCTTTCGCGTCGCGAACCGCACGGGGCTCGCTCCGGGGAAAAACGCGCTGGCGGTGGAGCGTAAACTGCTCGAGGTCGTGCCCGAAGCCTTCAAGCGCGACGCGCACCACTGGCTGATCCTGCACGGGCGCTACGTGTGCAAGGCGCGCCGGCCCGACTGCCCGAGGTGCCTGATCCGCGATTTGTGCGAATACCAGCGCAAAACCGCGTGATACCGAGATGCGGGATCGGAAAAAGAAACGCGCGGCAACGCCGCGCGTCTCTCGCATCCCGTATCGCGAATCTCAGTATTTCGTGACGAGCCCCTTCTGGCTCGAGTAGTACGCCGCGAGATCCTCGATGTCGCGCCGCGACAGCTTCTCGACCTGCGGCGCCATGATCGGGTTCTTGCGCGCGCCCGTCTTGTAGTGGATGAGCGCCTTCACCAGGTAGTCGTAGTGCTGTCCCGCGATCCGCGGGAATTCCGGCGAGGCGCTGTTGCCGTCGGGCCCGTGGCAGGCGGCGCAGGCCTGGGATTTCTCCTTGCCTGCCGCGGGATCCCCGGCGTGGGCCGTGGCCGCCGCAGCGGCGAGCAGGCAGCAAGTGCAGGTCGCGGCGATCAACTTTGCGTTCATCGTGCGCCCCCCGTCACTTCGCCGCCGAGCGGGTGGATTCGGAGGCGTAGTACGCGGCGAGATCGGCCACGTCCTGGTCCGTGAGCCCGGCCGCGATCGCGCGCATCGTCGGATGCGCCCGGTTGCCGGCCCTGTACTCCTGCAGCGCCTTCACGATGTAGGCCGCATGCTGCCCGCCCAGCTTGGGCACGCTGTAGACCTCGGGAAACGTCGTCTTGTAGCCCGGGATGCCGTGGCAGCCGGCGCACATCGAGCTCTTCTGCTTGCCCGCGGCCGCATCGCCCTGGGCCGCCGGCGCAACTGCGCTGGCGGCGAGCGCCGCGATGCCGAGCGCGAATCGAATCATGTCTGGGAACGCCATGCGGTTCTTTCTGGTTGTCAGGGGCGCGCTGGGGACGGATTATAGCGCAAAAAAATCGCCGCGCACGTTGCCCCGCCGGCGCGCGCTGCCGGATAATCCGGACATGTCGCGACCTGCGCCTTCGACGTGACGCCGCTCTCCTCCGCCTCCAACGCTGCCCTCGCCCGCCGGCTGTTTCCGTTCCTGCGCTGGTGGCCCCAGGTCAACCGCGAGACGCTGCGCGCGGACGCGCTCGCGGGGCTGATCGGCGCCGTCATCGTGCTGCCGCAGGGAGTCGCGTTCGCGACGCTTGCGGGCCTGCCGCCGCAATACGGCCTCTACTGCGCGATGGTGCCGGCGGTCGTCGCCGCGCTCTTCGGCTCCTCGCGGCACCTCGTCTCGGGCCCGACCAACGTGATCTCGATCTTTCTCTTCGCGAGCCTCGCGCCCCTCGCCGCGCCGGGCTCCGAGGACTACATCCGGCTCGTGCTGACGGTCACCTTCCTCGTCGGCGCGATCGAGCTCGCGCTGGGGCTCGCGCGCATGGGCGCGCTCGTCAACTTCATCTCGCACACCGTGGTGGCGAGCTTCACCGCGGGGGCGGCGCTGCTGATCTTCGCCGCGCAGCTCGGCAACTTCTTCGGCCTCGCCATGCCGCCCGGTGCCTCCTTCGCGCAGACCTGGATCCACTTCGCCCGCTCGCTCGGCGACATCAACCCCTACGCCACCGCGGTCGGTGTGGCCACCCTCGCCGCGGCCGTCGTGTGCCGGCGCTACGCGCCCAGGTTCCCGTACATGATCGCGGCGATGATCGTCGGCGCGTCCGTCGCAGCGCTCGCCAACGCGCTCTTCGGCGCCGAGCGCGCCGCGATCGCGATGGTCGGAGCGCTGCCCGGCACCCTGCCCGCGCTCTCGGCCCCCGACCTCTCGCCCGAGGCGGTGAGAAAGGCACTGCCGGTCGCGCTCGCGGTGACGCTGCTCGCGCTGACCGAGGCGGTCTCGATCGCGCGCGCGATCGCGGTCAAGTCCGGGCAGCGCATCGAAGGCAACCAGGAGTTCATCGGCCAGGGGCTCTCCAACCTCGCGGGCAGCTTCTTCTCGGCCTACTGCGCGAGCGGCTCCTTCAACCGCAGCGGAGTGAACTACGAGGCGGGCGCGCGCACGCCGCTCGCAGCGGTGTTCTCGGCGCTCTTTCTCGTCGTGATCCTGATCGGGGTCGCCCCTCTGGTCGCCCATTTGCCGCTCGCGGTGATGGCGGCGATCCTGTTCATGGTCGCCTGGGGCCTGGTGGACACGCGCTACATCGCGGCGGTGGCGAGGACGAGCCGCCAGGAGGCGGCGGTGATGGCGCTCACCTTTTTCGCGGCGCTCATCGCCGATCTCGAGTTCGCGATCTACGCCGGCGTGCTGATGTCGGTGATGATCTATCTCGCGCGCACCTCGCGCCCGCTGGTGCTCGACGTCAAGCCCGACCCCGCGCCCGACAGCTACCATTTCTCGGCCGACACCGGGCTGCCGGACTGCCCGCAGCTCAAGATCCTGCGCGTGAACGGCTCGCTCTTTTTCGGGGCGGTGGACCACGTGCAGCGCCATCTCGAGGAAATCGACGAGCGCGAGCCGCGGCAGAAACACGTGCTGATCGCGGCGAGCGGCATAAACTTCGTGGACCTGGCGGGGGCGGAGCTGCTCGCGCGGGAGGCGCGGCGCCGGCGCGCGCTCGGCGGCGGCCTCTACTTCTACCGCATGAAGGACGCGGTGCGCTCGCTGCTCGCGCGCGGCGGCTATCTCGCCGACATCGGCGAGGAGAACCTGTTCCCGGTCAAGAGCCGGCCGGTCTCGGCGATCTATCCCAGGCTCGATCCCGAGATCTGCCGACACTGCACCGCGCGCATCTTCCGCGAGTGCCACGAGCGGCTGCCCAACGGCGAGCCGGTGCCGCGCGCCCCCGCAGCGGGCGGCTGAAGCCCAGGTGCGCGAGCCGCGATGGACGCGACGAACGGACTGCGCCGCCTCCTGCCCTTCCTCGCCTGGTTTCCGGCGACCCGCGAGACGCTGCGCGCGGACCTTCTGGCCGGCGTGAGCGTGGGCCTGGTGCTCGTGCCCCAGGCCCTCGCCTACGCCCAGCTCGCCGGGCTGCCGCCCTACTACGGGCTCTACGCGGCTTTCCTGCCGGTGCTGATCGGCGCGCTGTGGGGTTGTTCGCGGCAGCTCGCCACCGGGCCGGTGGCGATGGTCTCGCTGCTCACCGGCGCGGCGCTCTCGCAGTTCGCCGCTCCCGGCTCCGAGCAGTTCATCGCGCTCGCGATCCTGCTCGCGCTGATGGTCGGCGCGATGGAGCTCGCGATGGGACTGGCGGGACTCGGCGCGATCGTCAATTTCGTGTCGCATCCCGTGATCGTCGGCTTCACCAATGCGGCCGCCCTCATCATCGCCTTCTCCCAGCTCGACAAGGTGCTGGGGGTGGCGAGCGTGCACGGCGTGAGCTTCGCCGCCGGCGTGTGGGACGTGTTGCAGCAGGCCGGCAGCGCCCACCCGCCCACGCTCCTGATGGCAGCCGCGGCGCTCGCCATCATCGCCGGGATGCGGCGCTTCGCGCCCCGATGGCCCGCAGTGCTCATCGCCGTCGTCCTCACCACCGCGCTCAGCTGGGCGATCGGTTTCGAAAACAAGCTCCTCGCGCAGCCCGCTCAGTTCGCGGACGCCACCGCGCGCGCGGTGGTGGACAGCGTGCTCGCCACCGCCCGCACGGTGAAGCAGCTCGGCGCCGGGATCGCGGAGAAAACGATCGCGCTCAAAAAGCTCGAGAAATCGCTCGAGAGCGGGCACCCGCAGTTGCTCGCGCTCGAATACGACATCCAGGCCCTGCGCTTCGAGCTGAAGGCGGCCGAGCGCGAGCACCGGCTGCGCGCGCGCGAGCTGCGGCATTTCGTGCTCCGGCGCGCGCCCGGGGCGGAGGGCGCGGCCGACCGCTTCTACCTCGAGGGGCTCGTCCCGCCCGGCGTCCGCACCGACGGGCAGCGGTGGCGCTTCACGCGGATCGCCGGCGGCGAGCTGGTGCTCTCCGGCGGCGGCGAAGTGGTCGGCGCCATTCCCCCCGGGCTGCCCAAGCTCGCGCTCCCGCACGTGTCCTGGGACGAGGTGATGCTGCTGCTCTCGAGCGCGTTCGTGATCGCGCTGGTCGGCTTCATGGAGGCGCTCTCCATCGCTCGCGCGATGGCGGTGAAGACCCGGCAGCGCATCGATCCCGACCAGGAGCTGATCGGGCAGGGCCTGGCCAACCTCGCGGGCAGCCTCACCCAGTCGTTCCCGGTGAGCGGATCGTTCTCGCGCTCCGCGGTGAACCTCGAAGCCGGCGCCGTCACCGGGCTGTCCTCGGTTTTCACCTGGCTGGTGGTGCTCGCGACGCTGCTGTTCCTGACACCCCTGCTCTACCACCTGCCGCAGGCGACGCTCGCCGCGATCATCATCATGGCGGTCGCCAACCTGATCAACGTGAAGGCCATGGTGCACGCCTGGAAGGCGCACCGGCACGATGGAATGGCCGCGGCGGTCACGTTCGCCGCGACGCTCGCTTTCGCCCCGCATCTCGACGCCGGAATCCTGATCGGCGCGGGACTCGCGATCGTGCTCTACCTCTACCGCAGCATGCGCCCGCGGGTAGCCGTGCTCGGGCGCCATGCCGACGGCACGCTGCGCGACGCGCGCCTCTACGACCTGCCGACCAGCGAGCACGTCATCGCCGTGCGCTTCGACGGCTCGCTCTACTTTGCGAACGTGCCCTACTTCGAGAACGCGCTGCTCGAGCAGGCGGCGCGCCATCCGAAGGCGCAGTACATCCTGGTCGTCGGCGACGGGATCAACGAGCTCGACGCCTCCGGCGAGGAAGCGATCCGCAACACCGTGCGCCGGCTCAAGGAGCGGGGCGTCACGGTGGTCTTCAGCGGGCTCAAGCGACAGATACTCGACGTGATGGAGCGCACCGGTCTCTACGCCCTGATCGGGGCGCAGAACATCTTTCGCACCGAGGATGCGGCGCTCGAGGCGATTCTCGGCTGGATCGCCGACCCCGGCTTCGATCCGGCCTCCTGCCCGCTGCGGCCGGGAAACCGGCCCGCCGCTGCGGCGCCTCCGCCTGCCTTGGCCGAGAAGGCGCAGCAGCCCCGCACTCCCTGAAGAGGGCGGCCCGGGACGCGGCGGCCGGCGCGCCGCTCCCGACACTATAATGACCTCGGATCCATGGGCCACCGCTTGACGAAGATCTACACCCGCACCGGGGACGCCGGCACGACCGGGCTGGCCGACGGCTCGCGCGTGGCGAAGGACTCGCCCCGCATCGAGGCGATCGGCGCGGTGGACGAGCTGAACAGCGCGCTCGGGCTGCTGCTCGCGGAGGAGCTGCCGCAGGAGATCCGCTCCTGTCTCACCGACACCCAGCACGATCTGTTCGACCTGGGGGGCGAGCTTTCGAAGCCGGGACACGCGCTGCTCGCGGAGGCCCACGTCGCGCGGCTCGAGCGCGAATTGGATCGCTTCAATGCGGAGCTCGCGCCGCTCGAGGACTTCGTCCTGCCCGGCGGCTCGCGCGCGGCGGCGCTCGCCCACCTCGCCCGCGCCATCTGCCGGCGCGCCGAGCGCCGCGTGGTGGCGCTCTCCGGGAAAGAGACCGCCCCCGCGCTCGCGATCCGTTACCTCAACCGCCTCTCCGATCTGCTCTTCGTGCTGGCGCGCGCGCTGAACCGCCACGCGCGGCGCGGCGACGTGCTGTGGCGGCAGGGGAAGAACCGATGAAGCCGCAAGTCGAAAGGAGAAAGTAACGCCTGCGATGTTGCCGCGACCGGACCTCTCTCCCCCTTTCGTCTTCCGCCTTCCGCCTTCGTGATGGACCGCCCTCCTCCCGACGCTCTTGCCCATCGCCTGGCGGGGCTGCTCGGGCAGTGCGCGCTCGGAAACCAGCGGGCGTTCGCCGAGCTCTACGACCTCACCGCGGCGAAACTGTACGGGGTGGCGCTCCGTATATTGAGGAGGCGGGACTGGGCCGAGGAGGTGTTGCAGGAGTGCTATCTCAGCATCTGGAATCACGCCGGGGACTACGCCGCGCAGAGGAGCGCGCCGCTCACCTGGATGACGAGCATCGTGAGGAACCGCTCGCTCGACTGGCTGCGGCGCCCGCGCACCGAGGACACCGGCGAGGAATACGAGATCGCGGTCGAGACCTGGCGCGACGAGAACCCCGGCCCGGTGGAAAGCCTGATGGCGGCGGCCGAATCGCGGGCGCTCGCACGCTGCCTGGAGCGGCTCGAGGCGAAACAGCGGCAGAGCATCATGCTCGCCTTCTTCCACGGGCTCTCGCACTCGGAGCTCGCGCGCCACATGGGGCAGCCGCTCGGCACGGTCAAGACCTGGGTGCGCCGCGGGCTCGAGCGGCTGAGGGGCTGCCTCGGCGCAGCCTGAAAACACGGGAGCGCGGAACATCGTGAGCGCATCGCGGAGAATCGAAATCCCGGTCGGGGCTCGCCCTCTCGCCCTCTTGCCGCCGCGCTCTCGCGAACAGGATCCATGACAGCTCGCAAAGATCCCGCGCTCCGCGATCTGCTCGCGGCCGAGTACGTGCTCGGCACGCTCCGCGGACGCGGGCGCGCGCGGTTTCGCGCGCTCGCGCGCTACGATCCCCAGTTGCGCGGGCTCATCGCGCAGTGGGAAGCGCGGCTCGTCCCGCTCGCGCAGGCGGCCGAGCCGATCGCGCCGCCCGCGCATCTGCGCGCAGCGCTGCTCGCGCGAATCGCAGGCGCCGCGCGCGGCGCCCGCTGGCGGGAGAGCCTCGCGCTCTGGCGCGCGCTGGCGGCCGCGGGCTCCGCGCTCGCGCTCGTGCTCGCCGTCCTCCTCGCCGCCGCGCCCCGGCCCGAGCCGCCGATGGCGATGATCGCGGTCATGTCGGACGAGCGCGGGGCGCCGGCGATGGTCGTCTCGTGGCCGCCGATGAAGCGGGTACGCGAGCCCTATCTCCGGATCAGAGTGCTCCAGGAGCACCCCGTGATGGCGCCCGGCACCGCGTGGGAGCTGTGGATGCTGCCGGGCGGGGACGCGGCGCCGGTCTCCCTCGGGCTCATCGGCACCGACGCCGAGCAGGTGCTGAAAGTGAAGCCGGCGCTCGCCGGCATGATGGAAAAAGCCTGGGGGGTGGCGATGAGCGTGGAGCCCGCGGGCGGCTCGCCGACCGGCGCGCCCACCGGTCCGGTGCTCTTCAAGGGGCAGTGCGTGAAGATTCTATGATCCGGCGGGTCGCCTTTCTCATGGAAACGAGCGCGAAAAATCGCCGGTTTTGCAAATACCGCCCACGGCGCCGCCTCCGGATCATGAAGAAACACATCGCCGTTTCCCCGCTCGGGCTCGCGTTCGCGGCGGCGGGATTCTGGCGCGGGCAATTCGACGCGCCGCTGCCGCCGGACACGTCGAAATTCCCATGATGGTCAGGCACACCGGAGGCTGCCACTGCGGGCGGGTGCGCTTCGAGGTCGTCGCGCCCGCGCGAATCCGCGTCACCGAGTGCAACTGCTCGATCTGCAGCAAGTCGGGCTATCTTCACCTCATCGTGCCCGCCGGGCGCTTCAAGCTGTTGAGCGGCGCCGAGGCGCTCACGGCCTACAGCTTCAATACCGGGACGGCGAAGCACCTGTTCTGCTCGGTGTGCGGCATCAAGTCCTTCTACATCCCGCGCTCGCACCCCGACGGCTTCAGCGTGAACGCCCGCTGCCTCGATCCAGGCACGGTGCAGGAGATGACGGTCGAGCCCTTCGACGGCCGCAACTGGGAACAGCAGTACCCCGCCGGGCGCGGCGAGTATCGCGACTGAAGCCGGCCCGGCGGAAAGATCGCGATCTCCGGCTCGAGCGCGCCGGAACAGCGCGTGCCCGATCCAGCGCACGCGGGCTCGCTCGGTCCGGCGGCTGAAGGGATTTCGGCGGATCGCCTCGTGCGCCTGCTCCAGCAGCCGCCGCCTCGGCCCGCCCGGAGCAGCCCCTTCGGAGCTATCTGATTGGCCGGACATCCCTTCCCTCCCCGCAGCCTGTCCTGGACATTCCTGCGCGCTTCGCAGCCCACCCTCTCCGCTTGGCGTTACTACACCGTCATGAACGCATGATTTACGGGGAAGAATGACAACCGGCCTCCGCCGGGTGTTTAATAAACCCGCGTTTCGGAAGTTCGCTACGTTAGGCAGAACGTCCTTGAGCATGGCGAATGAGATCATTTCCTACCTAGAGATGTGCCGACGCGAGGCTGCCAGCCTTCAACGCGGCATGAACTTTGGGCTCGGTGGCACCCACTCGGTCATCCTCATGTCTCTGCGACCCAACGCCCCCTACGAGGACGAGGTCCAGGATGGGGGTACGGTCCTGATTTACGAAGGTCACGATGAGCCTCGGAGTTCGCGTGTGCCCGATCCGAAGCGCGTGGACCAGCCGGAGCGCACTCCTGCTGGCTCTCTGACGCAGAATGGTCTCTTCTACAGCGCTGCACAGAAAGCCAAAGCCGGCTTGCGCTCACCAGAGCGCGTTCGGGTATACGAAAAGTTGCGACAGGGGATCTGGTCCTACAACGGAGTCTTCCATCT
>DATLZE010000118.1:0-6902 GCA_035574195.1 Burkholderiales bacterium | reverse complement strand
TGACCGCGGTCTCCCCGCCGGTCAGGATCTTTTTGGCGTCCTGCACCGTCATCTTCTTCACCGCCTCGAGCAGCAACTGCTTTGCCTCGGGCGCCGCCTGCTCGGCGGCGCGGTTCATCGCGAGCACGAGCTCCTCGGCCTGCCGGCGAAGCCCGAGCGCGCGCAGCGCGCCCTCCACGCGCTTCAACGACGGCGGCAGGGGGATTTTCACCCGCGGATCGCCGAAGTAGCCGTTCTCGACCCCGAGCTTCGCGACGGCGGCGATCGAGCCGTCGTTGAGCGCTTGCTTGAGCCCTCCCACCGCGTCGGCGTTGCTCAAATCGGCAACTCCCGCCGCCGCCGGATTGCCGATGGATAGGAAGATCAAACAGGCAACAGCGCGACGCATGAGCCGCATCCTCCTTGGATGCCCGGACCCGGGGCCGTCCTAAATGCCCCTGGCCTGATCGGGTTTTTTCGCATCGGAAAAGAATTTTTCAGCGTGGTAGGAGGAGCGCACCAGCGGCCCGCAGGCAGCATGCGCGAAGCCCATCTCGCGGGCCCGCAGCGCGAAGGCTTCGAATACCGCGGGCTCGACGTAGCGGGCGACCGGCAGATGGTGGGGGGAGGGCTGCAGGTACTGGCCGATGGTGAGGAAATCCACGCCGTGCTCGCGCAGCTCGCGCATCACCGCGAGAATCTCCTCGTCGGTCTCGCCGAGCCCGACCATCAAGCCCGATTTCGTCGGGATCCGCGGGTGCCGCGATTTGAAATCCTTCAGCAGTTTCAGCGAGTGGCGGTAGTCGGCGCCGGGGCGCGCCATGCGGTAGAGCCGCGGCACCGTCTCCAGGTTGTGGTTCATGACGTCGGGCGGGGCCAGCGACAGCGCGTCGAGCGCGATCTCCAGGCGCCCGCGGAAATCCGGCACCAGGACCTCGATCCGCGTCGCGGGCGAGCGCTCGCGCACGGCGCGGATGCAGGCCGCGAAATGCGCGGCGCCCCCGTCGGCGAGATCGTCGCGGTCCACGCTCGTGATGACGACATAGGCGAGCCCCAGCGCGGCGACGGTGCGCGCGAGGTTCTCGGGCTCCCCGGGATCGGGCGCAAGCGGCCTGCCGTGCGCGACGTCGCAGAACGGGCAGCGCCGGGTGCACAGGTCCCCGAGGATCATGAAAGTCGCGGTGCCGTGCCCGAAGCACTCGCCGATGTTGGGACAGCTCGCCTCTTCGCATACGGTGTGCAGGCGGTGCTCGCGCAGGATCCGCTTCATGGCGCGGAAGCGCTCCCCGTCGCCCAGCCGCACGCGGATCCACTCGGGCTTGGCGAGCGGCGCCGCAGCCACCACCTTGAGCGGGATGCGCGCGGTCTTCTCGCGGCCCTTCTGCTTGACGCCCGCTTCGCTCATCGGCGGTTCATTCCGTTGCGGCGAGGGCTGCGATCATCCGCTGCGCAAGCTGCTCGCCCAGTTCCTCGGGCGCGGCCGCGATCCCGAGGTCGCGCGCCTGCGTCACCGCGAGCCCCGGGTAGCCGCACGGGTCGATGGCGTGAAACGGGGCGAGGTCCATGGCGACGTTCAGGGCGAGCCCGTGATAGCAGCAGCCGTTCGTGACGCGCAGCCCGAGCGCCGCAATCTTCGCGCCCCCCACGTAGACGCCGGGCGCGTCCGCCCGCGCCACGGCCGCGACGCCGTGCGCCGCGAGCAGATCTATCACGCAGCGCTCCATCATCCGCACCAGCGCACGCACGCCGAGCCCCCGGCGCCGCAGGTCGAGCAACGCGTAGAGCACGACCTGCCCCGGCCCGTGGTAGGTGATCTGCCCGCCGCGGTCGCACCGCACCACGGGGATGCCGTTCGCCACGCGCGGCAGGTGCTCGGCGCGCCCGGCGACGCCCAGGGTATAAACCGGCGGGTGCTCGACGAGCCACAGCTCGTCGGGAGTCGCCGCGGTGCGCCGCGCGGTGAACTCGCGCATCGCGCGCCAGGCCGCCTCGTACTCGAGGAGCGCGAGCCGCCGCACGCGCGCAGCCGGGATGCGGGGGGCGGCCGGGGTTTCGCTCGCGACAGTGGCCGTGGTCATGGCGGTTCTGGCAAGATGATAAGTATGCGGGCACGATGCCGCAACCCGCGCGCGCAGTCACCGGTGCGCAGCGCTCTCGAACCCATGGGGTCCGCGCGCCCTGTCCTGTTGTTCGCCGCCTGGGCGCTCGCCACCGGCAGCGCCGCAGCGGCGGAGGGCCCGAGCGACTACTCGTCCGCACTCGGCCGCGTGTACTGGGGCTATCATCAGGTCCTCGTGCAGAAAGAAGTGTGCGACGCATCGGTGCCTGCGGCGCGCGCGGCGAACGACAGGGCGTTCGCCGCATGGCAGCAGCGCCACCGGGCGCTCGCGCAGGAGCTGCAGCAGCGGGTGACGGCGATGATCCGTAACGCCTCCCGGGATCAAAGCGATTACGTGCGCAACCTCGGCAAGTACGAGGGCGCGATCCTCCAGGAGCGGCAGGAATACCGGGAGTCACTGCTCAAGCTCGGCTCGGATGAGTTGCGCGCGCAGTGCCAGGCCATGGCGCGCGTGTTGGGGGGGGCGGAAGCGGACCTCGCGAAGGTCTATGCGGCCGAGCTCGAGGTCATTCGAAGGCGCAAATGACCGGCGTGATCCGCGCCGGCCCCGTCGTATACAATGCGGCCGTCGTTTTTTTCGAATCGGGGATTGAAACGATGGGGAAAGGTGATCTGCGCACGCGCCGCGGCAAGCTCTTCCGCGGTAGCTACGGCAAGACGCGCCCGCGGCGTCCGAAAAAGAAGCCGCCGGTCGCGGCCAAGCCGGGCAAGTGACCCGGCAAGCGAGCCTCTCGAGTGCCCGGTCTCGGAGAGATGCCGACGAGCCGTCTGCGCCGCCCATCCGCCCTCTGCGCTCGGCAAAGGGGGAAGGGGCGTTAGGGCGGGCGCGGTCGGGCATTTTCACGACGCTCGTTGGAGGCGGCCTCGAAAACGCGAGTGAACCGCCGCTGCGCGCCGATATTTCAGCGTTGCCGACGACCCGGCCGGGGGCACTTTCATCTGCGCCCACCGGCGTTTATCCGCGGCCGATGCCCGGCCTCGATTCTCGAGAGGGCGTTCTAGAGAACCATCACTACCATCGGGTGGTCGCAGAGATCGCGGTAGAGCCCGTCGAGCTGCTCGCGCGAGGTGGCGCGGATCACGCAGGTGAGGCTCAGGTACTTGCCGCGCCGGCTCGCCTTCATCTCCATCGCGGAGCCGTCGAAGTCGGGCGCGTGGCGCCGCACGATCTCGAGCACCGCCTGCGCGAAGCCCGCCTGCGTGTGGCCGAGCACCTTGATCGGAAAATCGCAGGGGTAATCGAGCAGGACTGGCTCGATCATGGCCGCGCGGGTATCGATCCTCGTGTAAATGCCCGGCCCGGCATTCGCATCGCGAACCGCCCCTCCCCCTGGCGGGAGAGGGGCGGGGACGGGGAAAGAGCACGGTGAGCCATTTCGTTCGTGACGCTCGTCAGGCTGCCTGGCGCATCACGCTGCGCTTGAATTCCTGGAAAGCCTGGTAGATCGTCCGGAACACCGCGCCCGGCCTGCCCTCGCCGACGGGCCGGCCGTCGAGGGTAGTGATGGCGAGCACCTCTTTCGCCGAGGAGGTGAGCCACAGCTCGTCGGCGCTGCGCACCTCCGCTTCGCTGATCTCGCGCACCTCGACCGGAACTTTTTTCGCTGCCGCGAGCTCGAGCACCACGTCGTAGGTGATGCCGGCGAGCATCAGATGGTTCTTGGGCGGGGCGAGCAGCACGCCGTTCTTCACCGCGAAAACATTGCTCGCGGAGCCCTCCGTGAGATAGCCCTCGCGCAGCAGCACCGTCTCCTCCGCGCCCGCCTCCACCGCCTGCTGCCGCAGCAGGCAGTTGGCGAGCAGCGAGATCGCCTTCACGTCGCAGCGCAGCCAGCGGAAGTCGGTCGCGGTCACCGCCGCCACTCCCCGCTCGACCATCTCCCGGCTCGGCGTGGCGAGCGGCCCGCTCATCAGGAACACGGTGGGCTTCGCGCCCTTCGGAAATGCGTGGTCGCGCTTCGCCGCGCCGCGCGTCACCTGGAGGTAGACCGACTGGTCCTCCTCCGGCCGGCGTGCGACGAGTTCGTGAATCACCCGCGTCCATTCCGCCTCCGGCAGAGGGTTGGCGAGCCGGATCGCCTCGAGGCTGCGCTGCAGGCGCCGCAGGTGCTCGGGCAGCCGGAAGGGGCGGCGCGAGTAGACCGGGATCACCTCGTAGACGCCGTCGCCGAAGATGAATCCGCGATCGAGCACGGAGACCCGCGCCTGGTCGAGGGGCAGGAACTCTCCGTTCAGATAGACGATATCGTTCATCGCACGCTCGCAGGCGGCGCGGCTGCCGCCCCGGTTCTCGAATAGTTTACTCCCTTATGAAACGCCGCTCGCGAGCGGCGTTTCATCGGAACAGCAGCCGCAGCGTATCCCAGCCGCGCCCGAGGATTCCCGCGAGCGGCACGTTCTCGAGCGCGACCACCGGCTGCTCGCGGAAAGGCTTGCCGTCGAGCGTGAGCTTGAGCGTGCCGATGCGCTGGCCGGCGGCAATCGGCGCGAGCAGCGGCTGCACGCTCTCGAGCGTCGCCTTGAGCCTGCTGCCAGCGCCCTTGGGCAGCGCGAGATAGAGGTCGGAGCCGAATCCCGCCTTGACGCTCGCCCTCGCTCCCTTGAACACCGGGAGGGTCGCCACCGGCTGGCCGGCGGCGTAGAGGCGCACGCTGTCGTAGGACTGGAAGCCGTAATTGAGGAGCTTCTGGCTCTCGGCGGCCCGCGCCGCCTCGCTCGCCGCGCCCAGCACCACCGACACCAGGCGGCGCTCGCCGCGGCGCGCCGAGGTGATCAAGCAATAACCCGCGTTCTCGGTGTAGCCGGTTTTCATGCCGTCCACCGTGGGATCGGTCCACAACAGGCGGTTGCGGTTTGCCTGGGTGATGTTGTTGTAGCGGTACTCCTTCTGCGAATAGAGGGGATAGTAGTCGGGGAAATCGCGGATCACGGCCGCGGCGAGCCGCGCGAGATCGTGCGCGGTCGAGTAGTGCTGGGGATGGGGCAGCCCCGTCGCGTTGACGAAGTGCGTGTTTTCGAGTCCGAGGCGCCGCGCCTCGCGGTTCATCCTCTGCGCGAACGCCTCCTCGCTGCCAGCGATCGCCTCGGCGAGCGCGATGCTGGCGTCGTTTCCCGACTGCACGATCATGCCGTGCAGGAGCTCCCCGACCGTGACCGGGCGGCCCGGCTCGATGAACATGCGCGAGCCTGCGGCGCGCCACGCCCGCTCCGAGACCGGCACCGCCTGCTCGATGCGGATCCGCTTCTCGCGCAGCGCGCCGAAGACGAGGTAGGCCGTCATCAGCTTGGTGAGCGAGGCGGGCTCGACCCGCGCCTGCGGCTCGTGCGCGGCGAGCACTTGCCCGCTGTTGAAGTCGAGCAGCAGGTAGGCGCGGGCGGCGATAGCGGGCGGGGGTTCCGCGTGCTGCGCGTGAAGCGGGAGCCAGGCGAGGAGAAGGAGTGCGAGCAGCAGGCGCATCGTGATTTTCGAAGGCGGCGAGATTATAGCAACAAGCTTGCGCTCCGCCTTCGCTCCTGAAACAATGTGCGCCCTCGCTCGATCGAGGCTCGACCGGGGGTGAAATGCGAGCGCTCTCGCTCTTCGTTGCAATGCTTGCCTGCGTTCCGGCGCTGGGCGCGGCGCCGCCCTTCGAGGTGAGAAACGCCTGGGTGCGGGCGCCGGTGGCGGGAATGAAGATCGCCGCCGGCTACATGGAGCTCGCGAGCCCCGAGGCCGCGGCCCTGGTCGCGGTCGCCAGCCCCATCGCCGAGCGCGTCGAGATGCACCGCACGGTGCTCGAGGGCGGCGTCATGAAGATGCGCCCGGTTTCGGCGATCGAGCTTCCCGCGGGCAAGACGGTGAGTCTCGCCCCCGGCGGGCTGCACCTCATGCTGATCGGCCTCGCCCGTCCGCTCAAGCCCGGCGAGAAGGTGCCGCTCGCGCTCACCCTCGAGCGCGCCGGCTCCGGGCGCGCGGTGCTGCGCGTCGAGGCCGAGGTGCGCACCGCGGCCGGCCCGGACACCCATCGGCATTGACGAACGCCGTGAAAATGCCCGACGGCGCTCGCCTCCTCACCCCCTGGCCCTTTCCCGAGCGCAGAGGGCGAATGCTCGGCGGAAATGGCTCGCCAGCCATCAATTCCGAGGCTCGGTAGGGCAGGCTGCGGGGCAGGAGCAATCGCGCCGAGGGGTTGTCCCGCCGCCCGGGGCGCTTGAAAAGCGGCTGCCGGAGCCCATATTGGGAGATGTCGGCGCAAGGCGCCAAATCCGGAATTAAAGGAGACAGCTATGGCAGGCATCACTCGCTACAGTCCGTGGGACGAGGCGTTCGACGAGCTCTTCCGCGGCTTCTTCGTGCGGCCGATCGGCTTCGAAAGCGGGCGGGCTGCGGCAGCCCCGTTTCGGGTGGACGTGACCGAGAACGAGTCCTCGTACACGCTGCTCGCCGAGCTGCCCGGCGTGAAGAAGGAGGACATCAACGTCACGATCGATGGGGATACCGTCGCGATCAGCGCCGAGGTGAAGCAGGAAAAAGACGTGAAGAACGGCGGGCAGGTGCTGCGTTCCGAACGCTACTACGGCAAGCTCTATCGCGCCTTCACGCTCGGCCAGGCGGTGGACGAGAGCTCGGCCCAGGCGAAGTACACGAACGGCGTGCTGGAGCTCACGCTGCCGAAGAAGGCGGCGGTGCAGGCGAAGCGCATCACCGTGCAATGAACCGGCAGCGGTGCCGCCGGTTTATTGAAGCGGATTGAACGAGAAAAACGGACCGCCGGTCCGAGCGCGGTCGAAAAAAGCGGCGGGGCGAAGGACCCGCCGCTTTTTT
>DATLZE010000117.1:0-20953 GCA_035574195.1 Burkholderiales bacterium | reverse complement strand
GGCCCCCTGGTACAGGAATGGGAGCAGTGGTACGCGAGCCGGCCCGATTACGTCGCGCGCATGGTCGAGCGCGCGAGCCGTTTCCTCTACCACGTGGTGGAAGAAGTCGAGCGGCGCGGCATGCCTGCGGAGATCGCACTGCTGCCGATGATCGAGAGCGCCTACAACCCGCGCGCCTATTCCCGCTCCCACGCTTCCGGCATCTGGCAGTTCATCCCTTCTACCGGCAAGCTCTACGGGCTGCGCCAGAACTTTTGGTACGACGGCCGGCGCGACGTGCTGGCGGCGACCGGCGCCGCGCTCGACTACCTGCAAAAGCTCTACGGCCTGTTCGGCAGCTGGGATCTCGCGCTCGCTGCCTACAACTGGGGCGAGGGAGCGGTCTCCCGCGCCATCGCCCGCAACCAGGCGAAGGGGCTGCCGGCCGACTACGAGAGCCTGACGATGCCGAACGAGACGCGCAATTACCTGCCGAAGCTACAGGCGGTGAAGAACATCGTCGCCGATCCTGCGCGCTTCGGGCTCAGGCTCGCCGAGGTGCCGAACGAGCCCTATTTCGCCGTCGTCACCACCCGGCGTCACATCGACGTCAAGCTCGCCGCGCGCCTCGCGGAAATGCCGGAGGAGGAATTCCGCTTCCTCAATCCCGCCCACAACAAGCCGGTGATCCGGGCCGACGGCTCGGAGACTCTCGTGCTGCCCCGGCACAAGGTCGAGACCTTCCGGCGCAACCTCGAGGCGCACGACAAGCCGCTCGTCACTTGGCAGACCTATACCGTGAAGCGCAACGACAAGCCGGAGGCGATCGCGGCGCGGCACGGCCTCACGCTCGCGCAACTGAAGGAGGCGAACGGCATTCCCGGAAACAGGCGGATCATGCCGGGGCAGACGCTGCTCGTGCCGCTGCGCGGCGCCACTGCAGAGCCGCACCTGCCCGATCTGCCCGCACCCAAAGTCGTTCTCGCCCGTTACCGGCCGGCGAAGGCGAAATGCGCGCGGGCGGTCGCGGGCGTCAAGAAGCAGGTCCGGTGCCGGGCTCCCGTCAAGAAGCCCGCCGGCATGCGCCAGCCGGCATAGCGCGCCAGCGCCACGCCGAGCCCGGGCGGCTGGTTCTGGCCTTTTCCGCCCGCGCAGAACGCAGAAAGCTCAAGGCCCGGCGTTGTCTTCATCCGCGCGCTCTTTCTGCGCGGACTGCGTATTCCCCGCGGCCGGATAGAGATGGCAGTGCACGACGTGGGTGGCCGAGAAGCGCGAGCTCTCCGGATAGAGAGCACGGCAGCGGGCGAAGGCCTCGGGGCAGCGCGGGTGAAAATGGCAGCCCGGCGGCGGATCCACCGGCGAGGGCAGATCGCCCTGGAGCCGGATCACCTCGCGCCGGCTCCCGGGCTCGATCACCGGCACCGCCGAGAGCAGCGCGCGCGTGTAGGGATGCCGCGGGCTCGTGAGCACCTCGTCAACCGAACCGCGCTCGACGATGCGCCCGAGATACATCACCGCGACCTCGTGGGCGATGAACTCGATGACCGAGATGTTGTGCGAGATGAAGAGATAGGCGAGCCCCCTCTGCCGCTGCAGGTCTTTGAGCAGGTTGAGGATCTGTGCTTGCACCGAGACGTCGAGCGCGGAGGTGGGCTCGTCGCATACGACGAGCCGCGGCTCGACCGAGAGCGCGCGCGCGATCGCGATGCGCTGGCGCTGTCCTCCCGAGAACTCGTGGGGGTAGCGCAGCTTCGCCTCCGGGTCGAGCCCCACCTCGGCGAGGAGCCGGTCAATGCGCGCCTGGCGCTCCTCGCGGCTCGCGCCGATGCCGAGCGCCACCATGCCTTCCTCCAGCGCTTCCATGACCCGCATGCGCGGGTCGAGCGAGGCATACGGATCCTGGAAGATGATTTGCACCTCCCTGCGCCGCGCGCGCAGCTGCGCGCGCCCGAGGCGCAGCAGATCGGCCCCGTCGAACACGATCTCGCCGCCCGCTGCCTGCACGAGGCGCAGGATGCCTTTGCCGACCGTGGTCTTGCCGCAACCCGACTCGCCCACCAGCCCGAGCGTCCTGCCCTCGGGGATCTCGAGCGAGACCCCGTCCACCGCCTTGACGCGCGCCACGACCCGTCTGAACAGCCCTCTGCGAACGGGGAAATGAACCTTGAGGTCCCTGACCGCAAGAAGTGGGGCGCGAGGAGCGGGGCGGTCGGATCGGCGCACCTCGGCCCCGCCGCGAGCCTGCTGCCCCGCCTCGCGCCAGACGCCCAGCGCCTCGCGTCGCATACCGGGCGCAAACAAATGGCATCGCACCCGCTGGCCCTCGCCCGCTTCGTACAAGTCCGGAGCGGCGCGCCGGCACAGCTCCCACGCGTGATCGCAGCGCTCGGCAAAGCGGCAACCGGTGAATTCTCGCGTGAGCGGGGGCACGGCGCCGGGGATCACGGCGAGGCCCGCCGCGCGCCGCTCGACCGAGGGCAGGGAATCGAACAGCTTCCTGGAGTAGGGATGGGCCGGGCGCGAGAAGAACGCATCGCGAGCGGCGCACTCCACGATCTCGCCCGCGTACATCACCGCAATGCGGTGCGCCATCTCCGCGACCACCGCGAGGTCGTGGGTGATCAGCATCAGCGACATGTTGCGGGACCTCTGCTGCTCGCGCAGGAGATCGAGCACCTGCGACTGGATCGTGACGTCGAGCGCGGTGGTCGGCTCGTCGGCGATCAGCAGCTGCGGGTCGCAGGCGAGCGCCATTGCGATCATCACCCGCTGCTTCATGCCGCCGGAGAGCTGGAAGGGATATTCGTGCCGCCGGCGCGCGGCGTCCGGAATGCGCATCGCCTCGAGCAGCTCCATAACGCGCGCCTCGATCTGCGCAGCGCCGATCCGGGTGTGGCGCTGGAGCGTCTCGGCGATCTGCTCGCCAGCGGTCATCACCGGGTTCAAGGCGAGCGCGGGTTCCTGGAAGATCATGGCGAGGCGCCGGCCGCGAACGTTGCGCATCTGGGCCTCCGGCAGCGCGAGCAGATCGGTGCCGTCGAGCTCGGCCACCCCCCCGACGATGCTGCCCGCCTCCGGCAGCAACCGCATCAGCGACAGCGCCGTCATCGTCTTGCCGCAGCCCGACTCGCCGAGCAGCGCGAAGGTCTCGCCGCGCCCGATCTCGAAGGAGACGCCGTCCACCGCGCGCACCACGGCGCCTCCCGCATCGAGCCAGGTGCGCAGGTTCCTGACGCTCAGCAACGGGCGCTCGCTCATGCGGTCACGCCTTGCGCACCGGGACGAGGCGCAGCGGCCGGGCCACGCGGACGCGGGGGTCGAACGCGTCGCGCACGGCGTCGGCGAAGAGGTTGGCCGCGAGCACCAGCAGCAGCATGAAGCAGAAGGCGGCGGCGAGCGCCCACCATACGACCGGCTCGCGCGCGAGCTCCAGACGCGCGCTGTTGATCATGGTACCGAAGCTGATCGTCGTGGGGTCCACGCCGACCCCGACGTAGGACAGCACCGCCTCGGCGAGCACCAGCCCCGAGAAATCCATCACCAGGGCGATCAGCACGATGTGCATCACGTTGGGCAGGATATGGCGGGTGAGGATGCGCCAGTTCGAGACTCCGAAGGCGTGCGCCGCCTGGATGAACTCCAGCTCGCGCAGCTTCAGCGTCTCGCCTCGGAGCAGCCGCGCGAGCCCCGTCCAGCTGGTGACGCCGAGGATCAGGCACAGGAACAGCAGCCGCAGGTCGGCGCGCGCCGTGAGGGTGTCGAAGAATTCCGGATGGGTCTCGATCCAGACCTGCATCGTCAACACGGCGGCAGCGATCAGCAGCACCCCCGGGATCGAGGACAACGTCGTGTAGAGATACTGGATCACGTCGTCCACCCAGCCCCCGAAATAGCCCGCCGCGACGCCGAGCAACAATGCGAACGGCAGCATGACCAGCGTGGTCACGGTGCCGATCACCAGCCCGGTGCGGACGCTCTTGAGCACGAGGTAGAGCACGTCCTGGCCCACCTTGTCGGTGCCGAGCACGTGGTAGTGGGCGGAGAGCGCGGCGACCGGAGCTGCCACGGCCAACACCAGTGCGAGCGTGACGAGCACCGCCCGCCATGGCACTTCGGTCTCGCCGCGCCAGATCGCGCGCCACACCGCGTCGGTGTCACGGCGGCCGCGCCGCGCGAGTCCCGCGCAAAGCAGAACGGCGAGCACGGCCCACAGCACGACGCCCGCGGCGAAGCCCCACAGCGCGCGCCGAGCGATGTCGGGCCAGCGCTCGGCTTCGGGGTCGGCGAGGTGCGCGCCGCCGTAGCGCAGCCGCGGATAATCGCGGATCTGGCGCCCGTCCGGCAGCTCGATCGTCTCCTTGGCGTAGAGGTGCGCTGCGAGGGGCGCGGAATAGGTCTTCTCCCTGCGGGCGCGCAACGGGGCGACGATCGCGTCGAGAACCGACAGCACCTCCACGGCGTACACCGTCCTGCCCTTCGCGTCCGGAAGCGCTTGCCGGAAATGCACCGAATCGAGGAGCCCCACTACAATGAACAACGCGAGCACGGTCGCCGCTGCCATGCCGCTCGCGCTGCGCGCCACGCGCCGCCAGGGCGCCAGCAGGTGCGGGTGGCGGCGCACGTACCACGCGAAAACCGCGGCCGCCGCCACGAGCAGCCAGATCAGCGCATCGGTCCACAGAACGACGATCGTGAACGGCATTTCACTCGAAGCGGACGCGGGGGTCCACCAGGGTGTAAGAAATGTCGGTGAGGATCAGGCCCACGATGTAGAGCACGGAGCCCAGGAACACCATCGCGCGCACGATCGCAAAATCCTGGGAATTGATGGCGTCAATCGTGTAGCTGCCGAGACCCGGGATACCGAAGAATGCCTCGGCGATGAGACTGCCCATGAACAGCAGCGGGATCACCACCACCACGCCGGTGAGGATGGGGATCATCGCGTTGTGGAGCACGTGGCGGAACAGCACGCGCGGTTCCGAGAGCCCCTTCGCGCGCGCGGTTCGCACGTAGTCCTTGTTGAGCTCCTCGAGAAAGATGGTGCGGTACCAGCGCGTGTTGGCACCGATGCCGCTCACCACGCCGACCACCACCGGGAGCACCAGGAACTTGAGCGCGTCGGTTCCGGTGTCGTAGCCTGAAATCGGTACCAGGTTGAGCAGTTTGCCGATGAGGTATTGGCCGCCGATGATGTAGAACAGCGACGAAATGGACATCATCGCCACGCACACGACCACGCCCCAGAAGTCCACGTAGGTCGCGCGGAACAGCGCCATCGTGAGCGCGAACGTGACGTAGGCGAGCAGCCCCAACAAGAACACCGGGAGCGCGATGGCGAGGCTCGGCCACATGCGGGTACGGATGTCGTGTCCGATGTCGCGCCCCTGGTCGGAACGGCCGAACTCGAAGGCGAAGAGCTTGACCGATTTCTCGAAGAAAATGGTCTCGGTGAGCTTGGCCGCACCGCTCGCGGCGCTGTTGTAGAGCAAGGGCTTGTCGTAGCCCCGCTCTTCCTTCCATTTCTGGATCGCCTCCGGCGTCACCCGCTTCACTCCGAGGTGCACGCGCGCCATGTCGTCGGGGCTGTTGACGACGAAGAACAGCACGAAAGTGACGAGGTTGACCCCGATCAGGATCGGGATCGCGTAGAGGATGCGCCGGATGACGTAGGCGATCATCTCGGAACCATAACCGGCGGCCGGGCTCCGGTCACGCTTTACCGGGCACGGCGGTAGCGCGTTCGCGGCGCCGGTAGGTGACGATCGCGGGCACGAGCGAGGCGGCGAGCAGCGCGGCGAGCACCAGCACTGGCCACACTACGGGCTGGTTCCACTCCCGGCGCAGTCGCTCGCGCAGCATCGGGTCGATGCGCAGGTACTTGAGATCGTTGTTGGCCATCTGGTTGGGCTTGCGGTTGTGGACCCAGGCGTGGTGCAGCGAGTAGTTCTTGGGGAAGAAGCTCCACACCCAGGGCGCGTCGCGGCGCACGATCTCGACCATGCGGTCAATGATCGCCTGCCGTTCGGGGCCGTTATCCATGTTCTTCATGCGCTCGAACAGGCGGTCGAACTCCGGGTTCTCGTAGTTGGAAGCGTTCTCGCCCTGGGTCTTCACCTTGCTCTGCGCCCCGTGCAGCAGGAACAGGAAATTCTCCGGGTCGGGATAGTCCGCGTTCCAGCCGAGAAAATAGAGCTGGACGTTGCCCGTGCGCAGCTTGTCCTGGAAGCGGTTCCAGTCGGTCGCCCGGATCGCGAGCTGCACGCCGAGCTTCTGGAACTGCTTCACGTACCAGTCGAGCCGAGATTTCGCCTCCGGCCCCGCGGCCGTGGTGTCGAGATTGAGGAGCAGCGGCTGGCCGGACACCGCATCGCGCCCGTTCGGGTAGCCGGCTTCGGCGAGCAGTTTTCTTGCGTGCTCGATCGGCTTGCGGCGCGGCGCACCGTCCACCCAGTCGTAGACGTAGGGATTGACGCCCTCGCGACCCTCGCGGTAGCCGAAGATGCCGGGTGGAATCGGGCCCTGCGCCGGGATGCCGCGGCCGTTGCGGAAGATCGAGATGAACTCCTCCTGATCGATGGCGATCGAGATCGCGTGGCGCAGCTTGCGCTGGCGCTCGCTCAGCCCTCCGACCACCGGATCGAGCATGTTGAATCCGAGATAAAACACCGATGTCGCGACCGAGGTCTGGAGCCGGATGCCGCGCGCCTGCATGTCCTCCGTCAGCGTGACATCGCCCTCTCCGGTAAATTGCACCGCCTGATCGAAGGTGTCGGAGGTGATGCCGGACATGTCGTAGTAGCCCTGGAGAAACTTGTTCCAGTACGGAATCTGCTCCTTCTCCAGCGAGAACACCACCTTGTCTATGAACGGCAGCGGCTTGCCTGCGTCCGCGAGCAACCCGGCTTGCGCGTCGCCTGGCTCGCCCTCGTGCGGATAGACCTCGCCCCGGTAGTTGGGGTTGCGCTCGAGCACCATCTGGCGGTTGGGATCGTTGACGGTGAGCATGTACGGGCCGGTCCCGATCGGAAACCAGTCGAGCGAGATATTCCTCTGCGCCATGCCGGGCTGGGCGTAGAACACGTCGGCCTCGGGCGGGACCGGGGCAAAGAACGGCATCGCCAGCCAGTAGAGGAATTGGGGGTACTTGCCGCGCACTCGGATGCGGTAGGTGTAGCGGTCGAGCACCTGCGCGCCCTCGATCTCGTAGCGCGTGAGGTCGAGAAAACCGCCCCCCGGGGCGGCCTTGTCGGCGCGGGCGAGCTCGGCCGCGAGCTCCTTCAACCCGACGATGTACTCGCCCATCAGCTGCTGGATCGGGGAATGCAGGCGCGGGTGCGCGAGGCGCTTCACCTGGTGCACGTAGTCGGCCGCGACGAGCTCGCGCGTGCCCTTGTGCTTGAAGTCCCCGATCGCGCGCACGCCAGCGAGATCACCGGGCTTGAGGTCGTGATAGAGGTAGCGGCCCGCGGCGTCGCGCGCAAGCGCCGGGTGCGGCTGGTAGAGGATACCGGGACGGATGCGGATCACGTAATCGCTGTATGCGACCCGCGACGCGTCCACGTCGTCGGGCAGCCGCCGCCCCCGCTCGTCGTAGAAGGCCGGGCGCGGCACCTCGGTGGCGGAGAACGGAATCAATTCGTAGGGGCGTTTGAAATAGTGGTACTGGAGCGGCGGCTGATAGATGTTGGCGATCAGCTCGTACTCGTTCGAGCTGTACGACTGCACCGGATCGAGATGCTTGGGGCGCTCGGAGAACGAGGAATAGAGGATGTTGGCGCCGGACTCCGAGGCGGGATAGGGATCGTTCCACGGCGCACCGCTACACCCGGCTGCGATCACAGCGGCGAGGAGCACCGCGCGGCGGGAAATAGCCAGCATCGCCGAAAAGTGTAGCCCATTTCCTGCGGCGCGTGGCCGGCGGCCGCGCGAGCGTTCGGGCTGGCGGCCGCGCTTCTCGCTATATAATGTGGCGCGAATCGCGACCCCCTGGAGAAACAACAAGGAGCCCCGCATGGGCCTGCTGCAGGGAAGGAAGATCCTCGTCACCGGATTGCTCTCCAACCGCTCCATCGCTTACGGCATCGCGCGCGCCTGCGCGCGCGAAGGCGCCTCGCTCGCGTTCACCTACCAGAACGAGGACCTGCGCGATCGCGTGGAGCAGCTCGCCCGGGAATTCGGAGCCGAGGCGCCGGTGCTGCCGTGCGATGTCGCGGCCGACGAGGAAATCGAGGCGCTTTTCTCCGGGCTCGGCGCCCGTTGGGACGGCCTCGACGGCATCGTGCATTCGATCGCGTTCGCCCCGCGCGAGGCGCTGCGAGGAGGGCTGCTCGAGGGGCTGACGCGCGAGGCTTTCCGCATCGCGCACGACGTGAGCGCCTACAGCTTCGCCGCGCTCGCCCGGGCAGGACTGCCGCTGATGGAAGGCCGAAAGGGCGCGCTGCTCACCCTCACCTACCTCGGCGCGGTGCGGGCCGTCCCGAACTACAACGTGATGGGCCTCGCCAAGGCGAGCCTGGAAGCGTGCGTGCGCTACCTCGCCGCCGACCTCGGCCCCCGGGGCATCCGGGTGAACGGCATTTCTGCGGGCCCGATCCGCACGCTCGCCGCCTCTGGCATCGGCGGCTTCGGCCGGATCCTCAAGTTCGTCGAGGAGAACGCTCCTCTGCGGCGCAACGTGACGATCGAGGACGTGGGCAACGCCGCGGCGTTCCTGATGAGCGATCGCGCCGCCGGCATCACCGGCGAGATCCTCCATGTGGACTGCGGCTTCAACACGGTGGTGGCGGGAATGAAAGAACAATGACGAGCGCAAAGCGCAGGGCGCGCCACCGGCGGCGACAATCGCTGCTGGCCGGCGCCGCTCCCCTCGCCTCTGCCTCGCCGCCCAGCGCCCGTCATTGTTTCTTCTCGAGCTGCTCCTTGCTGATCTTCACTCCCACCTGCTGCTTGAGGCTCGCGACGTAGGCGGAGAAAATCTCCTGCCCGAGCGCCTGGCGCAGCGCCTCGGCGAAGGCCTGGCGCTGCTCCTCGGGCGCCTCCTCGGCCTCGATCACGCGCGTGATCCGCAGCAGCACGTAGGCACCGCCCGGGCTCTCGAGCCCGGAATAGGCAGGCAGCTTCGAGGCGTCCACCCGGAACGCATGCCGCGCCACAGGCTCGGGCAGGTCCTTGCGATCGGCGCGCCCCACCTGCTGTGGGGCGCTCCAGGAGAGCGCCACCTCCTCGCCTCGCTTCAACCGCTCGAGCAGCCCGCGTCCCTCCTCGGCGGCGAGCCGCGCCGCCTCGCGCAGCGCGAGCTTCTTCTCGAGCGCCGCGCGCACTTCCTCGAACGGCTGTACGCTCGCCGGCTTGTATTCGAGCACGCGCGCCGCGACCAGGGTGTTGGGCGCGACCTCGATCGCCTCGGTGTTGCGCCGGTTCCTGAGCACTTCCTCGGAGAAAATTGCGGCGAGCATTCGCGGATGGCCGAGCAGCGGATCGTCGGCGCGCTCGCGGGTGATCCAGCCGCTGGTGCGCAGCGCGGTCTTGACGAGCTCGGCGGCAGGTTTGAGGCTGTCGGGCTGTTCGTACACCGTGTTGTTGAACTGGTCCGCGATCTCGGCGAACCTCCGGCCGGCGAGCTGCTTGACGAGCTCCTTCTCGATCTGGGCGCGCACTTCCTCGAAGGGCTTCACCTGGGCGGGGTGAAGCGCGGTGAGCCGGATGATGTGGAAGCCGAACTTCGACTCCACGGGAGGCGAGATCTCGCCGGGTTTCAGGCGAAACAGCGCCTCCTCGAATTCCGGGGCCTCCTTCATCGTGCCCCGGCTGATAGTTCCCAGGTCCCCGCCCTTCGCCGCCGATCCCGGGTCCTGCGAGTACCGCTTCGCCAGCTCGGCGAAGTCCGAGGGCCGGCTCTGCAGCTGCCGGTAGAGTTCTTCCGCGCGCGCGCGCGCCTTCTCGCGCGCCCCGCCGCCCGCGCCAGCGTCCACGCCGATCAGGATATGGCTCGCCTGGCGCGTTTCCTTCGTCTCGAACTCGCTGCGGCGGCTCTCGTAGTGCTTGCGCACCTCGGCCGGATCAATCCGTACTTGCTGCATGAGCGTCTCGAGCGAGAGCACTGCGTATTCGACGCGCACCTGCTCGGGAATGCGGAACTCGGCTTGGTTGGCCTCGTAGTACTTCTTCGCGGCTTCGGGCTCGAGCTTCACCCGGCCGAGGAACCGATCGGGGGAAATGGTGTGATGGCTCACCTCGCGCCGCTGGCCCCACAGCTTCGACAGCCGCTCGAGAACGACACGCGGCACGAAGCTGCTGCCCGCGTAGCCCTCGGAGAGCTGCTGCAGGATGAGGTCCTGGCGCAGGCGCACCTCGAAGCCGGCCGGGGTCATGTTCTGCGCCCTGAGGAACTGCTCGTAGCGGGCGAAGGAGAACTTCCCGCTCTCGTCGCGGAAGATCGGAAGCTCGCCGATCGCATTCTGGAGCTGCTTGTCGGTGATCGTCATGCCCCGGCTGAGCGCCCGCTCGAGCAGCACCCGCCTCTGGATCAAGCTCTCGAGCGTCGCGTAGCGCAGCTCCGGGTTGTCGAACAGAGAGGGATCCACGCCGCCCGGGGCGATGCGCCGTATCGCGTCCTGCCGCTCGCGCAGGGCGCGCGAGAATTCCTCCTGCGAAATGGAATAGTCGCCCACGCGCGCCACCGCCTGGCCGGCATCCATGAAGCGGAAATAGCTATCCACGCCGAAGAACGCGAACGGCAGAAAGATCAGGAACAGGACGACCTGGATCAGCCGCTTGTGCTTGACGACGAAGTCGAACATGAAAATCCGTCAACCTAGAAAAAAGGGCGAACCGGGTTCGCCCTTTGCGCGATCTGGCGGAGCGGACGGGACTCGAACCCGCGACCTCCGGCGTGACAGGCCGGCATTCTAACCGACTGAACTACCGCTCCTGATGCAACGCGGCGCTACCGGTGCAGAAAATGGCCACAGCGCTTTTGCGCTGCCTCGCGTAATCCAGTCTCCACACCCGCCATGCCGCGTTGCATAACTGGTGGGTGCTGAGAGGCTCGAACTCCCGACCTTCGCCTTGTAAGGGCGATGCTCTACCGCTGAGCTAAGCACCCTTCAAACGGACGCTGCGCGCCGTCTCACGCCCGCGCATCCGAACGGCACCGCTCCCCGTTCGCGCGCGGCGGCTCCGGCGCCGCTACCAAGCATTTTGGGGTAGGCGCGAGGCCCCGCACCTACCCCAAATAACAAGCCCGGCTCTCTGCTGCCGGAGAATGCTAGTTTACCGCGTCTTTCAAGGCCTTACCAGCGCTGAATTTGGGCACCCGCGCAGCCTTGATGCGGATCTCCTCGCCGGTGCGCGGATTGCGCCCCACGCGCGCGGCGCGCCGGCCCACGCGGAACGTGCCGAACCCGGCGAGCGTCACGCTCTGGCCCTTGCTCAACGCGCCCTTGATCGCCTCGAGCGCGCCTTCGAGCGCCTTCTCGGAAGCGGATTTGGAAATACCGGCGGTCTTCGCGACCGCCTCCACCAGATCTGCCTTGTTCATCGCCACCCCCCTTGTCCGTCAAAAAGTGAAAAGCCCTGTGCGCTGCCTTCTTCCGATCCGAAGGCAGCGGCTTCGATCCGTTCGATCGCGATGGGTGCGCCGGCGAACGCCGTCGTGAAACGTGATGCGGTTTTTATAGCAAGCGCGCGAAGAAACTGTCAAGCGAAGAATGCATCGGGCGGGCCCGATGCATCGCTCTCAGTGCTTGACCGCAGCCGGAGCGGGCGCTTCGGCGACCGGCGGCAGCTGCGCAGGCGCCTCCTGCTCCTCCGGCAGCGGTTCGGGCTTGCGCTCGAGCGCCATTTCGAGCACGGCGTCTATCCACTTGACCGGATGGATGTCGAGGCGGTTCTTGACGTTCTCGGGGATCTCTGCGAGGTCCTTCACGTTCTCCTCGGGAATCAACACCGTCTTGATCCCGCCGCGGTGCGCCGCGAGCAGCTTCTCCTTGAGCCCGCCGATCTGCAGCACCTCGCCCCGCAGCGTGATCTCGCCCGTCATCGCCACGTCCGCGCGCACCGGGATGCCGGTCAGCGCCGACACCATCGCGGTGCAGATGCCGATGCCGGCGCTCGGCCCGTCCTTGGGCGTCGCGCCCTCGGGCAGATGGATGTGAATGTCGTGCTTCTGGTAGAAGTCCGGCGCGATGCCGAGCCGGCGCGAACGGCTGCGCACGACCGAGAGCGCTGCCTGCACGGACTCCTGCATCACCTCGCCGAGCTTCCCGGTGGTCGTCATCTTGCCCTTGCCAGGCATGATCGCGGCCTCGATGGTGAGGAGCTCTCCCCCCACCTCGGTCCAGGCGAGCCCGTGCACCTGCCCGACCTGGTTTCTGCTCTCGGCCATGCCGTAGCTGTAGCGCCGCACCCCGAGGTACTTGTCGAGGCGGCGCGTGGTGACCGAGACCTTGCGCTGCTCGCCCTCGCGCACCAGGGTCTTCACCACCTTGCGGCAGATCTTGGAGAGCTCGCGCTCGAGGGCGCGCACGCCGGCTTCCCGCGTGTAGTAGCGGATGATGTCGCGGATCGCGCTCTCGGAAATGGTGAGCTCCTCGGGCTTGAGCCCGTGGTTCTTCATGAGCTTGGGCAGCAAGTGCCTGAGGGCGATGTTGACCTTCTCGTCCTCGGTGTAGCCCGAGAGCCGGATCACCTCCATCCGGTCGAGCAGCGCCGGCGGGATGTTGAGCGTGTTGGCGGTGCACACGAACATCACGTCGGAGAGGTCGTACTCGACCTCGATGTAATGGTCCACGAAAGTGTGGTTCTGCTCGGGGTCGAGCACCTCCAGCAGCGCGCTCGCGGGGTCGCCCCGGAAGTCCATCCCCATCTTGTCCACCTCGTCGAGCAGAAACAGGGGGTTGCGGACCCCGACGCGAGTCATGTTCTGCAAGATCTTGCCGGGCATCGAGCCGATGTAGGTGCGCCGATGGCCGCGGATCTCGGCCTCGTCGCGCACGCCGCCGAGCGAGATGCGCACGAACTTGCGGTTGGTGGCGCGCGCGATGGACTGCCCGAGCGAGGTCTTGCCCACACCCGGCGCACCCACCAGGCACAGGATCGGGGCCTTCAGCTTGTCCACGCGCTGCTGCACCGCGAGGTACTCGATGATGCGCTCCTTCACCTTCTCCAGGCCGTAGTGGTCCTCGTTGAGGACCTTCTCGGCGGCTGCGAGGTCGGTGTTGATCTTGCTCTTCTTCTTCCACGGCAGCGACACCAGAGCATCGATGTAGTTGCGCACCACCGTCGCCTCGGCCGACATCGGCGACATGAGCCTGAGCTTCTTGAGCTCGGATTCGGCCTTCTTGCGCGCTTCCTTGGGCATGTGCGCGGCCTTGATGCGCTTCTCGATCTCGTCGAGGTCCGCGCCCTCGTCGAGCTCGCCGAGCTCCTTCTGGATCGCCTTCACCTGCTCGTTGAGGTAGTACTCGCGCTGGCTTTTCTCCATCTGGCGCTTGACGCGCCCGCGGATACGCTTCTCGACCTGCAGGATCTCGATCTCGCCCTCGACCAGCTTCAGCAGGTGCTCGAGGCGCTTCTTGACCTCGAACATCTCCAGCACCTCCTGCTTCTGCTCGAGCTTGAGCGGAAGGTGCGCTGCGATGGTGTCGGCGAGCCTGCCCGCGTCGTCAATGCTCGCGATCGAGGTAAGGATTTCGGGCGGGATCTTCTTGTTGAGCTTGAGGTACTGGTCGAATTGCTGGATGATCGTGCGCCGCATCGCCTCGGTCTCGTGGTCGGCCGTGGTGTCGGGCTCGATCAGTGCGACCGTCGCGACGTAGTGCGACTTGTGGTCAACGACCTCGCGCAATCGCGCGCGCTGGCTGCCCTCGACCAGCACCTTCACGGTGCCGTCGGGCAGCTTCAGCATCTGCAGGATATTGGCGACACCGCCCACCCGGTAGAGATCCTCCGGGCCCGGATCGTCCTTCGCCGCCGACTTCTGGGCGACCAGCACGATCTGCTTGCCCGCCTCCATCGCGGACTCCAGCGCTTTGATGGACTTGGGGCGCCCCACGAACAGGGGGATCACCATGTGCGGGAACACCACCACGTCGCGCAGCGGCAGCAGGGGCAGTTGGATCGTGTTTTCAGTCATCGGGCTCACCGCAATGTCGGGTATACATCGGTTAAGATTGGGGAAACGCCGGAAAATTCAAGCGCGCGCGCACGCGCCTGATTCCAAACGGTTTCGCAGCCGCGCTGCGGCACGCATTCAGTGCGCGGAGCCGGCCACCTTGGGCTGCTCGGCATAGATCAGCAGCGGGGGCGCCTCCGCGGTGATGGTGTTCTCGTCCACCACCACCTTGACCACGTTCTCCATCGAGGGCAGGTCGAACATGGTGTTGAGCAGCGTGTGCTCGAGGATCGAGCGCAGTCCCCGGGCGCCGGTCTTCTTCTCGAGCGCGCGCCGCGCGATCGCGCGCAGCGCCGCCTCCCGCACCTCGAGCTCCACGCCCTCCATGCTGAACATCTTCTGGAACTGCTTGAGCAGCGCGTTCTTGGGCTGGGTCAGGATCTGGATCAGGGCCTGCTCGTCGAGCTCCTCCAGGGTCGCCACCACCGGCAGCCGCCCCACGAACTCGGGGATCAGGCCGTACTTGATGAGGTCCTCGGGCTGCACCTCGCGCAGCACTCGGGTGATGTCCTTGCGGTTGTCGCGGGAGCGCACTTCGGCCCCGAAGCCGATGCCGCTCTTCTCGGAGCGCGCGCGGATGATCTTGTCGAGGCCGTCGAAGGCGCCGCCGCAGATGAACAGGATGTTGGTGGTGTCGACCTGCACGAACTCCTGGTTCGGGTGCTTGCGCCCGCCCTGGGGCGGCACCGAGGCGATCGTGCCCTCGATCAGCTTCAGGAGCGCCTGCTGCACGCCCTCGCCCGAGACGTCGCGGGTGATCGAGGGGTTGTCGCTCTTGCGCGAGATTTTGTCGATCTCGTCAATGTAGACGATGCCGCGCTGCGCTTTCTCGACGTCGTAGTCGCATTTCTGCAGCAGCTTCTGGATGATGTTCTCGACGTCCTCCCCGACGTAACCCGCCTCGGTGAGGGTGGTGGCGTCGGCCATCACGAAGGGAACGTTGAGCAGCCGCGCGAGGGTTTGCGCGAGCAGTGTCTTGCCGGAGCCCGTGGGCCCGATCAGCAGGATGTTCGACTTGGCGAGCTCGACGTCGTCGTTCTTGGCGAGCGTCTTCAACCGCTTGTAGTGGTTGTAGACCGCCACCGAGAGGATCTTCTTGGCGAGGTCCTGCCCGATCACGTACTGGTCGAGGATGGCGCGAATCTCGCGCGGCACCGGCAAGTCGGATTTCGCCCCCTTGGCCCCGTGCTCGCCGTGGGTCTCCTCGCGGATGATGTCGTTGCACAGCTCGATACACTCGTCGCAGATGAACACCGACGGGCCTGCAATGAGCTTGCGCACCTCGTGCTGGCTCTTGCCGCAGAACGAGCAATACAGGAGCTTCTCGCCGCTCACTTTGTCCGACATATGTCTATGGCCTTTTCCCGGTCTCCCCGAGTTACGACATCATGCCACGCTCTCGGTTCTGCTCACCAGCACCTTGTCCACCAGGCCGTAGGCGACGGCCTGCTCCGCGCTCAGGAAGTTGTCGCGGTCGGTGTCCTTCTCGATGGTCTTGATGTCCTGGCCGGTGTGCTTGGCCAGGATCTCGTTCAGCCGCGCCTTGAGGTAGAGGATCTCCTTGGCGTGGATTTCCACGTCGGAGGCCGGGCCCTCGAAGCCGCCCATGGGCTGGTGGATCATGACGCGGGAGTTGGGCAGGCAGTAACGCTTGCCCTTCGCGCCTGCAGCGAGCAGCAGCGCGCCCATGCTCGCCGCCTGACCGATGCAAAGGGTGGAGACATCGGGCTTGATGAACTGCATGGTGTCGTAGATCGCGAGCCCGGCCGACACCAACCCACCGGGGGAATTGATGTAGAACGAGATCTCCTTGTCCGGATTCTCGGACTCCAAGAACAGCAGTTGCGCCACGATCAAGTTGGCCGTCACCTCCGTGAGCGGCCCCACCAGGAACACCACGCGCTCCTTGAGCAGGCGCGAATAGATGTCGTAGGCGCGCTCCCCGCGCCCGCTCTGCTCGATCACCATCGGGATCAACCCGAGGCCTTCAGGCTCCGAATACACCGGCATTACTTGTTCCCCATCAGTTCATCGAAAGCGATCGTCTTGTCCACCACCCGGGCGACGCCGAGCGCCCATGCGACGACATTGTCCTCCATCACCAGGGACTCGATCTCTCCGAGCCGCTCGGGCGAGGAATAAAACCATTTCACCACTTCCTCGGGGCGCTCGTAGCTCTGGGCTTGCTCCTCCACCTGCGCCCGCACCTGCTCGGGCCGGGGGTGGAGGTGGTGCGTCCTGACGAGCTCGCCCAGGATCAGCCCGAGGTTGACGCGGCGCCGCGCCTGCTTCTCGAAGAGCTCGGGCGGCAGCGGCGCATCGGCCGCCAGGGCGAGGCCGCGCGCGGCGAGATCCGAGCGGGCGGCCTGCCGCAGCCGCTCGACTTCCATCTGCACCAGCGCCCGGGGCGCCTCGATCCGGGTCGCATCGAGCAGCGCCTGCATCACCTGCTCCTTGACGCGGGCTTTGAGGCGCGCCTTCACCTCGCGCTCGAGGTTGGCCTTGATCTCGGAGCGCATCCGCGCGAGATCGCCGTCCTCCACCCCCAGGCTCTTCGCGAACGCGGCGTCCACTTCCGGCAAGCGCGGCTCGGCGACTTCCCGTACGGTGACCTCGAAACGGGCGGTCTTGCCCGCCGCTTCCTTGCCGTGATAGTCGTCGGGGAAGCGCAGATCGAAGGCCTTCGATTCGCCCGGCCTCATTCCCGTCACCTGCTTCTCGAAATCCGGCAGCAAGCGCCCATCGCCGAGCACCACGGTCTGGCCCTTGGCGCTCGACCCGGGAAACTCGGCGCCGGCGAGGGTGCCGCGATAATCGAGGACCACGCGATCGCCTTCCCGCGCGGCACGCTCCACCGGCTCGTAGCGCGCGCGCTGCTTGCGCATGATCTCGATGGTGCGTTCCACTTCCGCCTCGCCCACTTCCAGCCGCGGGCGCTCGATGGTGACGTTCGAAATGTCCCCGACCACCACTTCCGGGTAGACCTCGAAAGTGGCGCTGTAGCGAAATTCCGAGGCGCCCTCTGCGAGCGGTTCGGGCTCGAACCTGGGATGGCCGGCCACCCGGAGGTTTTGCCGGCGCACCGCCTCACCGAAGCTCTTTTGCATCGCATCTCCCAGCACTTCCTGGCGCACCTGCATGCCGAAATGCTGGGCCACCACCTTGAACGGCACCTTGCCGGGACGGAAGCCGTGCATCTTCACCGTGCGCGTCAGACGCTTGAGGCGGTTCTCGACCTCGCTGTCGATCTCGGCAGCGGGCAGGCTCACGTCTAGGCGGCGCTCCAAGGCGCTGATCGTCTCCAAGTTCGCTTGCATCTTCCGACATCACGATTGCCGCCCCGGGCCAGATGCTCCCGGGGCTTCCTAGCCCCTCCTGGTGCGAAAGGAGGGACTCGAACCCTCACGCCTTGCGGCGCCAGAACCTAAATCTGGTGCGTCTCCCAATTCCGCCACTTTCGCGACTTTCCGATTGTAATATAATCGGCTGCGCCCCGAAAGCTTTCAAGCCATCTTAAGGAGTTCTTGCAGCTCCTTGATAACAAGCTATTTTCGCCTGGCCTTGGATGGCCGTAAACCACTACGAAAATTTCCCCGTCGCCTCCCTCCTGCTGCCTCGCGCGCTGCGCTCCGCAGTGGCGCTGATCTACCGCTTCGCCCGGGAAGCCGACGACTTCGCCGACGAGGGCGAGGCGCAGGACGCGGAACGGCTCGCCCGGCTCGAGCACTACCGCGAGCAGATCGTGCGGATCGGCCGCGGCGAGGCGCCCGACATCCCCTGGTTCGCCGAGCTCGCCGCCGTCATCGAGCGGCACCGGCTGCCGCTCGCCGCCTTCCTCGACCTGCTCTCGGCGTTCGCCCAGGATGTGACCAAGAAGCGCTATGCCAGCTTCGAGGAGGTGCTCGACTACTGCCGGCGCTCGGCCAATCCGGTGGGGCGCCTGCTGCTGCACCTCTTCGACCGCGCCACGCCGCGCAACTGCGCCGACTCCGACTCGATCTGCTCGGCGCTGCAGCTCGTCAATTTCTGGCAAGATGTCGCCAGCGACTACGCCCGCGGGCGCGTCTATCTGCCGCGCGACGAAATGGAGCGATTCGGGGTCAGCGAGCGCCATCTTGCCGAGCGCCGCTGCGACGAGGCCTGGCGCGCGCTGATCGGCTTCCAGATCGCGCGGGCGCGCGCGATGCTGCGCGCTGGAGCGCCCCTCGGGCGCGCGCTTCCCGGACGCATCGGCCTCGAAATCCGCGCCACGGTCGAGGGCGGGCTGCGCATATTGGAGAAGATCGAAAGCGCGCGCTGTGACGTGTTCCGTCACAGGCCGGTGCTGACACTTCACGACTGGCCGGTGATCCTCTGGCGCGCACTATGATCCCGCTCGGGAACTCGCCGGCGCGCCAGCGGTTGGCCCCGTGGAAGCCGGCAGCCGCCCTCGCACGCCAACCGTGAGTTGACCGGCGCTTCCGGTATGGATCCTCATCGGTATTGCCAGGAACGGGCAGCCGCCAGCGGCTCGAGCTTCTACTACAGCTTCCTGTTCCTGCCCGAGGACAAGCGGCGGGCGATCACCGCGCTCTACGCGTTCTGCCGCGAGGTGGACGATGCGGTGGACGAGTGCTCGGACGCCGCTGTTGCGCGCATGAAGCTCGCGTGGTGGCGCTCCGAGGTTGCTGCGATCTACCACGGAACCCCGCAGCATCCGGTGGCGCGCGCGCTGGCGCAGGCCATGCCGCGCTTCAACCTCGCCGAGGAGCGGTTGAACGAGATCATCTCCGGCATGGAGATGGACCTGGAGCACAACTGCTATCCCGATTTCGAGGCGCTGCGGCTCTATTGCCACCGCGTGGCGGGAGTGGTGGGGCTGCTATCGGCCGAGATCTTCGGCTACCGCGACCGGCGCACGCTCGATTACGCCGCCGATCTCGGGCTCGCTTTCCAACTGACCAACATCATCCGCGACGTGGGCGAGGACGCCCGCCGCGGCCGCATCTATCTTCCTCTCGACGAGATCGAGCGCCACGGCGTCGCTGTGTCGGACATCGCGCAGGCGCGCGAGACGGCGGACTTCCGGCGCCTGATCGAGTTCCAGATCGAGCGCGCGCTCGGCTACTACCGGCAGGCGCTCGCGAAGCTGCCCGCGGCCGACCGCGACGCGCAACGCGCCGGGCTCGTCATGGCGGCGATCTACCGCGCGTTGCTCGAGGAAATCCGCGACGACGGCTGCCGCGTGCTCACCCGGCGCACCGCGCTCACGCCGCTGCGCAAGCTCTGGATCGCGTGGAAGACCTGGATCACGGCCTGAGCGGCGACGCGGCGTATAATCGGCAATATCGCGGGAGAAACCGACATGCAGACCAGGATCCCTTGCGTGATCATGCGCGGCGGCACCTCGCGCGGCCCGTTCTTCCTCGCCTCCGACCTGCCCTCCGATCCCGCGACCCGCGACGAGGTGCTGCTCGCGGTCATGGGATCGCCACACGAAATCCAGATTGACGGCATTGGCGGCTCGCACTCGGTCACCAGCAAGGTCGCGATCATCAGCCCCTCGCGGCGCCCGGATGCGGACGTGGACTATCTCTTCGCCCAGGTGCAGATCCGCGAGAAGTTGGTGGACACCAAGCCCAACTGCGGCAACATGCTGGTCGCGGTGGGACCGTTCGCGATCGAGTCGGGGCTGGTGCCGGCGCGCGAGGGCGAGACAGCGGTGCGCATCCACAACGTCAATACCGACTCGCTGGTGGAGGCGATCGTCCAGACGCCGGGGCGCCAGGTGACGTACGAAGGGGACACCGCTATTGACGGGGTGCCGGGCACGGCGGCGCCGGTCAGGCTCAATTTCAGGAGCGCGATCGGAGCCGTCACCGGCAGGATGCTGCCCACGGGCCGGCCGCGCGACGAGATCGAGGGCATCGAGGTGAGCTGCGTGGACATTGCGATGCCGATCGTGATGATGCGCGCCGCCGATCTCGGCAAAACTGGCTACGAGACGCCGGCGGAGCTCGACGCCGACCGCGCGCTGATGGAGCGCATGGAGGCGATCCGCCGCAAGGCGGGCGCGCGCATGGGCATGGGGGACGTGGCGAGAAATGTCGTTCCGAAAATCGCCCTCCTCGCCCCGGCGCGCCGCGGCGGCACCCTCAGCTCGCGTTATTTCGTGCCCGAGACCTGCCACAAGTCGCATCCTGTCACTGGCACGGTGTGCATCGCCAGCGCGTGCGCGATTCCCGGCACCCTCGCCGCGGAAATCGCGCCCCTGCCGCCGGCGCCGCAGGGCATGGTGCGGATCGAGCATCCCTCGGGGGAGATCCTGATCGATCTGGACGCCGATTTCACCGCCGGCCGGCAGGAGCTGCGCCGCGCCGCCCTCGTGCGCACCGCGCGCCGCATCTTCGAGGGACACGTGCTGGTCCCGTCGAGGATCTGGGCGGGCAAGACCCCTGCGGCGAAGCGCGCCGCCTGAGCCCGCCTCCCGATGGCGGCCGCGGCCCGAGTCGCCGTAGTCGGCGGCGGATACGCCGGCATGGCGGCCGCGGTCACGCTCGCCGGAGCCGGGACGCCGGTCACGGTGTTCGAGGCCGCGAAGACGCTCGGTGGCCGGGCGCGCCGCGTCGAGCACCGCGGGCTCGCGCTCGACAACGGGCTGCACATCCTGATCGGCGCCTACCGCGAGCTGCTGCGCCTGATGCGCGCGGTCGGAGCGGATCCCGCGCGCCTGCTGCTGCGGCTGCCCTTCACCTGGCGCATCCACGAGCGCTTCCTGCTCGAGGCCGCGGCGCTGCCCGCGCCGCTCGGACTCCTCGC
>DATLZE010000116.1:0-8085 GCA_035574195.1 Burkholderiales bacterium | reverse complement strand
CCGCTGCCGCCCGCCGTGGCCGCGCGCGCCAAGGTCCATGTAGTGGACACTTTTGCCGCGATGATCTCCGGCTCGCGGCTCGAGCCGGGCCGGCGCGCGCTCGCCTACGCGAGCGCCCTGGGCGGCGCGAAACAAGCGGGTGTCGTCGGCACGCGCCTCGTCACCTCCGCGGTGCAGGCCGCGCTCGCCAACGGGATGTCGGGCCACGCCGACGAGACCGACGACACGCACCCGCCCTCGCTCACCCACCCCGGCACGAGCGTCGTGCCGGCGGCGCTCGCGATCGGGGAAGCGCGAGCCCTGCCGGGCGAGCGCGTGCTGCGCGCGGTGGTGCTCGGCTACGACGTTTGCGCGCGGCTCTCGCTCGCGCTCGGTCCCATGCCTTTCCTGCGCTCGGGCCACCACGCGGGCGCGTTCGGACAGCTGTTCGGGGCGGCGGCCGCGGCGGGGGCGCTGCTCGCGCTCGACGCGCGGCGCGTGCGCTATCTCCTCTCGTACGCGGCACAGCAGGCGTCGGGCCTCTACACGATGTTCCGCGATCCCGGCCATGTGGAGAAAGCCTTCGGCATGGGCGGCATGCCCGCGGCGAACGGGGTTGCCGCCGCGCTCATGGCCGCATCCGGCTTCACCGGGGTGGAGGACGTTTTCTCCGGCGAGCGCGATTTCTTCTTCACCTTCTCCCCGCCCGAAGGCGCGCAGCGCGAAGCGCTCGCGCGCGGGCTGGGAAGCGACTACGAGATCCTGCGCGCGGCGATCAAGCGCTGGCCGGTGGGCGGCCCGATCCAGGGGCCGCTGCAGGTGCTGCACGAGCTGATCGAGCGCCACCGCTTCGGGCCGGGCGACGTCGAGCGCCTGCTCGCCCGCATGCCGGACAAGGAACTCGAGATCGTCAACGAGCGGGAATTGCCGGACATCTGCGTGCAACACCTGCTCGCCGTGATGCTCACCGACGGCACGGTCACTTTCCGCTCCGCGCACGATCTCAAACGCATGCGGGACCCGAAGGTTCTCGAGGCAAGGCGGCGCATCGTGACGGTGGGCGATCCGGCGCTCACCGACCCCGAGCGGCGCTGGCGCTGCGCGATGGAGGTGCGCCTGCGAGACGGGCGCGTGCTGCGCCACGAGACGATGGCGGCGAAGGGCAGCTTCGAGAACCCGCTCACGCCCGAGGAGGAGGACGAGAAGGCGCTCGACCTGATCGCGCCGGTGCTGGGAAAGAAGCGTGCCCGCGATCTGCTCGCGGCGTTGTGGAAGCTCGAGTCGCTCGAGGACGTGCGCGCGTTGCGCCGGCTCTACCGCAAGTAGCCGGCCGCGCCCGGCTTCACTCGAGCTCGATCCCCGCTTCTCGGATGACCGCCGCCCACAGCGCCGTCTCCTTGCGGATCCTCGCTGCGAGCTCCTGCGGCGTCGCCGTCTCGGCTTCGAGTCCCTGGCGGGCCATCGCCTGCCCGACCTCGGGCAGCGCGATTGCCTTGACCGCCTCGGCCCGCAGCCGCCCGGCGAGCACGGTTGCGGTGAGGAGATCGCGCCCGCTGCGGCGGGCGATCTCCGCGCAGGCGAGCGCCGCGGCGAGATCCGGGCTCGTCGCCCGGCCGCTCACCAGCACCGTCGCGGGACGCGCGCTCGTCACGTCCTCGGCGATTTCGCGCGCGATGCGCGCGGGCTCGGCGTCGTGGCCGCCGAGCGCGCAGCCCACCGTGTCCACGATCAGCCGCTTCGCCTGGCGCACGACCTCGGGCGGCAGATCGCCGTAGCGGAGACCCGCGCCATAGGCGCTCAACTGCTCGACGAGGGTGCTCATGCGTGCGGGCGCTCGCGCTCAGCGCTCGAAACCGCCCACCGTTTCGAGCACGCGCCACTCGCCGCCGGCGACCCGGTAGACGGTGATCGTGCCGTCCTTGAGGTCTCCCTTCTCGTCGTAGGCGATGCGCGCCGAGGTCACGCCCGCGTGGTTGGTTTTCGCGAGCTCGGGAAGGTAGCGCGCGGGCTCGACCGAGTCGACGCGCTTCATCGCCTCCACGAGCACCCGCGCCGCGTCGTAGGCGTACGGCGAGTAGACCTCGACCGGCGTGCCGAAGCGGGCACGGTATTTTTCCTCGTAGCGCTTGCCGCCCGGCATCTGGCCGAGCGGCAGGCCGGCGAGCGAGGCGACCGTGCCCTCCGCCGCAGCGCCCGCGAGCTTCAGAAAAGTCGCGGACCTCACCATCTCCCCGCCGACCAGCCGCGCCTCGATCCCGAGCTGCCGGATCTGGCGCGCCATGGGGCCGGCCTGCGCATCCGCGCCCCCGAAGAATATCGCGTCCGGGCGCGCCGCCTTCACGGCGGTGAGGATGGCCGTGAAGTCGGTCGCCTTGTCGGTGGTGTACTCGCGCCGCACGATCTCGGCGCCGGCCGCGCGCGCCGCCTTCTCGAACTCATCGGCGAGGCCCTGGCCGTAGGCGGTGCGGTCGTCGATGATCGCGATGCGGCGCGCCCCGAGTTTCCTGACCACATAGCCCCCGAGCACCGCGCCCTGCTGGGCGTCGCTCGTCATCGCGCGGAATGTCGTCCGGTAGCCCTGCGCGGTGTAGGCGGGGGCGGTCGCCATGGCGATCTGGGGGATGCCGGCTGCGGCGTAGATCTTGGAGGCGGGAATGCTGGTGCCGGAGTTGAAATGGCCGAGCATGCCGGCAATGCCCCGGTCCACGAGCTTCTGCGCGACCAGGGTTGCCTGCCTCGGATCGGCCTGATCGTCCTCGGCGAGCAACTCGAAGCGCACGCGGGCGCCGCCGATCGCCGGCCGCTCGGCGTTGATTTCCTCGAGCGCGAGCACGATGCCGTTGCGCATCTCCTGGCCGTAGTGCGCCTGCGGGCCGGTGAGGGGTGCCGCGAAGCCGAGCTCGACCACCCGCTCGCCGCCGGGCGCATCGCCGCGCCCGCAGCTCGCCGCGAGAGCCGCCACGAAGAGCAGCGGCACGAGGACGCCGCGGAGCGGGAAAGCCCGCGCCATCGTGCCCGGGACCTGGCGCGTCGCGGGTGAACGGCTGGCGAGGCGTTCGCTGGCCATTCGCTGCCGCCATTCGGCAGAGGGGGAAGGGGCGAGGAAGCGCGCGTCGCCGGGCACTTTCACGACGCCTGTCAGATCGCCCCTGCCGCGCGCAGCGCGGCGATTTCATCCGCGCCGTAGCCGAGCTCCTGCAGAATGCGCTCGGTGTGCTCGCCCAGCGCCGGGATCGCGCCGATCCGCGCCTCGAACCCGTCGTGGGTGGCGGGCGGCAGCAGTGCGGGCAGCGCTCCCGCCGGCGAGCCCATCTCCCGCCAGCGCCCGCGCGCCTTCAACTGCGCGTGCTCCCACACTTGCTCCGGCGTGTTGACGCGGGCGTTGGCGATGCCCGCCGCGTCGAGCTTCGCCACGGCCTGCTCGGCGGTCAGCTCCGAGAACGCGCGCTCGATCAGCCGGGCGATCTCCGCGCGCCGGGCGTTGCGCTTGGAGTTGCTGTCGTAGCGGGGATCGGAGGCGAGCTCGGGGCGCCCGAGCACTTTGTCGCAGAACACCGCCCACTCCCGCTCGTTCTGCAGGCCCAGCATCACGTCCCGGCCGTCGCCCGTGCGGTAGCGCCCGTAGGGCACGATGGTGGCGTGATCGGGGCCGGTGCGCGCGGGAGCGCGGCCGCCGAAGTGCGTGTAGTAGAGCGGATAACCCATCCACTCGGCGAGCGCCTCGAGCATGGTCACTTCCACGCGCCCGCCCCGGCCGGTCTTCTCGCGCGCGAAGAGCGCCGTGAGGATCCCCGAATAGGCGTAGACCCCCGTCGCGATATCGGCGATCGAGATCCCGACCTTGCTCGGCGTCTCCTCGGTCCCGGTCACCGCGAGCACGCCCGCCTCGCTCTGCACCAGCAGGTCGTAGGCTTTCTTGTGCGCATAGGGCCCGGTCTCGCCGTAGCCGGAAATGTCGCACGCGATGAGGCGGGGGTGGCGCTCGAGGAGCGCCTCCGCCCCGAACCCGAGCCGGCGCGCGGCGCCGGGAGCGAGATTCTGGACGAAGACATCGGCCCGCGCGAGGAGCCGTGCGAGCACGGCGCGCGCAGCGGGCTGCTTGAGGTCGAGCGTGAGGCTTTCCTTGGTGCGGTTCAACCACACGAAGTGCGAGGACAGGCCCCTGACGGTCTCGTCGTAGCCGCGCGCAAAATCGCCCGTGCCCGGGCGCTCGATCTTGATGACCCGCGCCCCGAGGTCGGCCAGATGGCGCGTGGCAAAGGGCGCCGCCACGGCCTGTTCCAGCGAGACGACGGTGATTCCGTCGAGGGGGAGCATGGCCGGATCAGAACGAGCGCGGAAGGCCGAGCACGTGTTCGCCGATGTAGGAGAGAATCAAGTTCGTGGAGATCGGCGCCACCTGGTAGAGGCGCGTCTCGCGGAACTTGCGCTCGACGTCGTACTCGGCCGCGAAGCCGAATCCGCCGTAAGTCTGCAAGCACACGTTCGCCGCCTCCCAGGAGGCATCGGCGGCGAGCAGCTTCGCCATGTTCGCCTCCGCGCCGCACGGCTCGCCGGCGTCGTAGCGCGCTGCCGCCCGGTAGCGCATCAGGTCCGCGGCCTGCACGTTCACGTAGGCGCGCGCGATCGGGAACTGGATGCCCTGGTTCTGGCCGATCGGCCGGTCGAACACCACGCGCTCCTTCGCGTAATTCGTCGCCCGCTCCACGAACCAGTAGCCGTCGCCGATGCATTCGGCCGCGATCAGGATGCGCTCGGCGTTCAGCCCGTCGAGGATGTAGCGGAATCCCTCGCCTTCCTTCCCGATCAGGTTCTCCGCCGGGATTTCCAGGTTGTCGAAGAACAGCTCGCTGGTCTCGTGATTGGCGAGGTTGCGGATCGGCTTCACGGTGAGCCCGCGCCCGATCGCCTCGCGCAGATCCACGATGAACACCGACATGCCATCGGTCTTCTTCCTGACCTCGGAGAAGGGCGTCGTGCGCGCGAGCAGGATCATGAGGTCGGAGTGCCGCACGCGCGAAGTCCATACTTTCTGGCCGTTCACGAGGTAGCGCTCCCCCTTGCGCACCGCGGTGGTCTGGATCCTCGTCGTATCGGTGCCCGCGGTGGGCTCGGTCACCGCCATGGACTGCAGTCTGAGCTCCCCTCTCGCGATTTTCGGCAGATAACGCTGTTTCTGCTCCTCCGAGCCGTGGCGCAGGAGCGTGCCCATGTTGTACATCTGGCCATGGCACGCCCCCGAGTTGCCGCCCGAGCGGTTGATCTCCTCCATGATGATCGAGGCTTCGGTCAGCGTGAGCCCCGAGCCGCCGTATTGCTCGGGGATCAGGGCCGAGAGCCAGCCCGCCCGGGTGAGCGCCTCCACGAACGCCTCGGGGTAGCCGCGCTGCTCGTCAATTTTTTGCCAGTAGGCCGAGTCGAACTGCCGGCACAGCGCGCGCACGCCCTCGCGCAGCTCGCGGTGGGTCTCGTCCGTGCCGGGGCGCTTCATTGACGCGGAACGCGAATGCTGGAAAATACGCCGCATTATAACGAAGCCTCCGCAGGCCGACCGATGTACGTCACACCTTCCAGGCGCCTGACGCTCGCCGGAGCCAGAAAAATGATGGACACCGCGACCGCTCTCGCCGAGCAGGCCGGCTACGCCGTCTCGGTCGCCATCGTGGACGCGGGCGGCCACCCGATCCTGGTGCAGCGCATGGACGGGGGGCGCTTCCACACCGTGCACTCCTCGACCACGAAGGCGGTATGCGCCGCCTCCAACCGCCGCCCCACCACCGCACGGGGCGCCGCCGGGCAGGCGCTCGACACGCTGCATGCGCTGGGGCTCGCGCTCGCGGCGGGCCCGGAGCGCTGGACCGCGATGGAGGGCGGCTATCCGATCATCTTCGAGGGCGAGTGCGTGGGCGGCATCGGCGTCTCGGGCGCCACCTGGGAGCTCGACGACCGGTTCGCGCGCGAGGCGGTGGAGGCGATCGGCGCGAGCTGGCAGGCGGACAAGAATGGCTGATCAACCGCTGAGGGTCGCGTGCATCGGCATGGGCTGGTGGTCGGACGTGCTCGCCGATGCGATCAAGCGCTCGGGCCGGCTCGAAATCGTCGCCTGCTATTCGCGCTCGGAGGCGAAACGCCGCGCCTTCGCCGAAAAGTACGGCTGCCGGGCGGCCGCCTCCTACGACGAGATCCTGAACGACCGCAGCATCGCCGCGATCATCAACACCACGCCCAACAACGCCCACCTCGAAACCACGCGCGCCGCCGCGCAGGCCGGCAAGCACGTGTTCCTCGACAAGCCCATCGCCAACACGATCGCCGATGCGCGCGCGATCGCCGAGGCCTGCCGCCGCGCCGGGGTGGTGCTCGCGCTCGGCTACCAGCGCAGAAAGGAGAGCCACTTCCGCTGGATCCGCCGCCGCATCGAGGAAGGCGCGTTCGGCCGGCTGGTGAACGCGGAGGCCAACATCTCGCGCGACCGTCTCGGCAAGATCGATCTCTCCTCCTGGCGCTACACGGCCGAGGGCATGCCGGGGGGCGTGATGCTGCAGATCGGCATCCACTACACCGACGTGCTCGAGTACCTGATGGGGCCGATCGCGGCGGTGAGCGGGCGGCTCGCGCAACTCGTGCTGCCGGGCGACAATCCCGACGTCGCGAGCATGGTGCTCGAGCACGAGAACGGCGCGTTGTCCACGCTGAACGCCTCCTACGCATCGGCCTCCGAGCACTACGTCATGAACATCTACGGCAAGGAGGCGAGCGCCTACTACGATCTGCACCAGGGCCTGCGCTTCCTGCAGCGCGGCGACGGGCGCTCGGTTCCGGTGGCGTGCCCGAAGAACGACACGCTCGTCGAGGAGCTGGAGGAGTTCGCGGCCGCGGTGCGCGGGCAGGCCGAGCCCGAGATGGACGGGGAGAAGGCGACGCGCTCGCTCGCGGTGCTGCGCGCCGGCATCCGCTCGGCGCGCGAAGGCCGCCGCGTCGAGGTCGCCGAGATCCTGGCCGGGGAATGAGGCGCGAGGCGAGGACGAGGCACGGAAACCCGAGGAGGACGCTCATGAGGACATGGCCCGGGGTGGCGGCGGTTGCGATCGGCGCGCTGCTGGTGGCGAGCGCGCCGGCCCAGGATGTGCCTTATCCCAAACGCGGCAACGTCGAGATCACGGTGCTCTTTCCCGCCGGCACCTCGGCCGACGTCACGGCGCGGATGCTCGCGCAGGGCCTCGCCAAGCAGCTCGGCGCGAACGTGGTCGTCGTGAACCGGCCGGGCGCGGGCGGCGCGATCGGCTACAAGCACGTCGCGGCGCAGAAGCCCGACGGCTATTCGCTGGTGTGGAACTCGAACTCGATCTCGACTACCTTCCACTCCGGGCAGCTGCCGTTCGATTACCGCGCCTTCGACCCGGTGGCGCGGGTGCTGCTCGAGTCGGTGGTGGTCGCGGTACGCTCCGAAGCGAAATGGAAATCGCTCAAGGAGCTTGTCGCCGACGCCAGGTCGCGTCCCGGCGCGATCACGGTCGCCAATTCCGGCGTCGGCAGTCACACCCACATCTCGGCGGTCGCGCTGTTCAAGGCGGCCGAAGCCCAGGTGACGGACGTGCCGTACGCCGCGGCGCAGATCGTGCCGAGCCTCGTGGGCGGCCACGTCGAGGCCGTGGTGCAGTTCCCGGGCGCGCTCGCAGGCCACGTCCAGGCGGGCCGCATCCGGCTGCTCGCGGCGCTCTCCGCCCAGCGCGATCCGGCCTTTCCCGAGGTGCCGACCGCGCGCGAGCTGGGCATTGACGTCGCGCTCGACGCCTGGCGCGGCATCGCCGTGCCGCGCGGCACGCCGCCTGCGGTGATCGCCGCGCTCGAACGAGCGATCCGCGAGACGGTGCAGAGCGCCGACTTCGCCGCAGCGGCCGAGAAGCTCTACGTGCGCCCGGGGTTCCTGCCGGCGGCGGAGTTCGGCAGGCTGATCGCCGCGGAGGACGCCTATCTCGCGCGCATCATGGAGCAGATCGGGCTCAAGAAGCCATGACCGGAGCTGCGCCCGCGATGGGGAATCACCGCCGCGGCTGGTTGCTCGCGCTCGCCGCGGCGCTCGCAGCGTGCGCGCCGCCCGCTGTG